>JAKAWH010000041.1 GCA_021817065.1 Actinomycetes bacterium
CTGGCGACCCTGGCGCGGGGGGCGGCGATGGCCGCCAGCCTCGCTACTCTCGGCTTCGCCATCGCGCTGACTATCGCTTTCCACACTCACACCGCCGGGTACCAATTCTTTACCCGCCACCATTGGATTTCCTCCTTCGGAATCTCCTGGGAGCTAGGAGTCGACGGCATTTCGCTCTTCCTGGTGCTCCTCACCGCGCTGATCTTCCCGATCGTGCTCGGTGGGGCGGCGGCCACGTCGGCGGCGACCACGTCGGCGACGGGCGCTAGGGACACCCGCGCCTATTGCGCCCTGATGCTCCTGCTGGAGGCGGCGTGCCTGGGGAGTTTCCTATCTCTCGACGTGTTCCTGTTCTTCTTGATGTTCGAGCTGACCCTGGTTCCCGCCTACTTCCTCATTGTGCGCTGGGGACACGGGGATCGGTCCTATGCCGCGGTGAAGTTCTTTCTCTACACTTTGCTCGGTTCGGCATTCTTCTTCGTGGGCATGCTGGTGGTGGCTTTCTCCTCCGAGCATGCGGTAGGCCACCTCACTTTCGACCTGCTCACCCTCACCGCGACTCACGCGCTGGCGACCACCACCGCCAAGTGGCTCTTCCTCGCCTTCACTGCCGCCTTCGCAGTCAAGGCGCCGATCTTTCCCTTCCATAGCTGGTCGCCTGACGCCTATTCTTCGGCTCCAGCCGGGGCATCGGTTGTCCTGGCGGCCATCATGGCCAAACTGGGGACCTACGGGATCATCCGCTTCGATCTAGACCTGTTCCCAAAAGCGTCCAACGACCTTGCGCCCCTCCTGCTCACCCTCGGGGTCGGGGGCATCCTTTACGGAGCCATCGTCGCGGGGTACACCCGCGATCTGAAGAGGCTGGTCGCCTACTCCTCGCTTTCCCACATCGGGTTCATCGTTCTGGGACTGTTCGCCCTGTCTCCCCAGGCGCTCGCCGGAGGGGTGCTCCAGATGATCAACCACGGAATCCTGGTGGCTGGGCTCTTCCTTCTCATCGCCATGATCTACCGGCGCCGGGAGACCTGGGACGTCACCCAGCTCTCCGGACTGCAGAAGTCGGCCCCAGTGCTGGCCGGGGTCTTCACCCTGGTCATGCTGGGGGCAGTGGGCCTGCCCGGGCTGAACGGCTTCGTCGGGGAGTTCCTCATCCTCACCGGCACCTTCGTCACCCACCGGTGGTGGGCGGTGGTCGCGGTGACAGGGGTGATTCTCTCCGTCGTCTACCTCCTCTGGGCTTACCAGCAGGCCTTCCATCGTAAACCCACCGGCGCCAATGTATCGGTAGCCGATATGACCTGGGCCGAGCGCCTCGTCATGGCTCCCCTGGTGGTGCTGATCGTCTTCCTCGGGGTGTACCCGCGCCCGCTACTCGACCGGGTGACCCCGACGGTTACCATGCTGGTCCATCAGGTTCAGGCGGCAGGGAAGACGGGTCCGGGATCCTCGACCGCGGTTGGAGGGTATTCTCTCCATCGAAGCCCGGCTGGCGGGAATTCGCCGGGTTCTCAGGCAGCAGGCATCTCCGCTCAGCCGCCATCAGGAGGAGGGATCCGGCCGTGATGCTCGCCAGCTCGACCCTGCCGGTACCACACGTCGCCTACTCGGTTATCGGCCCGGAGGTCGTCATGGTGGTCGGAGCGCTGGTGCTGCTCACCATTGCCGCCCTGCGTCGTTCACCGCTGCCCCACGCTTTCACCACTTCCCTCACCTGCTCGGTCGCGGTGGTGTCGCTGGTCTGGTCGTTGCATGTGTGGAGCAGGGTGGTGGGCGCCGGCAAGCACGGATTCACCGCCGTCGACAGTGCGATCGCGGTGGACGGCTTCTCCGCACTGATATTGGTGCTCGTCTCGGTGGCTCTTTTCCTGAGCGCGCTGGCCTCTGCGAGCTTCCTCCGGCGCGAGTCGATGGAAGGTCCGGAGTTCGCGGTCCTGCTCATGCTGTCGTCTGCCGGTGCGATGCTGATGGGGGCAGCCAACGACCTCATCGTTCTCTTCTTGGGGCTCGAGATCATGTCGATCGCCCTATATGTGCTGGCCGGGTCCAACCTGCGACGGAGGCAATCGGGCGAGGCGGCGATCAAGTATTTCGTTCTGGGAGCTTTTTCGTCGGCGATATTCCTGTACGGGATCGCCCTTGTTTACGGTGCGACCGGGTCGACCAACCTGTCCGCCATCGCCACTTTTCTCACCACCTCGGTGATCGTCCACAACGGGGTATTGCTGGCGGGGATGGCTTTTCTTCTGGTGGGTCTCGGGTTCAAGGTGGCTGCCGTGCCGTTCCACACCTGGGCACCGGACGTTTACCAGGGCGCGCCGACCCCCGCAGTGTCCTTCATGGCGGCGGTGGCCAAGGCGGGCGGTTTCGCCGGCCTGCTCCGGGTGGTCTATTCGACCCTGGGAACCCTCCAGATCGACTGGAAGCCGGTGATCTGGGCCCTGGCGGTTCTGTCCCTGGTGGTGGGCGCCGTCCTGGCGGTCGTGCAGCGCGACGTCAAGAGGATGCTCGCCTACTCATCGGTCAGTCATGCGGGATTCGTTCTCATCGGTCTGGCAGCCGCGTCGGGCCGCGGGATCGCCGGATCGCTCTATTACCTCTTCGCGTACACCTTCATGGTGATCGGAGCATTCACGGTCGCCCAGGTGGTATCCGGTACTGGGGATTCCCGGCACGATCTGGAGGACTACCGGGGTCTGATCCGCCGGCAGCCGTTCCTCGCGATTGGCATGAGCGTGTTCCTCCTGGCGCAGGCAGGGGTACCGTTCACCACCGGGTTCCTCGCCAAGTTCTCGGTGGTCTCCGCAGTCGCCGAAGCACATTCCTATGCCCTTGCTGTGATCGCCATGGTATCGGCAGCGATAGCGGCGTTCTTCTACCTGCGGGTGGTGGGGTACATGTTCTCCACCGGTACAGGGGGTGAGGCGTCTGCTGTCGTGCAGCCCGGAGCAGGGACAGCCTCCGTCCGCTTCTCCGTCGGGGACGCGCCGTCGGCAGCTCCATTGCCGGCTTTCGAGCATTCGGCCGCAGCGGTGGCGGTCATGGACGAAGAGGTTGTCGCCTCGGTCGGCACTACGCCAGCTCTGGCCGAAGCGCCGGCTGCTCCACTCTTCGCCGGTGTGCCGTTCGGCCCGGCGGTGGTTATCGCCCTGTCCGGGGCGGTGACCGTGGTGTTCGGGATCTGGGCGCAACCGCTGCTCGATTTCGCCCGCCACGCGACTTTGCTGTTCTGAGGAAAGAGCTGCAGAGCAACTGACGCCTATCGACCTGTCCCGGTGGGCATCACCCCGGCTCGGGTTGCCCACCGGGCATCGCGCCGCCTCCGCGAACGAGTTGGTGCTTCTTCAGCTCCCGCGCGCGCCCAACACCTTCATGACGTCGGCATGGGGATCGTGGGTGTCGAATTCACTTCGTACCCAGAAGTCCGCCTTGTCGGGGATGCCTCCTCCGAAGGGATCGATCTCCTCTTCGTAGATAGTGGTGACCGAGGTAAATGGATTTCCATCGCGGTCTGATCCTGGTTCGACCGAGACGTCGAAGGTGTAGCGGTAGTACGCCTCGAGGTAGCAGCCGCGGCCGACATTACGCGGATACATGTCGCGCAATACCCATGCTGCCATCCGCTGGCGTGCGCTCTCGTTGAAAGGTTCCAGGTGCACGCTCATCGAAAACCACTTGGATGCCTTGTAGGCCAGAGGGCCGACTGCCTCGGCTTCCCACCCGGTCAATTCGTAATAGGCGGACATCTCGGTGAGAACGTGCTCGGGGGGCATATCGGTGACAAAAGATCTAGTGGTGCGGATCCGGTCCCAGGACAACTGCTCCACATTCTCGGTCACCAGTGACACAGTGACCCCCCTTCCTTAGGATCATAATGGCCCCGCAACCTGGGCCTTCCTCTCTCTTCCCGCTAATTAATCTCGTCGTTCACGACCACATCCTGAAGCGGAAATCCGGGATAACCCTCGGCGGGCAGACCGTCCACGGCGGGCACCTCTTGGTAGGATCGCCGTGATGAGCGATCACAGCGCAGCTATCGAAGACTTTCTCCTGGAGCGGCGGACTTTTCCTCCTCCCCGGGCCTTTCGCGACGCCGCCGCGGTGTCCGATCGGTCTCTCTACGAGGCTGCGGACGCCGATTGGGAGGGATTCTGGGCCGCACAGGCTCGGGAGCTGGTCGACTGGTACGAGCCGTGGACGTCGGTGTGCGAATGGGACCTCCCCTTCGCCACCTGGTTCGCGGGTGCCAAGCTCAACGTTTCCTACAATTGCCTCGATCGGCATGTGGAGGCGGGCCAGGGGGACCGGGTGGCCTTTTTCTGGGAGGGCGAGCCGGGGGACCGCCGGGTAATCACCTACAGCGACCTGCTCGACGAAGTCTGTCGTTTCGCCAACGTGCTGAAGGGGCTGGGCGTCGAGCGCGGAGACCGGGTGGCCATCTACATGCCGATGATCCCCGAGCTGCCGGTCGCCATGCTGGCCTGCGCGCGGATCGGCGCCCCACATTCCATCGTCTTCGGAGGCTTTTCGTCGGAGGCCCTGGCCGGGCGTATCCAGGACGCTCGAGCCGAAGTGCTGGTCACTGCCGACGGTGGCTGGCGCAGGGGCACGATATCGGGATTGAAGCCGAACGCCGACGCAGCCTGCGCGGAATGTCCGACGATCCGGCACGTAGTGGTCGTGAGGAGGACCGGGCAGGAAGTAGCCATGGTCGATGGCAGGGATCTGTGGTGGCACGACCTGATGGGAGGTGCCGCGACGGAATGCGCGCCGGAGCGGATGGATTCCGAGGATCTGCTCTATCTCTTATATACCTCGGGGACCACTGCCAAGCCCAAGGGCATCATGCACACCACTGGTGGCTATCTCACCCAGATCGCCTTCACCCACAAGTACGTGTTCGACCTCAAGGCCGAGTCGGACGTCTACTGGTGTGCAGCAGACATCGGGTGGGTGACCGGGCACAGCTACATCGTCTACGGGCCGCTAGCCAATGGCGCCACCGGAGTTATGTACGAGGGAACCCCCGACTTCCCCGATCGAGACCGGTGGTGGGAGATCATCGAGCGCTACCGGGTGAGCATCCTCTACACAGCGCCGACTGCCATCCGAACTTTTATGAAGTGGGGATCCGAGCTACCCGCCAAGCACGACCTTTCGTCGCTGCGGCTGCTGGGGTCGGTCGGTGAACCGATCAACCCGGAGGCGTGGGTCTGGTACCACGAGAACATCGGGGGCGGGCGGTGCCCAGTGGTTGACACCTGGTGGCAGACCGAGACGGGTTCCATTCTCATCTCTCCGCTCCCCGGAGTGACCACCTTGAAGCCGGGGTCGGCGACTTTTCCCCTTCCCGGCGTCGGAGCCGAGGTGGTTGACGACCACGGGAACCGGGTCGAGAAGGGCGGGGGTTATCTGTGCCTCACCCGTCCCTGGCCTGCCATGTTGCGGGGGATTTACGGCGACCCCGAGCGCTACCGCCAGACCTACTGGAGTCGGTTCGAGGGCCGGTATTTCGCGGGCGACGGGGCAAAAGTCGACGACGACGGCTACCTATGGCTGCTTGGCCGGGTCGATGACGTGATGAACGTATCCGGCCACCGGATCTCCACCACCGAGGTTGAATCCGCGCTGGTCGATCATCCTGCAGTTGCCGAGGCTGCTGTGGTGGGTGCCCAGGACCCGACTACTGGACAGGCGATCGTCGCCTACGTCACCCTCAAGGCATCCGAGGTGGCTTCCGAGGAGCGGGGAGAGGAGTTGCGCACCCACGTGGCGTCGGTGATCGGGCCGATCGCCCGGCCTCGGACGGTCATCTTCACCGACGAGCTGCCCAAGACCCGCAGCGGCAAGATCATGCGCCGCCTGCTCGCCGACGTAGCCAACGGGCGCTCTCTCGGGGACACCACCACCCTGGCCGACCCGTCGGTGGTGGAGGAGATTCGATCCCGCGCGTCCGGGGGCTCTGCCGACGAGGAGTAGCACTTCCCAGGCCGCAGGCCGCAGGCCGCCCAGGGCCCTGCCTCCCCGGCACCGCAGCCGCCCAGGGCCCTGCCTCCCCGGCACCGCAGCCGCCCAGGGCCTCGCCTCCCCGGTACCGCAGCCGCCCAGGGCCCTGCCTCCCCGGCACCGCAGCCGCCCAGGGCCTCGCCTCCCCGGTACCGCAGCCGCCCAGGAATTGAGAGGGCAGGCGGCTAGGTTGGAATCATCGTGAGCCGCAACACTGTCAAGACCTTCGTGCTGCTGTCCGCGCTCGGTGCACTCTTCGTCGTGATCGGAGCTGCCATCGGCGGGGGAACTGGTGCCGGCGCGGTCGCTGGAGCGGGAATCGGTCTCGTCATCGGGTTGGTGATCACCGGTGTTTCCTACTGGAAGTCGGACGCGTTGGCGATCCGAGCGGCCGGCGCCCAGCCGGTCAGCGAGCAGCAGATGCCTCAGTACTACCAGGTGGTGCGGGAACTAACCCAGAGGGGCGGACTTCCGATGCCACGTCTCTACGTGTCGCCCGCGGCGCAGCCGAACGCCTTCGCCACTGGTCGCGACCCCGCGCACGCGGCGGTTTGCTGCACCCAGGGAATACTCCAGGTCCTCGACTGGGACGAGCTGTCCGGAGTTCTCGCCCACGAGCTGTCACACGTGCGCAACCGGGACATCCTGATCGGATCGGTGGCGGCGGCGGTCGCGATGGGGATTACCTTCATTGCCCGGATTGCCATGTGGGGCGCCATGTTCGGCGGTATCGGGGGCAGGGACGAGGAGGGGGAAGGCGGCCTGCTCGGTTTGCTGGCGATGACCATCCTTGCGCCCATCGCGGCCATGCTCCTCCAGCTCGCGCTATCCCGTTCACGGGAGTATGAGGCGGACCGATCGGGTGCCCGCCTGCTGGGCAGCGGCGAGCCCCTCGCCCGTGCCCTGGAAAAGATCGACCGGGGGGTGCGGGCAGCTCCGATGAACGTGCCCCAGCCGGTGTCGTCGCTCTTCATCGTCAACCCGTTCACCGGCCGGCAGGTCAGCTTCGCCCGGTGGTTCAACGACCATCCTCCCACCCCCGAACGGATTCATCGCCTCCGGTCGGGCGATTGGCAGCATTTCTGAGAGTGCTCTCCGGAGGGTAGCCCGGCGCGCGCGGTAGCACCCTTCGCCGTAGGGCTTGTGTTACGGTTCCGTGACCGGAATCTGTCTACACAGTGAACATCCCGCATGGAGGAGATCATGGAAAAGGGCGCTCGCTTCCCATCGACTCGGCGTGCAGCCGGGGTCATTGCTGCTTTCGGCTTGGCCGCGGCCGGGCTGGGGGCATGTTCTTCGTCGACCCACACGGTTGCTCGTAGTCAACCTGGCGTCTCCTTCGTTCAGAGCGCGGCGCTGGCCGCCAACGGGACCCTCCCGACCGACAGATCGGCAACCCTCAACTGCGGATCCGATCAATACGGTTGGTTGACGGAACTGACCCACGTCCCGATCAGCCAAGCCAAAGTTGCCAAGCATCTGGGCGCCTTCATCCCAACCGGTCCGGTGGGGCCGGATGGGAAGCCGGTAATGGCCAAGCAAATGATGGCCTCCGGAACCATCGCGTCCCCGGGGGCTGGCGCCTCCGACGTACCGCTGGACCATCCCTACGGTGGCGATTTCAGCTTTGACGAAAGGCTTATCCCCGCCTATGACGGCTTGGACAAGGGATACCCTGCCCCCGGTCACGGGCCGACCAAACCAAATCTGATCCACGACGAGATACAGACCGGGATGCTGCCCCACGTAGCGGGTGCCGTCCAGATCTCTCCCGGGGAGCAATGGCCGGATCTTGCGACCGCCGACGAGTCCAATGTTGTGCCTGGCTTCACCCCACAGGCAGGTGATAGTGCGGCGGTGATGGGGAGCTGGGTGACCGACTGCGGGCACCGCGACTTCCATCCGGAGTTGCACCAGGTGAACTTCATGGCTTACGGGCACCGCTCGGGGAACGCGACGGTAGCTCACGCATTCTTCAATCCCTACGAGTCGTCCCAGCTCTACAATCCCGATACCGCGCTGTCGGGCAAGGTGAACGATCCTTCGACTCTCTCCTCGCCGAATACCCAGAACGTCCTCAAGTACATCGTCACTGCGATCGAGCGGGTCGCCACCGGTCAGGATCCCCAGGCCACACTTCCCCAGGTCCTGGTGCCCTTCACCTCGTCTCCAGCACCCTGGAAGGTGTGTGCACCGGCAGGCACTTCGGGATCGAACCTGAAAGTCTCCTACGACTTCTCCGTACGTGCCGGCGTTTCGGTGACCGTATCGCCTGACGATGCGTCCGGTTGTGCGACGGTGACCACTCGCCTCACCTCCTCGTACCGGCCGGCCGACGCACCGGGTCAAGCGGAGTGCCCGGTCACCTGGGACTGGATGGATTCCAACGCAATCGGCAATGGCGGAATTACTCAGGTCAATATTCCTCAGGAGATCCTCAGCCAAGTGAAGGCGTTCTCTCCATCACTCGCCGCGACTCTGGCACCGAAGGTGAACTTGCCGCTCCTGGTCAACTGCTACCCGCCCCTCACCGTCTCGGGTATCCCTGCTCCAGACAGCGGCGCGCATACGGTTCATACCTCTGCGACTCAGGTCCTTCCCTTTGCAGGATGGGTGAAGGTGAACTGGGGCTCCTGATCTTCGCTCCGGCGGCCCTTGGCGGTCGGCCGGAGGACCTTCTCCGGTTGCCCGCCCTCAGTCCCGGAAGTTCACGAATTTTAGCGCGCTCGTCCCCTCGGCCCGGCCCGCAGACCGGGCTCAGTCCCGGAAGTTCACGAACTGGAGCGGCAGGCCGAAGTCTGCTTCCTTGAGGGAGGCGATGGCCGATTGAAGGTCGTCACGCTTCTTGCCCTGAACCCTCACCTGATTGCCCTGGGTGGACGATGACACCCCCTTGGGCGCATTGTCCTTGATGTGCTTGTTGATCGCCTTGGCCGCGTCAGAAGATATGCCGGCCTTGAGGGTGATCTCCATGCGGGCGGTGCCCTTGGCAGCCTCCTCGATCTTCCCCTTGTCGATCGACTTGAGGGAGACCTCCCGGCGCACCAGCTTCTCCTCCAGGACCTGCACCAGGGCGCGCATCCGGTCCTCGGTCGCCGAGTGGAGCTGGAGCTTCATGTCGGCGATCTCGATGGTCGAATCGGTGCCCTTGAAGTCGAATCGGGTGGCCGCCTCCCGGTTGGCCTGGTCCACGGCATTGCGGACTTCCTGCATGTCGATCTCGGAAACCACGTCGAATGTCGGCATGGGATCGAGGTTAGCGTTTCGGTGTGTTGCCACACACCTCAGGGCGTGATCGAAGCGGTCGAGACAACCACGCCAGCGGCTCCCTCAGAACGCGTCGACCACCTCTCCGCAGATGCTTGCGTCATAGCCGGGCAGCGCACCGATCTGGCGGCGGGTGGCAGGCATGCCGAGTACCCGGAGGAGCGCTGCGACTTCGGCAGTGGGAATCAGCTCAGCCGGAATGACCAGGTCGTATCGTTCCGTCACTAGAGGGATGAAGCGGTGGCCGTAGGTCGCAGCGGCGGCCTCGTTGGCGATTCCGGCACCGGCCAGCTTTGCTCCGATGGCCGATGCGACCAGGAGATGCCCCGATGCTTCGGTGCGGTATCCGCTCGCTTCGCCCGAGTCGATGTGGAACCGGGACAGTTCGCGGTCGAGAACGTTGCGTGCTTCCGATCCTTCCTCTCGATTTACGATAGACAGTCCGCGGTCGAGCACGTCGGCGAGATCCATGACCCGGCCCTGAACGGCACTGTCGATCACGATGCCCTCGTCCCAGAGCGCGAACCCGACGATCTCCGCACTAATGCCGGCCAGAGCCGAGCGCGCTGCTTCGCTGTTGTATATGGAGGTGACCGTATCGAGTAGGTGGACTCCCGCAGCGTGGACCTTGCCGGCTGCAAGGAGCTCGAGGGCGCGGGCGCTTCCGCAGGAGAGCCACACTAGGTCGATCGGTTCGGGAAGGGATGCCAAGGGCTCTTCGAGCAAGGGGATGGCGGGATCGCACCCAGCCACCACCAGGGCGGGTCGTAGCGGTTGCAGCGGCTGGAGATGGGCGATCGGAGCGCCTGCAGCGGTGACAACCCCGGCTGCTCCTCCGAATCCGGCACGCATCGCACCATCGCCGGCCAGGGGGAAGGCAAGAGTGCGTCCGGCGATCCGGGCCGTCTGGATGCGAGCCCCGGTTGGTGAAGCGTGGGGATCGACCAGCTCGACCGGAATAGGACTGCGCAGGGGCTCCTGCCCGAAAAGATCGTCGACGGTCGTGGCTAGGGCTCCGGAGAGGGCCAGAGCGACCTTGAGCGATGGATCCCAGCGCCCGGATTCGATACCGGCGATTGCCTGGCGAGTGACACCTGCGGCACGAGAGAGCTCGACCTGGGATAGCCCGCGGGCCACGCGGAGCAGGCGTACCCGGTTGCCCGGTTGTGGCCCCTCCCCTCCCTCGGATGGGTCGTTGCCCCGGCTCGGTTCAATGAGAGGTTTTTCGCTGGGCCGCAGATCGGCCGCGTCCGGGTCTCTCATCTCCCCGCCTCGGGAAAAAAGGGCGGGTCGAGCGCGGTGACGGTGAGGTACTCGCCGATTTGAGCGGCGGCAGGCAAGCGAACGACAACGACAGAACCGCTGGTGTTCAACTCCAGCTCATGTCCCGCCCCGGATGGGCGGCAGGTCCTCACGGCTCCCTCCAGCACAACACCTCTCTCGGGGAAAGCTCCCGGTACCACCCGATCGGGATGGATCCCGGCGACCCGGCGATCCCCCAGCCCGCCGAGACCGGCGAATCCACGGTAGCCGACCAATTCGGCTACCCGGCGGGTGGCGGGCCGGACCACGATCGTGCGGGGATCGGCTACCTGGAGGACGCGACCGTGGTCGAGAACCGCGATGCGGTCGCCGAACGACTGGGCGGCGTCCAGGTCATGAGTGACCATGATGGACGGCACGGAGGCAGTGGACTCAACTGCACGGCGGGTGAGCTCACGGGCGAGCGACTGGTCGAGGCCGGTGTAGGGCTCATCGAGGAGCAGGGTGGCATAGTCGGAAGCGAGGACCCGGGCGAGTGCGACCCGCTGGCGTTGGCCACCCGACAGTGCGGCGGGCAGGCTCGACAGCATTCCGGCGAGCCCCAGGCCGTCTCCGATCTGGAGGATGGCGGGTGCGTCGACCGGCAGCCTGCGGGCGAAGCCGATATTCTCCGCTACGGTGAGGTGGGGGAAGAGGGCAGGATCTTGGCGGACCAGTCCCACCCGGCGGCGATGCAAGGGGATAGAGGAGTAGGGCGGACCGGACTCGGTGAGGACCTGGGATCCCAAGCGGATCGTCCCTTCTATCCGCACCAGCCCGGCGATCGCCTCGATCACGGTGGTCTTCCCGGCTCCCGATGGCCCGAAAAGGACCAGGTGTTCCCCGGTGGGAATGGTCAGTTCGGCGGCCACCGGGAAGTCGCGCCGTTGGACCGTGAACGAAATCTCGAGGTCCCCACTCATCGCCGCCTCCGTGGGGGGACAGGTGGTCGAGGGCGGCTCGCGCGCGGAACACCCGCCCCACTCATCGCCGCCTCCGTGCCTGGGCAGCCCAGCCGAAGGCGGCCAAGGGAAATGGCAATGCCACCACCACGAGCGCGAGAGCGAACGGAAGTGCCTGGGGAAGGCCGAGGTCCTGGAGTGACAGCCAGATCTTCATCGGGAGGCCGTAGGGGTGATAGGCGATGATCACCACTGCCCCGAATGCCCCGATCGCCCTCGCCCAGGAAAAGGCCAGGGAGGTGGCCAGACCGGGAGCAGCCATCGGAAGGGTGACCGCCCGCAGCACGCGCCGGGGAGGGTGGCCGAGAAGCCCGGCAGCCTGCTCGAGATGGGGATCGACCTCGGAAAAAGCGCTCTGAGCACCCAGGACGTAGTAAGGCGCCGCCTCGTATATTTCGGCGATCACCAGGGCGAGGAAGGTGTTAGTAGCGCTGAGATGTACATGCGCGATCAGTTCCCCGATCGGCGATCGAGGCCCGTAGAGGTAGATGAGCAGGAGCCCGATCACCAGGGGGGGCATCAGCAGTGGGATCAACAAGCCGATGTTCCACAGGCGGGGTGCAGGTAGGCGATGATGGGCGAGCATCCAGGCGAGGGGGGTGCCCAGGAGGACGATCGCACCAAGGGCGGCTGCCGACGCGGCCAACGAGGTGACAAGCGGATCGAAAGCGCCGGGCTGATGGAAGGCGGCTGTTGCCGAGCGTGGAGAGATGTGGGAGATCAGCTCGCCAAAAGGGCCGAGAAGAGCCACCCACGCGACGACCGATGCCACTATCGCCAGGCCGGTGGACACCCGCGCGGCGGTTGGGAGATCGGGCGTGCCCGGAGTGGGGGAAGGCCCGGAGATGCCCAGCGGGGCAGCGACCGAGCTTCCGCCGTTCACGTCACCCGGCAGTGGAGCGTGCAGTGGGCGATGCCGCCGGACCGGGAACGAATGCGTGCACCTCGGAGAGGATCGAGGAAGCAATTCCACTCCGGCTCCCGTAGAGCGTGGGGGTTAGGATCGTGTATCCCGCAGCACGATAGGCAGCTAGGCCTGCTGGTGACAGCATATAGGTAACGAAGGCGTCGGAGGCCGCCTTGTCGACTTCCGATTCACCTGGCTGGTCGATGGTCGTGACGTCGAGAGTGAGCGGTGTACCGGTAACCACTTTGCCGGCGGGGGTGGTAAGCGTGATCGAGGCGGTTGCGTAGCGGGCGGCATCTTTCGGATTGCCCAGATTAATTGAGTTTGGAAGGGATATGTAGGGCAGGTGCATCTGGACTGCCTGGGGGAGGTAGGCGCTCGCCGCGTCGAGCTGTCCGGATTGGAGGACAGATTCCAATCCGGTCTCGGCGAAAGTCTGCGAGTTGGCGAGTAGCGCCTTGACGGTGGTGTCGGAGACGTGGAGCTGCGATTCGGCCAGGGCGACCATGAGCAGGAAGCCCTGCCCCTGCGGATCGACGTTCGGGTCGGTCCGCCCGAGCTTGAAGCCATTGGTGGCCATGGTGGTGAACAGGTCTGCGATCGGCTTCTTTCCCTCCGCGATGGCGGCAAGACGGGAGCCGAAGGGACCGCTCGGGTTGTAGGCGATGACCAGCGGGCTGGAGGCGAACTCGACGTAGTAATGGGTGAACGAGGGTTCGAGGATCCCGATCGGTCCTCCGCCAATCGACTCGAACACGGTCGAGGCGTACTGCCCGGACTTGATGAATTGGGCCACCGCAGCGGCTCCCCCACCCTGGCCCTGGTACGCGTACCCGGTGGCGGCGGTGAATGCGGGGCCGATCTTCTGCTCATTGAGGAGTTGGGTCGAGCCGGCAAAGCCGAGGTTGACCGATCCGGCTCGGGGTGGGTGGGTAGTGGACGTGGTCGGAGAAGATGTTGCAGATGGTGATCTGGGGCTGGTCGAGCACGCCCCGGCAGTGAGGGCCAGGGCACCCAGGGCGAGGAGAGAGGGACGAAGCAGCTTGAGTGCGGAACCGGAAGCCATGAGTCGACGGTAATGGCGGCCCAGGGCTTGATGCAAGTACTACTTGACAAATGACAGTTTCAGAATCGCCATCCTGGCCCGGGGCGGGTGGGCCGGTCCGGGGCCGGGACGATTTCGGCTATGGTGAAATGCGGCTGAGCGGACTGCCTGCGGCTCGTTCCAGCCCCAGCCGGGTTCCGTCCCGGCGTTTTGGGTCGGTGCCCGAGTGGCCAAAGGGAGCAGACTGTAAATCTGCCGGCACAGCCTACGTTGGTTCGAATCCAGCCCGGCCCACCACAGTCCCGTATTCGAACTTGGGCTCAGGAGCTCAGGTCCCTATCCGAACTTCTGTGTTCGGGAACGAGCCTCGGGCGCGTGGGCTTCTTCGTTACCGAATCCTAAACGCCGATGACGTCGATGAGAGCACCAAGGCCGGCAAAATCATCTGGGTTACGCGTATATAGAGCGAGTCCGTTGGCGTGGGCGGTGGCGGCGATGAGTAGATCTGCAACGCGGCGCCGGTGTGAACGACCGGACTCGACAACAGCAGCAACGATCTGTCCGTAGCTGCGGGCCGCGAGTACATCGAAAGGTAGCGGTTCGAACGTGGCCTCGACCTGCTGAAGACGAGCTTGCCGGCGAGCGCTCTCAGTTCCTGTCGAGGCAAGGTGCGGCCCGGCGGCCAGCTCGGCGACGGTAACCGCGCAGACCGCGACGTTGTCGGGGAGAGAAGATGTCACCGCCGGATCGTCCCAGTCGATGACCACAGAAGTATCGAGTAGCCCTTGCGACATCTACAGCCCCTGATCTACGGCCCGATCGAGGTCTGTTCGGAACTCCTCGAAATCGACGTGCGGGCTCGCGGCTGCAAGCGACACAATTTCATTCTTTGGGACGAAGCTCCGACGCGTCGTCCGAACCGGTCGCAGCTCAGCTACCGGGACGCCGTTTCGAGTCACCACGAAGCTCTCGCCGGCTACGACCTCCTCGATTACCTTCGCATTGTTGTTCCGTAGCTCGCGTTGGGGAATGGTCTTGATCATGACACAACCGTAGCACAAGATGCTACATCTTGCTACGCGAGAGCCTCGAAGGCGGGGAGCCATTCCGGTACGGCAGCCGGATTCGAATAATCGCGACTACGGCCCACCACTGCGCCTTGTGCGTCCCCTGTCCCACTTCTCACCGAAAACGCTGTGAACAGAGGAAATGCCGGAGCCGGCGTGGAACTCAGCAGCCTGGCGCCTCACATCGCGGCGCCCTCAGCGGGTGAGAACCCACTTCTTCTGTTCGGTGCCAGCAATGGCCAGCGCGAGGCCCAGGACACCCACGTCCCGTAGGACCAGGTCGGACAGCCCACCACGGACGGTCAGGGAGAGCACGATCTCCGCGAGCAGCACAGCCGAGAGGAGGGCTGCCCCACGGGGGGCGACGCCAGCGACAAGGGAGGCAGCGAGGACGAGCAGGACCCAACCGTGAGCAAGGACCAGCACCTCCGAGAGGTGCGAGGTGGACGAGAGTAACGGGACATAGCCGGTCCACACGAGCGGGCTGACCAGTTCGTGATAGCCGAACCAGGCGAGCACCAGACCCAGCAATATTCTTGCCACCGGCAGACCCATCGACGAGATCGTCTCCCACCTTCCGTCCCGGCCTCTTGCTACGGCGGGCGGGGACACCGGTCTGGGAGGTGAACCGATCCGGCTGGCCGATGGGGAAATCGGAGCGCGGGGAGAAGCCTTCTTGCTGGCAACCGTCACTGAACGATCCTCCCGTCGGAGCTGGTCACGATGATCCCGTCGTCGCCGCCGTTATAGTCCGCAGCGTTGGAGTCGTCGCCCAGCGAAGTTTCCACGAAATAGACCCGATCACCCGCGGGGTAGGACGATTGTTGGGCAGTTCCGGTCGATCCCGCAGCGGAAATGCTTACCGTCTCGCTGGCGCCGGAGCTATGGACGGACACGGAGAACCCTGCCATGGCGACCCGGGCCTGCTGGCTGACCGGTCCGGGGTACACCTGGAATGCGTAGGGGGCGTACTGGGTCGACGAGAGGAGGGGGCCGAGGTTCTGAGGAGCCGAGGTGGAGGTAGTGGATTGTTGCGATGTTGCCGGACCGCCGGTCGTGGTTGCCGGACCGCCGGTCGGCTTGGAGACCGTGCTCCGGGCGGGGCTCGACGTCGTGGCTGGGTGAGCGGTGCCGGGCACCGACCGAGCGAATGCGGAAGGCGTGCTGACGACGGCGACACCGCGCCCGTATCCGTGGAAAGCCAGAGCGAGTCCGACGAGAGCCACACTCGCGATCACGGAAGTACCTCGTCTCCCGATTGTTTCCGTTCCGATCTTCACCGTTTACCCACCGCCCCAAAGATGCCACGGTTGGGCGATTTTCCCGCTCGCGATGGTCAGAGCGATTCCGAGCCCGACGGCGGACACCACCGCGACGGCTCGTCCAAGCGTGCCGCGAACCGGGGTCAACGCGTGCCCTGCCATCACGACGCGCCGGCCCCCTCGGGTGATCCAATCACCGAAGGCCGTCCGAGGAAGCTCCCGTAGGTGACCCAGCACGTGCACCGACATTGCACCGAACCAGATAACGAAGGAAGCCTTGTGGATGGCGGCAGCCAATGTGGGCTTGCCTGGACCGATTGCAGCGAGCCATATCCCGCTGGCGAACAACAAGACTGTAGAGGCGACCACCACAGGGCCCATCAACCGGAGAAGTGGGGACGGGGGACCGGCACGGCGGAACTCGGGATGATGGGCGTAGTAGGAGGCAAAACGAAACCAGACACTGCCCAATTTGAGCAATGTGGCCGGCACTAGGAGAAGGCCCACGATGATGTGGACCACCACGAGGTGGCGTATCGAGAGTAAGGTCACGCCCTCGACAAGAAGTCCCACCATGAGGATGAGGCCGAGCATCCCGGTTAGCCGAGCGCTGGCCTCCACCGTGTCGAGAGAGGAAGTGGCCAGGCCGTTGCCAGGATGCGGGGAGGCAGGGAAATCCGTATTTCTGCCCGAGCGTGCGGCTGGGGCAGTGCGCTGGTCGGGCAACATTGCAGGCACGACAACCGATGGTAGCGACGAGACCCTGACAAATCGGTTAACAGCTCACAGTGCCCCCGGGCATCCGTCGCGCGGACCAATTGCGTGCCTGCAACATCCGGCGCTGAGGACCTGACGGTTCATCGGATCGTAAGGTCTCCTACGATACAGTCGCCTCATGCCCGCCCCAGCTCGGTCCGTCACGGGGCGACCCCGGGGCCAGCGGTCCACCCATAGCGCACCGGGCGCCGCTCGCTACGAAGCTGCTCGCAACTCATCACGCGAGTCCTACCATGGTGATTCTCGGAGCGAGGCGATCGCGCGCGATCGGAGGCGAACAATCGTCCCGGCTTCCGCTCGTCACGACTTCATATCGTGGTACATCCAACGTCACCGCAGGCTGGCTCGGCGCCGGACCTGGCCTGGCCGGCATCCGCTCATGACCGTCCTGATCCCGCTCGTCCTCCTGCCCGTACTCTGGTCGTTCGGTTCGGCGGTTACCAACCCTTCCAACGGCTCACCGGTTGCTGCCGCTGCCGAGTGGGTGAGGGACCATGGTGGAAGTTCACTGGTCCGCTGGTCGGAGAACTTCTGGTACTCACACCACCAGCCACCCAAAGGGGGCAAGCCACCGGCGGGAGCAATACCGGCACCCGGCGCCCCGACCGTCACGTCGATTAGCTCGGTGCATCACTTGACACCTCCCCTCCCCCTCACCCCCTTCGCCTCGCCCGCCATACCGGGAGAGGGATATTGGCATCCTGCCGGAAGATTGGTGCATGGTCTCCCTGCGGTCTACGAGACCTATATGCGACCGGACCCGGTCCACACCAGCTTGGTGGTGGGGATTGCCTGGATGGACACCACCCTCCTCAAGGCAACGCTGTACTCGGGAAGCTACATTCCAGGCGGTGGTCCGTGGCATTACACGGCTCCGGTGTCTCCCACCGATGCGGTCAATCTGGTGGCTGCATTCAATTCCGGGTTCCGGATGCAAGATGCGCAGGGCGGCTACTACGCGGAGGGCCACATGGTCTACCCACTCGTTAACGGGGCAGCTTCACTGGTAATCTACTCCAACGGGAACGCTACGGTCGGAGCGTGGGGTTCGGAAGTGTCGATGACCTCGAACGTGGTGGCCGTACGTCAGAACCTGCAGTTGCTGGTCGACAACGGGGCACCGGTACCTGGATTGAACGCCAACGACACCACCCGGTGGGGTCTCACTCTAGGCAATCAGGTGTATGTGTGGCGATCGGGACTCGGAGTAACTTCCAGCGGCGCGCTGGTCTACGTCGGGGGGCCTGGCTTGAATATCACCACCCTGGCGAACCTCCTGGTGCGGGCTGGCGCGGTGCGCGCGATGGAGACCGACATCAATACCGACTGGGTGAACTTCTGCACGTATGATCCTGCTACGGGAGTGCCCGCTTCACCGGCGACCGGCACCCCGCTCCTCTCGTCGATGACCGGTGGGCCAGCACGTTACTTCACCGACTGGTCACGCGACTTCATCACCATGTCGGCGCGCTGAGCGACGCCGCGAAACAGAAGGCGATTGACGTCCGGCTCGCCGGTGATGTCCGAAGAAGACGACGCTCGTCACGGTGTAATCGGGCCGGTGGGTGCGGCCCTCACCATCAGAGCGCGTGGCCCCTGGTAGGAGACGGGGCTCCCGCTCTCTTCGGCGATCTGCCATCCGGTGTCGGCGAGGAGGCGCTCCGGTTCTCCTGGGTCAAACACGGTCATCCATGGTTCGCCCAGGGTTAGGAGCCCAAGGTTATAGAGCTTTCCCCATGCCCGACGGTGGGCGGGTTGGCGGGCCGCAGCCATCAGGAAACCGGCTGCAAGGCGCGCTCCCGCCCCTGCTACTTCTCGGAGACTCTCGAAGAGCGTTTCGACCGCGGTACGAGGCAGGTAACTGAGCAACCCCTCCACGAGGAAGAGAGCGGGGAGCGCGCGTTCCAGACCGGCCTCCTCCAGTGCAGCCACCAGGTCGCCCGTTATCAGGTCGATCGGAACGAAAGTGATCGCGCCGGAGTCGGCGCCGATCCGCGCGAGGCGTGCGACCTTGTCCTGCTGGGTGGCGGGATGGTCGATCTCGAAGTAGCGGACGCCGGGGAAGGCGAACCTCAGGGATCGCCCGTCGTATCCGGCTCCGATAATCCCTATCTGGCGCACTCCGGCGGCGAGCGCCAGGAGGACTTCTCGATCGAAGAAGGCGGTCCGGTAGACGACGCCCTGACGTGAGGCCTTTCCCGCCACGATCCACCGATGGTGTCGGCTGAGCGCTTGGTATAGGCGCGCCTCTGCTTCGTCGTCACCGGTGGGGAGGTGAGGGCGCTCCAGGCCTACCCGGATCAGTGCAACCTGGCGAGCGGTGAAGGAAGGCCGGGAGGAGCGCATGTATGTAGAACCATAGGGGCTGCCCACGTGCCTGCTGTTGCCGCGCGGCTATGTCTCCCGGCTAACCTGTGCCAGGGAGTGGACGACGCCGACGACCAGCCGGAGGGCACACCGCCCGAGCACCTCGAGGGCGAGGAACCTCCTACCGCGCCCAACCCGGTGGCACAATCGGCGACCGGGGTCGGCCGCCGGCCGGGCAGGCGAGAGGGAATCGGCGGCGCACTGGGGTGGGACAGCGCCACTCGGGTCAATCCCGCAACCGGCGGTTCTGCGTCACGGGGTGGCCAGGGATTCTCCCAGGAGCGGTGGCCCGTGCCGGGGAGGCTTGCGGTTATAGTCGCAATCGCTCTCGCGTCGGTGGGTATCGGAGTGGGGCTGGGATACGCGATCGGTGGTGGTTCATCGACGGGAACGCCAGCACGCCATCACCCCTCTATGGCCACCACCACAACATCGCTGGCTACCACCTCGACGGTGGAGACCGGATCGACCGACACCGTTTCCTCCACGGTGACCTCGACGATCCCGCCGACCACGACGGTGCCGCGGACGACAACCACAACCGTCCGATCGACATCATCGACCGAGCCTGGGACCACCTCGACCACGACCTCCCCCACGTCGACGTCGACCAGTACATCGACGTCGACGATTCCGCCGACCACGTCGACTCCCACCAGCCGGCCAACCACCACCCTGCCCGTGCTGTCGTCGTCGACGACGGTCTATTGACGGGGGCGCTCGAACCCTAGGCGTCGGGGGCAACGCAGGGCATAAAGTCGGCGGGGGCGAACGACGGTCTGCGAGGCGATCAGGAATCGGGGGCCGGTGGGCCGGGAAAGGTCCCGACCGGATACCTAGCGTGGTGGGAGCTCCCCAGCCGGACGAGAGTAGGGAGGATTCGCGGCGCTAACCACGCGCCTCCAGCAGTGGTGAAGTGGACGCCGTCAGGCGAGCGGACGGTTACCCCGTCGACGGTGGCGGCATACTTCCCGTTCGGCGAGACAAGAGCGCTGAGGTCAAACACACTGACGTTGCCTGAGTGGGAGGCGGCGACACGGCGTAGCATCGCGTTGTAGGCATTGACCCGTGCGGGATCGTCTTCTGGCAGCGGATCGCCACTGGGCAGCTCGTCAGCGTAGTAATAGGGCGTTGTCATCAGCACTACCCGCGCGCCGCGCGAGCCGAGAATCGACACTGCTTGGTTCAGGTTCTCGTCGAGGTAGCTGTCGAAATCCGGCTCCCCGATGTGCTCGAAGGTCCCGTTATGGATCTGGTCGAAGAGATCCGCTCGGGCGAGATAGACGACCACGTCGGGATCGAACTGGTCGACCCATTTCTTCCACATGGCGCGCCAGTTGGAGGGTGAGGCGATGTCGGCGTTGCAGAAGGAGATGGGTGTGAGGTCCCCGTCCCCGATGACGTAGGTGCCCTCGATGCTGACCGAACAGCCGGGCACTCCTTCGTCGGCAAGCCATACATTGTAGGAGGGAGCCACCGTTGCCAGTCCCAGTCCGAGGCTATAGGCCATCGAGTCGCCTACGAGCAGGATCCGGGAGTCTCCCCCCTGGCCCGGGAGGCGGGAGGCGAGAGAAGGGAGG
Source organism: Actinomycetes bacterium (assembly GCA_021817065.1). Lineage (GTDB taxonomy): Bacteria > Actinomycetota > Acidimicrobiia > Acidimicrobiales > JAKAVM01 > JAKAWH01. The sequence goes on from JAKAWH010000041.1 coordinate 20,543, forward strand.
GTCGGACTCAGGTTGGCGTCTCTCTCCACTTGTGCGCGCTGGGCGGGGGTGAGCGCCGACGCAGAATTGAGGGACGGCGGACCGACCGAAGTGGAGACGAGGATCACCGCACTCACCGCGGAGACTGCACTGCCGGCAAAAGCCAGTTCCGTCAGCCACGGGCGGCGCCACGCGGAGCGAAAATGCCGTGCGGTGCGGACGGGGCGGAGCACTCCCCGCCGGATCGGTTGCTCGATCAGGTGGAAGGAAGCGACCGAAATCGCCAGGATGACCGAGACCCGGGCCGAGAAGAGCACCCAGCCGGACAGGCCGGTCCTGGCGTGGGTCATGAACACGATCACCGGCCAGTGCCAGAGGTATACGCCGTAGGAGATGCGCCCGAGATAGGCGATCGGGCGAATCGAAAGTGCCCATCCCACCGGACCGTGCGGGTGGAGCACCGCCGACGCGATGATCGCAGCCGCCGACACCGAGGCGAGGGCGAAGCCTCCAGAGAATGTGAGGTGCCCGTTCTCGGTCACCATGTGAAATGCCCAGAGAGATCCACCTAGGCCGGCGACTCCCCACGCGAGGGCGGTAGCCCGGAGGCAGCGGGCGTTCCACAACACCATGCCGATCGCCAGCGCGGCACCGACCAGGAGCGACTGGGCCCGGGTGTCGGTTCCGTAATAGGCGCGAGTGTGTCCCGCTGCCGATTGGGCGAGATGCGACATCCACCACGCCGATCCTCCAGCCCCCGCGATGCAGAATACGAAAAGGCCCCACAGCGTCCTAGGGTCCGGCCGGAATGGGCCACCCGGAGCTTTCGAAGCGGTTCGGGAGTGCCGCGCACAGCGGAGGGCGATCACAAGGATGAGGGGCCAGACGATATAGAACTGCTCCTCGATCGCCAGCGACCAAGTGTGCAGGAGAGGGGAGGGATGGGCGGAGACGGCGAAATAGTCGGTCTGGGTGGCGACGAAGTGCCAGTTGGCCACGTAAGCCAGGGCGGAAAAGGCATCCGTGCGCAGGGAGGGGAAGGACGTGCCAAGACCGGCCACCCCGACGAAGGCGGTCACCGCGACCAGCATGGCGAACAGCGCCGGGAGGAGCCGCCGCGCTCTGCGGCCCCAGAACCGGCCGATGTGGATCGTGCCGGTGGACCGCCTCTCGTCCAGGAGAAGCGAGGTGATCAGGAAGCCGGAAAGGGTGAAAAAGGTGTCCACTCCGAGGAATCCGCCGGGCACTCCGGCAACTCCTGCGTGGTAGGCGACCACGCCGGCGATGGCCAGCGCTCGGATCCCATCCAGGGCAGGAAGGCGCCTCCGGCCCGGGTTGACCAGCCCCGAGCTGGGAAGGGGCGGCTCGTTCCCGGGCGAGCGGGAGGGGTGGAAAGCCTCTTTCACCTGGGTAGTTGCCATGCGTGGCAATGATGACCCGTCTGTGGCACTCTAAGTGAACGGTATGCGAATAGATCAGGCGGTATTGACGCGCGCCCGCAGGCACACTGAACCGGCAGTAATCAACTCCGAGGCGGGTTCGCACCCGACCCCGGAATGCCAGGCAGACCTGGCGACGTCGGGCCGCTTTTCCCCTCTCTTCTGGACGGCTGCCCTCGGGACGGCGGCCATGTGGTCGATCATGCTCGGCACCACCATGAACGTATCGCCGTTCGCCCTGCACGAGTCGGGCTCCTGGCTTTTCTCGACCGGTCCCTCGCCGAACCACGGGATGCTCCTCTCGCTCGTTCTCGTCTACGGAGGGCTGCTCCTCTTCCTCCGGGTGTGGTTCGATCTGGTGCGATGGCTCAATGCCAACCGCGGGACCGCACTTTCCCGGCTTGTCCCGATCTTCCTTCTCTGGGTGGTACCCATGCTGGTGGTGCCCCCCCTCTTCTCCAAGGACGTCTACTCCTACGCAGCCCAGGGTGAGATGGTCTCCCACGGGATCAGCCCTTACCAGTACGGCCCTCAGGTGCTCGGGGGTACGCCATTCCTCAAGCTGGCCGATCCGATGTGGCAGAACATGCCGACGCCCTATGGCCCGCTGGTGCTTGCCCTGGACGGGGTAACCGTGTCGATGACCGGCCACAGCGTGCTCGCCACAGTTGTCGTCATGCGCCTCCTGGCTTTCGCCGGGGTTATCCTGGCAGCCGCTTTCATCCCGCGCCTGGCACGCAGCTATGGCCGAGACGGTGCCCTGGCGTTCGCAATGGCGATCCTCAATCCGGTGACCCTCCTGCACCTGGTGGGGGGCGCACACAACGATGCCGAAATGGTCGGCTTGCTGGTAGCGGGGGTGGCCCTCGCCCGTACCGGGCGGCCGATCGTCGGGATCGTCCTGTGCACCCTTGCCGCCCTGGTTAAAGCTCCCGCCGAGCTGGCGGTGGTCTACATCGGATGGGATTGGCTGGGCCCCCACCTCCGAATCCGGGAGCGGGTGCGGCCGGTGCTCACCGCTCTCATCGTGTCTGGAGGGATTATGACCATCGTGTCCTGGATTACCGGTCTGGGATGGGGCTGGTTGGGCGCGATGGGGACACCTGGCACAGTGGTTTCCATGCTGTCACCGACCACGCTGGTGGGGACGGTGATGGGAAAGATCGCCCACTTTTTCGGGCTGGGGGTGAGCCAGGAGTCCATGCTCTCCCTATCCCGCGCGGTTGGGATGTTGGTCGCGTTCGCCGGGTGCGTCGTGCTCCTGGTGATGTCGAAGAGGCTGGGGGCGGTGCGCGCCCTGGCAATGAGCCTCCTGCTCGTGGTCATCCTCGGACCGGTCGTCCAGCCCTGGTACCTCTCGTGGGGGCTGCTGATGGCTGCACCGGTGGCCACCGGCAAGCTGCGCCGCACCGTGTCGGTGCTGTCGGTGGCGGTGTGCTTCATTGGGCTCCCAGGAGCCAAGCAGCTCTTCGGGTTCCTGCTCAATCCCCACAACGTCGGTTCCCTCGCGCTCGGATTGGGGGTACTGGTGGTCGTGCTCACCACTCCCTTGCGCGGATGGATCCGCAGGCTCCTGTCCTGGAGGGCGACTGCACCCACGGCGTCAGCTTCGTTCCTACGCCGGATCTTTCCGGCGCGGATTCCGGCGCGCAGCTCCGGCTGAGGACCCCCCTGGGATCCCGGCATCTGGGATTCCGGCGCGCAGCTCCGGCTGAGGACCCCCCTGGGATCCCGGCATCTGGGATTCCGGCGCGCAGCTCCGGCTGAGGACCCCGCGTGGTCCGGCTATCCGGCGGCGCCCACCACGGTGTCGCCGGGCGCAGGTGCGGGGGCTCCACTTTTCCCAGCATCCCCGTAGGCGCCGACCGTCCCGACTCCGGTGAAGATCCAGTAGCCATTCGCGTCCCCGGTGGGGACGAGCGCCGCGGCGCTGCTGGGCGCCCCGCCGGCCGTTGCTGTCCCTGCGAAGGAGTAGGCGCTGCCGAATCCCTCCACGGCGCCGTCGGTGGCGAGGAGCCAGTAGCCGTCTCCGTCCGGGGTGGCGGCCATGGCCGAGAACGCATTACCCGACGATGACGATGCACCGGACCCGAAAAAGCCCGCGTCCCCGTAGGTGAACACCCCCCCGTCGGCAGCGACCAGCCAGTAGCCCTTGCCGTCCGGAGTTGCGGCCATCCCTACCACCGGTGCATTGAGAGTGGTCCCCCCCGCAGACCCGAAAAAGCCCGCGTCCCCGTAGGTGAACACCCCGCAAGCGGCGAGGTCTCA
>JAKAWH010000042.1 GCA_021817065.1 Actinomycetes bacterium
CAACCAGAGAGAGATCGCAGGCAAGGCTAAAGTGATGAAGGTGTTCAACCGCGCCGGCTCCAAGGAGATCGGCATATCCTTCATCGATCTTCCCGAGCCAGACAAGGACTTCATCCGCCGCTTCATTTACGATCGGCAGATCAACGAACGCAAGATGCGCCAAGGGGAGAAGGAGTGAGGCCACCAGGGGCGGGGATCGACCGCCTCTCCCTCGCGACCGACCGCGGGTGAGACAGAGATTCGCGCTGGCGGGCAGGACCGCAGTAGTGACCGGCGCGGCTGGAGGTCTCGGCCAGGAGCTTTGCAGGAACCTGGCTGCTCGGGGAGTCCGGGTCTTCGCAACTGACGTCGGCGACGTTCCCGCCAACGAGAGCGGGCCGGGCGAAATCATCGCCCGGAGTCTCGACGTCACCGACCCGGCAGCGTGCCGCCGTCTGGCGTCTGAGCTGGAGCCTGACATCTGGGTCAACAATGCCGGTCTCCTGGGTGCGGGCGAGGTCACCGATCTGAACGGGGAAAGTGCAGCCAGCGTCATCGCGGTCAATGTCAACGGGGTGGTGAACGGGACTCTCGCCGCCATCGGGGTAATGAGGGCGAAGAACTCCGGGCGGATCCTCAACGTGGGGTCTTTTGCTTCCTGGCTCCCCGCTCCCGGGCTCGCCCTCTACGCGGGAACCAAGCACGCGGTACGGGCCTTTTCCGTGGCGAGCGCCGCCGAACTCGCCGGGTCTGGAATTCGGATCTCGGTACTGTGTCCCGACGGCATCTGGACCCCGATGCTCCACCAGGCAGCTCGGGACGGGACAGCGACCATCGTATTCAGCGCCCGGCGCCTTCTCGATCCGGCGGTGGTGGCCGCAGCAGGAGTACGCCTCATCGAGACCGGCGCTCTGGTCGGTTCGATACCCCGCAGCCGGGCGGTCCTCGCCCGGCTGGCCGGCTCTTCGGGGTCGGTAGTGGTGAAGGCCTATCCCTTCCTCCGTCGCGCCGGGCGCCCCGGACAGAAACGGATGCGCGACCTCCTGGAGGGCACCGGGCAGCCTGTCTGATCTGACGTTTACTTCTTTCGGCTGAGGCGCAGCCCGGCAGCCGAGCTTACCCGGATGGTCGGATTCCGAATATCAGTTGAGCGAGGGGTGGGGGGGGAAATTGGCGAGCATCCCCAGGTCTCCGCCTTGACGGCGGAGTACCTCGCTCCACATCTCAGCCGGGTGTGCGTTGAGGACGTCCTCAGGGGTCGCGGTCACCACGAACCATGCCCCGGCGGCGATCTCGTCCTCAAGCTGGCCCGGTCCCCACCCTGAATATCCTGCAAAGATCCGTATACCGTGGAATCGCACGGACGCTTCGAGCGGGTCCATGTCGAGGTCGACCGTGCCTATCGGTCCCACCACTTCCCGCCACCCGTCCGGCTCCTGCGCCGAGAATCCCCCGTCGGCTGACGCGAGCGCGATGGCGACTTCGGGCTGCACCGGTCCCCCTACGAATACCACGCTCGGTTCCGCCGCGGCGGTCTCCCAACCCGGAAGGGGGATATCGAGCTCGGTGTCCGACGGGCGGTTGAGGACCAAACCGAGAGCTCCCTCCTCGCCTTGCTCCAGGAGAATCACCACCGTCCTCCAGAAATTCGGATCGGTGAGCAAGGGGCTAGCCACCAGGAGCCGGCCCCGCTCCAGCACGGTTCCGGTGTTGTGAGGACTGCCGCTCGGATCGTTCACCACCTCCATGATACGGGCTCGACGTCGCCGCCGACCCGGCAACCCCGCCCGGCGCAAGGTGGACCGCGTGCGCCCGTTTCCGGAACATGCCCCTCATCCGTGCTTTCGCGTCCTCCTTCGCCCTTGCATTCGGCGCCCTCGCGCTGGCGACCGGTTTCCTGAGCGCCGGCACCGTCGCCTCGTCGAGTGACACCGGATCGGGTGCTCATCGCACGGTCACCGCTGCCCTCACCATCCCGGCAGGATCGATCGGTGTCACCTGGGCGCCAGCGACTACAGCCGGCATCCACCCGGGCATACAGCTCATCACCGGGGGTGCCCAGTGCACCTCCAATTTCATCTACTCGGACGGCACCGCCGTGTTCGTCGGTATGGCGGCGCACTGCGCCGGGACCGGTGGGAACACCGCCACCAACGGATGCTCCTCGCCTTCCCTCCCGGTGGGTACTCCGGTGCAGATCCAGGGCGCCAGCCAACCCGGCACGCTGGTCTACAGCTCGTGGCTCACCATGCAGGCAGGCCACGAAACGGACCCGACCGTCTGCCAGTACAACGACCTTGCCCTGGTCCAGGTGGACACCGCCGACATCGGCAACGTCAATCCCAGCGTTCCCACCTGGGGGGGGCCCAGCGGGCTCGACGCGTCCGGCACCAAATCGGGAGAGCAGTTGTATGCCTATGGCGATTCCGAGCTCTATGCCGGGTTGCCGGTGGGCGCGATGGAAGGATTCAGTCTCGGTGACACCGGAAATGGGTGGAGCACCAGTGTGGATACCGTGCTCCCGGGCGTTCCCGGAGATTCGGGATCCGGGTTCCTCGATTCCCATGGGAACGCACTCGGCGTGCTCTCCACCCTCGACGCCGGAATACCCGGCGGCGTCTTCAACGGGGTGGGCAATCTCGACTTGGAGCTCCAGTTCCTGCATTCGCACTCCTCCTTCGGCGCAGTGCAGCTCGTCGAGGGCACCGTTCCCTTCAATCCGAACCAACTCCCCCTCGGGCTATGACACCGGCGGTCGTTCCCCCTTCCGACGTGATCGCCTCCGGCGAGGGATTCGACGCAGACAGAACCTTCCGTGCCCTCGTCGACGCGATGTCGGCTGCCATCGACGAGGCCGACCGGGTTCCTGGCACCACCATCTCCGTCGACAAGGTTTCGCGGGGGATCGAGGGGCCGCTCATCTCGGTTGCCCGCGAGGTGGTGAGGCGCGAGATCACCGCCCTGGCGATCTCCCACCGGATCGACTCCACCGCGCCGGTAGGCGGATTCGTGTTCTTCGGCTCGGTTGCTGCTACGGTGACGGCCCGAGATGAAACTCCGGCTGCGTCATCGAATCGACTGCTGCGCTCCTGACTTCTGGCCGCTCTATTTCGATCCCGAATTCACCCGGCGCCTGCATAACGAGGGCCTAGGTTCGACCTCGATCGAGATCGTCGAGAGCTCCGGTGATCTAGCTACCGGGCTCCGGCGCACACTTCGCTATTCGCAGCGCCCGGCGATGCCCGGCCCGGTGGCGAAGCTCTTCGGGGCCGAGGTGGTAACCATCGAGAAGGGCGTCTTCGACCCGCATACCGGTACCTGGTCATTCGAGCTCACACCGTCGGCCCTCGCCGACAAAACCCGCATCCGGGGCTCCTTCACTGTGGAAGGAGACTCAAAGGCTTCGCCCTGCGAGCAGTCCTTCGAGCTGGAGGCCACCGTCAAGGTCTTCGGGCTCGGGCCGGTCGTGGAGAGGTTCATCGAGGCCCAGACCCGCCAGTCGCAGGACAAGGCTGCCGCTTTTATGAACGCGGTGCTGGGAGGCGGCTGAGTCACCCGGCCAGGGATGCCAACTGGGGCAGCAACCAGGATGCGACCAGAGTGCTCCCCGCGTTGGTGAAATGCTCACCGTCGGATTGCCGGAGGGGGACCCCGTCGAGAGTGGCGGTGAAGTGACCTCCCGGATCGGCGAACCCATTGAGATCGATGACCGAGGCGACCCCCGGGAATTGCGCAGCGACCTGTCGAACCAGCGAGTTGTAGGCGTCCACCCGGGACGGGTCGTCTTCTGGATAGTTGCCAGTCTGGAAGTAAGGAGAGGTCAGGAGCACCACCTTGGCTCCCTCTGCCGAGAGAGTGCGCACGGCTACTTGTAACTGTGTCTCGATGTACGACCGGTAGGCGGGCTCAGTGATATTGGCCCACTGCCCTTGGAACATCCGGTCGGTGACCTCCCAGAACCCGGCGAGCAGCACACCGACCCGGGGCCGGAGTTGTTCGACGTACTGGTGCCAATAGACCGGCCATTGCGGATCGCCGGGCTTGCCGTCGCAGGGCGGGGCGATCACGTCGTAGGTGACGCCTGCCGCCCGAACCGGCTCACCCGAGGCGATACCACAACCGAGGATCCCGTAGTCGTCGACATAGAGGCCGTAGCCGTGGGCCATCGCGGGGATCTCCGATCCCAATGTTTGGGCCACTGAGTCGCCGACGAGCAGTATCCGGGTGTCCGCCGATGCCGGCGAGGTGAGCTGGGTGCGCCAGGTACGCCCACCGTCTCGCGTCGCAACGACGGTCCCCTGGTCTCCCACTGCCCAGCAACGCTGTAGCGTCGGGCAGGCGATCCCCTCGACCACCTGTCGGCTGGCAACCGCCCCGATCGGGGCGACCTGGGTCCAGCCCGAACCGGATCGGCGGAAGATCACCCCCATGTCCCCCGCCGCCAGGCAGTAGGTGACCCGCGGGCACGCCACGGTGTGGAGCGCGCCGTACTCGGGGAGCGTGAAATCGTTCCAGGAGGCTCCTCCGTCGGTCGTCGAATCGACCGACCCTTCGTCTCCCACCGCGCGACACACGTGCGCGGTAATGCAGTCGACTCCGAAGAAGTTGCGGTCCGTGTCGAGGGGCTGCCCGACCCAGCTAACTCCCAGGTCTCCCGACACGTACTCCATTGCCGGAGAGTCAAGCGCGGTGCGCAAGGTCACCGCGGCACAAATCGTGATCCGGCAGGAAATCGAGGTGAGTTCGCCGTCCAGGCTGCTCGCCGTCTTCCAGGTAACTCCTGCGTTCACCGATCCGATCACCGTTCCGAGATAGCCGACTGCGACACATTGGCGGGGATTCGGGCATGAGATCCCGTCGAGTTCCTCGGTGGTTCCCGAACGAGCCCTCCTCCAGCGGGCACCTCCGTCATCGGTGATCACTGCCGCGCCGCCATCTCCGACAGCGATGCAGTGGAGCTGCGAGGTGCAGGTGACGGCCAGCAGCCTGCCGGTCACCCCGGTGGTGACCGTGTGCCAGTGCTCCCCGGCGTCCCGAGTCACCTCCACCTCGCCGGCAGCCCCGGTGGCAACGCATTCAGCCGGAGCCGGGCAGGCGATGGCGAACAAAGCGGTCGGGCCACGGGCGGGTCCGGGACCGAACCGCGCAGGCAGTGCGCTTCCCCCACAACCGCCGAGCACGACGGCGACCGCCGTAACAGCGGCGAGCCTCCTCACCGGTTCAACAAGCGGATTCGACCAGACCCCGGACCAGTTCACGCAGGAGAGGCAGCGCGCGCTCGTGGGCCGACGAGTGCCCTCCGGTGAGCTGATCGAGAACGATTCCCTGGATGGTCATCATGGTCACGACGACCACCCCAGCGAGGTGATCTTTGTCTTCGATAGGCACCCCGATGAGCTGCTCTGCGAGGCTCAGGTGGCGCCCGGCCCGTTCGTCGTCGATCTCGGCGATCAGGCTGGCGAGCTCCGGATCGGTGCGGCTGGCACCGTAGAGCTCCAGTGCCGCCTTCATCCGGGGGTCGTTGTACGCGCTCCACACCGCGTCGACCAGGGCGACTGCCCGTTCGGCAGGGTCGGTGAGTCCCTTGGTCGAATCTAGAACGAACTCCTCTTCGAGCTGGCTGAAAAGGTGCCTGGTCATCGCGGCGATCAGCGCGGCGCGACTCGGGTAGTTATAGAAAAGTGCCCCGGTGGACACACCTGCCCTGCTGGCCACCGCCGCCACGCTGAAGCGGGTGAGACCGTTGTCGACCAGGACGTCCACTGCGGCGTCCAGCAGGGTGGTACGCGTGGAAGACTTCCGATCCGCGTGTTTCGAGCGCATCAGCGGGGGCACGTCGGTCGACTATATGCCGAGACCCGCCGGATGTGGAATACTGTCGCCGGGATGAGCTTGACAAGCCCCAGGATTGAAGGAACCGTGCCGGTCCGCAATGGCCGGGTGCTCAGCTTTGCCGAGTTCGGGCACGATGGCGGAAGGACGGTGGTCTGGCTCCACGGAACCCCGGGGGGTCGCCGGCAGATCCCCGAAGCCGCCCGAACTCTCGCCCTGAAATTGGGAGTGCGGATCATCGGGGTGGACAGGCCGGGGATCGGGGCCTCCACTCCGTTCCTCTACGATTCGGTTCTCGACTTCGCCACCGATCTCGCTTGTGTCCTCGATCACTGTGAGGTCGATCGGGTGGCGATGGTCGGGTTGTCGGGAGGGGGACCTTACGCCCTGGCCACCGGCCACGCCTTCCCCGATCGGGTGGCGGCGATCGGAATTCTGGGAGGCGTCGGTCCCACCCGCGGGCGGGACCGGGTAGAAGGCGGTCCGATCTCGTTGGCAGTCCGGGCGGAGGCCCTCCTCAGCCTTTTCCGTGACCCGTGTGCGATGTTCCTCCACTCGCTTGCTCGCATGCTGGTCCCCGTTGCATCGCAGGGGTTCAACCTCTACGCCCGCCTCTCCCCCGAAGGCGACCGCAAGGTATTCGAGCAGCCGGAAATCAAGGAGATGTTCCTCGACGATCTCATCAACGCTTCCCGGAAGGCGATGAAGGCTCCCATCTACGATCTGATCCTTTTCACCCGCCACTGGGGGTTCTCACTGGAGTCCGTCGAGCCAGTGGTGAACTGGTGGCATGGGGATGCCGACCACTTCGTTCCGCTCGAGCACGCTCGTCACATGGCAAGCATCCTCCCCCGTTGCACCCTCTCGGTGAGACCAGGGGAGAGCCATCTCGGTGGCATGGGCGCGGCGGAAGAGGTCCTGACGACGGTGCTCTCCACCTGGGATAGCGTGGACGGCATCGATGCCGTTGCCGCCCGCACTGCTCGTTGATCCTCTTCCTGTCATAGCGGTACATCCTCACTTCCTCGCAGCGGACGTTCCGTCGCCCCCGGTACGCATCCACACCCTTCTGACCGGTTGGCAGTTTGGCGACTGGACTGCCGACGTCGCGTTCGCCTTCGTCCTCGCTTCGATAGCCGCCTACCTGTGGGGCGTACGCCGGCTGGACATTCGAGGCCGTCGCTGGCCGTTCCGACGAACTGGGTCGTTCCTGGCCGGCTCGATCGTCCTGGTGATCGCGGTAGTGTCCGGGTTCGCCTCCTATGACGACTCGGTATTCACCGTGCACGTTGTCCAGCATGTTCTCCTCATGATGGTGGCACCCCCGCTCCTGGCGATGGGGGCGCCGATCACCCTCGCCCTCCAGGCATCGGGCCGACCGTTCCAGAGCGCCCTCTCCCGCTTTCTTCACAGCCTTCCGGTTCGCCTGGTCACCGTTCCCATCGCAGTGGGAGCTGTCTACTTCGCATCGATGTGGATCGACATGCAGACGTCCTTCTACCCCTATTCGCTCCGCCATCCTCTGGTCCACGACGCGAGCCACCTGGTGCTGCTCGCCATCGGCTGCCTCTACTGGTGGCCGATGGTGGCCGTCGACGAACTCCCCCACCGCCCCCCGGTTCCCATGCGGCTGGGTCTCCTCTTCGTCGGGATTCCCTTCGAAGCCTTCCTCGGAATATCGATGATGTCGATGGGGACTCCGATCGCGCCGGAGCACACGTTGACCGATACCCGTACTGGCGGTGGGATCTTCTGGATCTTGTCGATGGCGATCATGCTCGGTGCCGCCATCGTCATCGTGGTCAACTGGATGAACCAGGAGGAACGGCGCGCACGGCGGGTCGACCGTATCGCCTCGCGGGAGGAGAACCGCGGTTCGCCACCACTGCGCTCCGCGGATCCCCATGACGCCTGGGCGGCCGCCTGGATCGCACGGACAGGATCGGTGCCCGGTTCTGCCACCGCACCGCCGGCCGAGCACCAATAGGCTGGCTCTCACCATGCCCACTTCCGACCGGATCAACAGCGTTGCCGATGCCCGCCGGCTCGCTCGAAGGGTACTCCCCAGGGTGATCTTCGATTACGTCGACGGCGGCGCCGAAGACGAGGTGACCATGGGGGAGAACGAGCGGGCGTTCCGGGAAATCTCCTTTCGCCCGCGCATGGCCCTCCGCACTCCCGAGCCCGGTCTGGAGGCCACGGTCCTGGGCATCCCCCTCGCACTGCCGGTCCTCCTTGCCCCCTGCGGGCTGGTACGCCTCATGCACCCGGACGGCGCCACCGGTGTAGCCCGGGCGGCGCGGCGGGCCGGGACTGTGTCGATCCTGTCCGCCGTGGCGGGGAGCGCTCCCGAGGATCTGTCGGGCGAGCCGGGGCCGCGATGGTTCCAGCTCTATGCCGCGACCCGGGAAATGGCTGGCACCCTCATCAAGCGGGCGACCGACTCCGGATTCGAGGGACTCATGGTCACCGTCGACACTCCGGCGCTGGGCAAGAGGGAGCGCGACATCCGGAACGGCGTTCCCACTCCCCTACGACTCGACCCGCGCTCGGCGATCCAGCTAGGGAGCCAGGTATTCGCCCGGCCCGGGTGGGCGTACCGGATGGCGAGGAGCGGCATCGCCTTTCGACGGCGTGCCAATCCGGCGCCGGCGATGCCGGGCGCCGGCAAGGTCGCCATGACCGCGTCACCTTTTTCGTGGGACGACGTTGAGTGGATCCGGGAGCGGTGGACCGGGCCGCTTCTGGTCAAGGGAGTGCTGTCCGGGGAAGATGCCGCTGCCGCGGCGGGTGCGGGCGCCGACGCGGTGGTCGTGTCCAACCATGGAGGGCGCCAGCTCGAGGGTGCGCCCGCCACAGTCCGGGTGCTCCCGGAAGTGGTCGACGCGGTGGGTAGCAGGATCGAGGTGCTCGTGGACGGTGGCATCCGACGGGGAGGCGATGTCGTCAAGGCGCTGGCTCTCGGTGCGCGAGCGGTCCTCATCGGCCGGCCCTACCTCTACGGCCTGGCTGCGTGCGGGCAAAGTGGGGTGGAGAAGGTCCTGGAGGTGCTCCGGAGTGAGATGACTCGCACCATGATACTTCTGGGATGCGGATCGGCATCGGATCTGGACGGGAGCTGGCTGCGGGGGTGAGATCGCGCGGCTCTCGCGTAGCCGTCGCCGGAGGGGCACTGGTCCTGCTCATACTGGTTATGCTCCTGGTGCCCACGGTGAGCACTTCGGGACCCCGCTCGTCAGGTGGCCTCGGGGTGGGCCAGGTCACCGTCCCCGCCGGGGTAACCCCGCCGGAGCCACCGGGCAGCAACGGTACCACCGTGGGAGGAACCCAATGCCGGCCCGGAATACGCCAGGTCACCTGGAGCGTATATGCACCCACATGCGTCCCCGAATACCACGGCAACAACGGAGGGGCAGCGTCGCCCGGGGTGACCAGGACTACCATCACCATTGGATTCCGATATGCAGCATCGAGCCTTCTCCAGTCCATCTACTCGCTTTATCCCAAAGACGTCATCGGAGGCAGCAAGGAGACCCTTTCGACCCTCCAGGCGTACATCAAACTCTTCAACAAGGACTTCGAACTCTACGGAAGGAAGGTGGTGCTCAGTCCCTTCGGAGGTCACGGTAACTTCGTCTCCGAGCTGACCGGGACCGGCCAAGACCAAGCGCAAGCGGATGCGATTGAGGAGAAGTCCCTCGGCGCATTCGCCGACGACTCACTCTCGGACACGTCTCCCCTTTTCGCGAACGACTTGGTCGAGCAGAAGGTCGTGTCGGTCACCCTGTGGCCTCCCAACCGGGGGTGGTTCGCCAGCCAGGCGCCCTACGCCTACGCGGTCGGGCCGGACTGCGACAAGCGCGAAGCGGCGGTGGCCGCGTTCGCGGCCGACGAACTTCAGAACCGGCCTGCTATCTTCGCCGGGCCGCGCCTCGCATCCACCGTCCGCACGATCGCTTATCTCTACGACGAGACCCCGATCCAGGCCACCTGCGCCAGGATCCTCTCCTCCGACTACCTCAAGGACGGCGGCGCGTCGCCGATGAAACAGGTGAGCTACAGCGTCTCGATCAGCCAGTACCAGAGCGAGACAACCGCCCTCGTCGAGAGAATGCAAGCAAGCGGGGTCACCACCGTGGTGATGTCGGCCGACCCGGTGACCCCCATCTTCTTCATGAACGCCGCGGCTCAAGCCGGTTACTTCCCGGAATGGGTGCTGATTCCCTTTTACGGCGTCGGCTCGATCAACTCCGACGGATGGACCAGTGGCTTTCCTCAAGACGAATCGGCCCATGCGTTGACGCTGGGGATGGTCTCCAAGCCTGTGGTCGACCAGGAGGCCTTCACGGCTTTCGAGATGGGATGCCGGCTCCCCCCGGTGAGTGATTGCTCGTCCGTCCTCCCGCCAGGACCACTTGCTTTCGCCTACGCATCCACCCTCCTGCTCTTCTCAGGATTCCAGCAAGCGGGACCTTGGCTGACTCCGGCGAACTTCGCGGCCGGGATCTCCCATCTGCGCTCTGGCCTCCCGAGCGGGATGTTCGGCCCGTGGGCATTCGGTCCGGGAACCTACGACCCGCTGGCCGGGTTCCAGGTTCTCCGATGGTCGCCGAACTCCCTGAGCCCGATCGATCAGGCAATCCCGGGCACCTCGGTCACGGCCGTACACGGCGACCTGGGAACCTATGTCGCCTGCAACAATGGCCAGCTGTATTCCTATGCGTCACCGGTGCTTCCGAAAGGCCAGCCCGACTGCCCGACGTGAGCAATACTTCCGCCAGGAGTGGGAACCCGGCCTATTGCGGAACGCCCGCGGTCACTCCCCGGCAACGGCCCGCTGCGAGCGGGCCCGGCGCCCGCCTCCCTCACTGCGCCGGGGCGACCAGCTCCATCGACGCAGGGCAACCGCGACACCGGCCGCACCCCATAGGGCCATGACCGCAATGTCATGCCATGCCCACGCTGGCGCACCCGGTCTCTTGTCGAAGGGAGCAAAGACAGCAGTGATCATGTGGCGGATAGGGAACCAGCCAGCCACCTTCGCCATCGCCGAGTTCGGATCCAGCGGGTACCACAATCCCGACAAGAAGAGCAGTACGAAGAAGACGATGGAGACCATCGGACCTGCAGCCTCCTGATTGGGGATCAGCGTGCTCATCGCTACCCCGACAGCAGTGAACGAAGCCGCACCAACCACTAGCGCCACTGCGAACGGTGCGTAATCATGGGGCAGGCTCACGTGGTACCCGGCCTTGCCGATAACCAGCAAGAGGACGACCTGGAGCACCGAAATAATCACCGCATTGGTAAAAAGAGCAGTGAGCATCGCCCAGGTCGGCAGGGGCGAGAGGCGAAGACGCTTGAGCAAGCCGGTCTCCCTACGAACAACCAGGGAAATGGTCATGGCGTTGAAGCAGGTCGACATCACCCCGTAGTCCACGAATCCCGGAACGTAGTACTGGATGACCCGTACATTTCCGATAACCGAACTGCGGGAACCCCCCGCGGACGAGGCAAGCAGGACGAGGAACACCACCGAAAAGCCGACGGTGAACACGGCCGCAACCGGGTTCAACCAGAAATTGAGCTGCTCGAAGTAGAGCTGCCGGGCGACGAGGCGGACGTCGGTAATCCCCCGGAACGACCGGGAGGCAGGAGAGGGATTCATCCGCCGTACCCCGTAGTGCCCGTGGCCGCATGTCCGGTAAGACGAAGATACACGTCTTCGAGGGTCAGCCTTTCGACCGTCAGCCCGGTGATCTCCACCACGTCGCTCACACCCCAGGAGGTCACCGCAGCAAGAACCTCGATCTCCCGATCGGTCATGATCTCCACCTGCCCGGAGGGGGACGCGCTAACCGCAGCGGGAATCTCCGGAAGCCGGGTCCCGGCCGGCACCTGGAATCGAATCCGGACCTCCCCGGCGTCCCGGCCGCCGAGAGTGGCGGGCGGACCCTGGGCCACGATGTGGCCGGAGGAGATGACCGCCACCCTGTCGGCTAGAGCCTCGGCCTCGTCCATGTAGTGGGTGGTGAGGATCACCGTTGTACCGCCGCCGGTAAGAGCACGGACCACATCCCATGCCCCCCGCCGTGCCAAAGGATCGAAACCGGTGGTCGGCTCGTCCAGGAAGAGAAGCTCCGGGTTCCCCACGATTCCCAGGCCGAGATCCAGCCGCCTTTGCTGACCGCCGGACAGCGACTTGATCCTCCGGTCGGCGCGATCCTCCAGCCCGACAAGACCGAGAACTTCGTCCACCTCCCGCGGGCGCGGGTAGTACCCGGCGTTGCGTGCCAGGGCCTGGCGAACGGTAAGAAAGGGCTCGACCGCCAGCTCCTGGAGGACCACCCCGATGCGCTCCCGGAAAGCACGGGAACAGGATCGATCGGCAGGATCCACACCGAGCACCCGTACCTGGCCGGAGTCGCGGCGGCGGAAACCTTCGAGGACCTCGACGGTGGTGGTCTTGCCCGCACCGTTGGGTCCGAGCAGGGCGAACACTTCCCCGTGGCCCACCTCGAAACTCACCCCATCGACCGCCGGGGTATTGCCGTAGGTCTTGCACAGGCCCTCGACGGAAACGACGGTCACCGGTGTGTTATAGAGGAGATTCCCTGGCCAGGTGAAATCGGATCACCTGGGGTGGCACATACACACACTATTCGGTCTGTGCTCCCACCCCCCCCGGCGCAGCAGAACTCGCGGCGCGAGGTACGTGGGAGATCGCAATCGGCCGCGCCAGGCTGGTGCCTCCTTCGTAATTATGTGCAGATATCAGCACATCACCACTATAGATACATAGTGTTCTGAAATCCGCACACTATGTCAATTAAATGATATTGTGCCGATAACAGCACAATAGGTGGAGGAGCGATGGCCCGAAGATGGATAATCCGCAGCGACAAGGACCTCGGTCGCACCATCGCTGGACTCAGGGACCTGAGGGGCATGACCCAATCCGACCTGTCCGCCGCCACCGGGATCGATCGCAGCTACCTGGCGCGAATCGAAGCTGGGCATGCGACGCGGATGGTCGACCGGTTGATCCAGATGCTCCGAGCCCTGGGCGCCGAGCTAACAGTCCAGGAACACCCCGGTGAGTACTAGGGCCCCACACGTGCTTGGCGTGTGGTTCGACGGCATCCGCGCAGCAGAACTCACGGCGCGACGCCCGTGGGAGATCGCTTGTCGCTATAGCGCGGAGGCAGCCGAACGCTGGCCTGGCAATGCACCGGTGCTCTCGTGCTCTCTGCCATTATCGACTCGCCGCCAGCGCGCGTCGGTCTTCTGTGACGGCTTGCTCCCCGAGGGACAGATCCGCCAAGCCCTGGCCCAACGGAAGAACCTCCCGGTCAACTACACCTTCGACTTGCTCGCCCACTACGGCCGCGACATCGCGGGTGCACTTGTCATCGCAGCGGAGGAGCCCGAGCCGTGCATGTGGTCAGTTGAGCCCTACACGGACGAGTCCCTGGCTGCCGAGGTGGAAGGTCTTCCTGAGAATCCCCTTGGACTCCACGACGACAGTGAGCTTTCCATCGCCGGTATCCAGGACAAACTCTTGCTGGTGGCCCTCCCGGACGGGGGGATCCCCGCCGAAATCCGAAGAGCCGGTAACCCCTGGTGGGCGAGGGGGGACTTGAACCCCCACGTCCTTGCGGACACAGGAACCTGAATCCTGCGCGTCTGCCAATTCCGCCACTCGCCCGAGCGACCCCCCAAGGGTACTCTCCGCACCACGCCCCGGAAAAAGCACCTCCCCGGTGGGTCCCCCCGCCCGCTCGGTGGACGAACCCCAGGTGAAGGAGGCCAGTCGGTCGAGCCCCGCCTGTCCATCCCACATCCTCCCTGGGTAGGCTGGCTATGAAATGGGACTCCAGCAATTCGAGCGCCGCCTGGAAAGGCTCGTGGAGGGCACTTTTGCCCGCGCGTTCCGCGGCGGGTTGCAGCCGGTGGAGATCGGCAAGCGGATTGTCCGGGAGATGGACCTGCGCCGGGCGGTAGGCCTGCGCCACGTGATCGCTCCCAACGTATTCGAGGTGGTCCTCTCCACCAAGGACATGGAGCGTTTCGAACCCTTCCACGAGGCTCTCGTCCACGAGCTCCGAGAGGCCATCCGTGACCATGCCAAGGCGGAGAACTACGCCCTGGTAGGACCGGTCGAGGTGTTCCTGGACGTGGAGCCGGAACTCAAGCCCGGCGTCTTCATGCTCGGTGCCGAGGTACGTGAGCAGGACAACCCGTGGTACGGCATCCTGACCTTCGACGACGGGACCGAGCTCCCGATGGGAGAGGGGACGTTGACCATCGGGCGCCTGGCGAGTTGCGACGTGGTGTTCTCCGACCCGGGGGTCAGCCGTAAGCACGCCGAGATCCGATGCTGGGACGACAAGGTGGTCCTGGTCGACCTCGGATCCACCAACGGCTCCCGGGTCAACGGAGTGACGGTCAAGGAAAGACCCCTTGCCGACGGCGACGTCATCTCCATCGGGAACTCCACGGTCCGCTACAAGGCATTGTGACGCCCGGCTCCACCTCACCACCGAGCAGATCCCCCGTGAGAGACGCCTGACCCACATGCCCGACACTCTCCTCAACGCACTGAAGTTCTTCCTCATCGCCCTGATATGGCTGTTCTTCCTCCGGGCAATGCGGGCGATCTGGGTGGAGGTGCGCGAACCGGTCGGGTCGTCGGGCGCTGCAATGCCCCCGGGACCCGGGCTTGCCGTGGACCCACCGGGTTACCCGGCAGCACCCGAGGGGCCGCGCCTCGCACCTAGCGTGACCGGGCGGAACATCCCCACCCTCCATCTGGCGGTGATCGCTCCTGCCGAGCAGGCCGACAGCTTCTACGAGCTGATGGGCGATGAATCGGTGATCGGCCGCGCCGCCGGCTGCGCGGTGTCCGTTCCCGACGATACGTTCGTCTCACACTTGCACGCCCGTATCTTCATGCGCGGCTCGCAGTTCTGGATGGAAGACCTCGGATCGACCAACGGTTCCTTCGTCAATTCCAAGAAGCTGACTTCGCCGGTTCCACTGCGCCATGGCGACCGGATTCAGGTAGGGCGCACCGTATTGCAAGTGGAAAAGTGAGCTCGCTGTGACAATCCAGTTGCGATCAGGCTCTGCCACTGACCGGGGCAAGGTTCGGCCCACCAACCAGGACTGCGTGCTGGTAGACGAGGGGGTCTACGCAGTGGCAGACGGAATGGGAGGGCACGCAGGGGGCGAGGTTGCGGCCCGCACGGCGGTGGACACCATCCGTGCCGAGTTCTCTCGTGCAGCAGGCCATCCTGCCGCTGCTCTCCTGGCTCGCTCGGTCCAGGCAGCTAATCGGGCGGTGTGGAACCGCGCGGGCTCCGAACGCTCGCTTCGGGGAATGGGCACAACCCTGGTGGGGCTCGCACCGATTGAAGGGCCGGACGGCGATCGGATCGTGGTCGCCAACGTTGGCGATTCTCGTGCCTACGTGCTGAAGAATCGGAATCTCGTCCAGATCACCACCGACCACACCGTGGTGGAACAGAAGCTTGCCGCGCAAGAACTGACCGCCGAGGAGGCGGCAAATCACCCGCACCGCCACATCCTGACCCGAGCTCTCGGGACCGAGCCGAACGTCGAGGTCGACGCCTGGCAGTTGCAACCGTCGGCCGGTGACCGGTACCTGCTCTGCTCGGACGGGCTTTTCAACGAGGTGAACAACGAAGAGATCGCCGCCCTGCTCCAGCGGTCCCCGGACCCCGGCCAGGCTGCTACACAACTGGTCGAGCTGGCCCGCGCCCATGGAGGGAGCGACAACGTTTCGGTCGTGGTGGTCGATGTGGTGGGCACGGGTGGGACTTCGGTGCCGCCTTCCCCCGCCGCTGCAGTCGACAGGACCGACGAGTTAGCCTCCCGTGCCGGTGCGGGCGGCGAAAAGTCAGCGGCGGCCGAAGCCCCCCGTGCCCCAGCAGGGGGCGGTGCGGCAGCCGGCTTAGCGGGTGGCCTTGCCGGAGGTGCAGCGGGTGGCCTTGCCGGAGGTGCAGCGGGTGGCCTTGCCGGAGGTGCATTCGGGGCGGCCATGATGGGGATACGGACAGGTAGTGCCGCGGTCCCGGGGCCACCCTCCGCTGACTTTCCACGAGCTGGAGAAGATACGTCCTACTCGAACCAGAGCGGCGAAAAGGCACCGCCGTCTGCGGCACCCCAGCCTCAGGCAGGGGCCCAGGATCCCGCGCACACGCCGCCCGCAGGTGAAAGCGGAGGCAGCTCCGATCCCTCTCCGCAGAGAGACGCCGGCGCCGCGAAGGCCGGCGACTTTTCGACGCCTGATTCAGGCACCGAGCCGAATGTGCCGAAGATCGACCAGCGGGCGGCGAAGGAAGCCGGACAAGCGGGCGGCGTGCTGTCTCTGCCAAGTCTCAATCCCGAGAACAGCATGTCGTCGGTGATGGCGGGCGTCCTGCGCGCGGCAGATAGCCCCGATTGGCAAGACCTCACCATCTCGACACCGCGGACCCCCGGAGAGGAGAAGATCGACCCGATCAGGCTCGACCAGCTCTTCGCGGCAAGCGAACGAGCCTATGCATTGCGCGATGCCGAAGACCGCGAAACCTTGCGCGACACGATCCGCCACAACGAAGCCGGGGAAGCACCACGTCCCCACAAGTTCCCCCACTTCGTCTCCCAGCTCAGAAGCGGAGCTGGGAGTGAAGACGGCTCACCGCACCTCGTCGATCTGGGCGGGCGGGCCAAACCCCTGATCACCTGGCGGGTGATCGGATTCCTCCTCCTCCTGGCGATCGTCATCGGCGGATCGTTCGGTTCGGTGGCCTGGTTCGCCCGCAATTCCTACTTCGTCGGCATCGACCACGGGGCCCTCGCCATATACCAGGGACGCCCGGGCGGGCTCGCTTGGTTCCAACCCCGTCTGATCGACAAGACTTCAGTGCCTACATCCCAGGTTCTCCCATCCCGCCTGTCCGACATCCGGGCCGGTGTCCTCGAATCCTCGGAGAACAACGCTCGCCTCTACGTGCGCAACCTGGTTGCCGAAGCACGTAGCGCCGCCGGCACACACTGATGAACCGGCAGATCCGCAAGATGGGGATCGTCCTGGCGCTCCTCTTCTCCCTCCTCTTCCTGCAGCTCAACAACATCCAAGTCCTCCAGGCCCACAAGCTCGCCAACGCGCCAGCCAATCCTCGGGTCGCCTCCCGCCTGTACGACCAACCGCGAGGGGACGTGTCCACCGCCGACGGCGTCGTGATCGCCCGTTCGGTACCCACCCACGACATCTACCACTTCCTTCGCCAGTACCCGAACGGACCGCTCTACGCCGACATCACCGGCTACTTTTCCCTGATTTACGGAACCTGGGGCGTCGAAAGCTCCTACGATTCCTACCTCACCAGCCATATCCAACCGGTGCGCAACCTGAGCGACGTGATCACCGCCGGCTCGGGCCCCGACGACATAACCCTCACCATCGACAGCGTCCTCCAGGGTGAGGCGCGCTCGGCATTAGGGGGTGAGACCGGGGCGGTCGTCGCTCTCGACCCGCGGACCGGAGCCATTCTGGCCATGTACGCCAATCCCACCTACGATCCCAACGCGCTCGCTTCCCACAACCGGGAAGCGGTGATGAGCGCGTGGAAGTCGAACATCGCCAACCCGTCCAACCCGATGCTGGACCGGGCATACCGGCGAAGCTACGCTCCCGGGTCCACCTTTAAGATCATCGACTCATCGGCGGTCTACGACCACGATCCGTCCCTGGCAACCAAGAGCTACCCGTACCTGACCGCTCTCACACTTCCCGACACCAACAAGAAGCTTTCCAATTACGCCGGAGAGCTATGCGGAGGCACGCTTCCAACCCTGCTGGCGGTCTCGTGTGACTCTGGATTCGGGCAGATCGGCCTCGATCTCGGTGCCTCCAACCTGGTGACGGAAGCTGAGTCATTCGGCTTCAACAAGGTCCCTCCCCTCGATCTGCCCGGCGCGGCAGCATCGACTATTCCGGCGGCATCCGCATTCGCTCGCAACCTACCCGGCCTGGCCTACTCGGCGATCGGGCAGGAGGATGTCCAGGCGACCTGTTTGGGCATGGCGCTCGCCACCGCCGGCATTGCCGATCACGGCGTCATCATGGCGCCCCACGTCATGTCGCAGATCCGCAATCCTCAGGGACGCCTGGTAAAGTCCTATGCGCCCCACCCCTGGCTCACCGCCACCTCTGCCGCCACCGCCTCCGCGGTGACCGCTCTGATGGTAGGAGTGGTCCAGCACGGAACCGCCTCCAACGTGGCCATTCCGGGCATCCAGGTAGCAGCCAAGACCGGGACGGCACAGACCAGCACCAGTTCCGGCTCCAACAACTGGCTGGAAGCATTCGCCCCCGCGAGCAATCCCTCCCTTGTGGTGGTGGTGGTGGTTCCAGCCCAGACCGGCTTGCCGCTCGACACCACCGGATCGGAGATCGCCGGGCCGATCGTCGCCTCAATGTTCCGGGCGGCGATACAGGAGGGCCGCGTCAAGTGATGCTGGGCCACGAAAACTGTCAGTCGATGCCCGCCTCGGGCTTGCTGGCGGGCGTAGGCTGAGAGGCCGATGACCGACGTGGCCGAGACCGGTGTCTACAACAGTCGGTACGAGATAATCCGCAAGATCGCCCGGGGAGGGATGGCCGAGGTCTATCTGGCGCGCGACTTGCAGCTCCATCGGTCGGTCGCCCTCAAAGTTCTCTTTCGGGAGCTTTCGACCGACCAGGCATTCGTGCAGCGATTCCGTCACGAGGCGCAGGCCGCGGCGAACCTGAGCCACCCCAATATCGTCTCCATCTACGACTGGGGAGAGTCCGAGGCAGACAACACCTACTTCATAGTTATGGAGTTTGTCGACGGCGACACTCTTTCCAAGTTGATCAGATCCCGGGGATCACTGGAAGCACCCCGGGCCGCCGAGATCGGCTCGGACATCTCCGCCGGTTTGGAGTACGCGCACGCCCATGGTGTCATCCACCGCGACGTCAAGCCCGGCAATGTCATCGTCACCAAGGAGGGTGCAGCCAAGGTGACCGACTTCGGCATCGCCCGGGGACACAATTCCGACATGAGCCTCACTCAGACCGGTGCCGTGATGGGGACGGCGACCTATTTCTCGCCGGAGCAGGCCCAGGGCGAGCGAGTCGACGCGCGCAGCGACATCTATTCACTGGCGGTGGTGCTCTACGAGATGATCATCGGCAAGCCGCCTTTTTCCGGTGACAATCCAATCGCAATTGCGACCAAGCACGTTCAGGAGATGCCGCCGGCACCCTCGGACATCGATCCGACAATTCCCGAAGCCTTCGAGGCAATCGTGATGAAGGCGATGGCCAAGTCGCCCGATGACCGCTACCAATCTGCCGGCGAGCTGCACGACGACCTTGCTCGCTTCGTCGCAGGCGAGCGGGTTTCGGCGCCCGCCTACGACCCCTCGGTCACGACTTTTTTCGACGCGGGGTCTACCACCATCGTCCAGCCGCGGAGCCCGCGCACCCGAGCAGGTGCGATGAACGGCAACGGGAACCCGGCGGGGAGGGTCCCCGGCGACGGTTCTCCCCCCCGCCCCGGGTTGCGCATCGCGGCCATTGTCGTTGCACTGGTGGTTCTCGCGGCAGCCCTCGGTCTGGGAAGTTTCTACGCAGTACGACATATAGGCACCGGGGGAGGAAGCGGATTCGACGTTCCCAACGTCCAGGGCTTGAAGCTTTCCAAGGCCGAGTCCCGGCTCACCGCCGCTGGACTCCGGTTCAAAGTGGTCCAGACTGCCAGCACCGATCCCCCCTTGACCGTCGTCCAACAACGCCCTCCTTACCCGACCCCGGTCTCTCGGGGCGATACGGTGACGCTGGTCATCTCCAAGGGCGGACAGGCCTCGGTGCCTGATGTCGTCGGCACAGGCAAGGACTCAGCAGTCTCGTCGCTTCGGGCAGCCGGATTCACGGTGCAGACGGTCAACAAGACCATACCGTGCTCGCAGGTAGGCCAGTACTCCCCGCCGCCGACCATCGGCACCGTGCTCGCGCAAGCACCGAGTAGCGGAGCGCATCAGGTCGGCTCGACGGTGACCATCACCGTCTCGCAGGGAGTGCCAGTCCCAAACGTGGTGGGGCAGTCTGCCGCCGATGCTTCCAACGTCCTCGGTCAGTGTGGCTTCACTCTGGGCACGACCACCAACTCACCCAGCCCGCCCGACCAATCGATACCCCAGGGGGATGTGATTTCGATCAACCCTGGCGCCGGAACCTTCGCAGACCCAGGCACGACGGTGAGCCTCACCGTTTCCACCGGGACCGGGGTGAAGGTTCCCGACGTGGTCGGGGAGAGCCTCGGGCAAGCGGAGACCGACATCGAGAACGCGGGGTTGACCTACACGATCACCTACCAGAATGCCTCGAATACCTGCCAGAGCGGCTACATCTGCGGCGAGACCCCACCCGGGGGGAAGGTGGTCAACTCGGGCTCCGACGTGACACTGTCCGAAGGTCAATCCTCGCCGCCCTCGTCCACCACGACGTCCACCTCGACGTCCCTCGTGTCGGGATTGGGCGGTAGTGGGCTGGGAACCGGGACGTCCAGTGGCTCCGGGAGCGGCACCACCCCCAGCCACCAGCGCTCGGCGTAGGCCGGCCACCCCGCTGCTCCGTCTCGGGCTCTCCGGCCCCGGCGGCGAAAGGTCAATCAGCCTCCGGCTCTCCGGCCCCGGCCGCGAGACGTAAGTCAGCCTCCGGCTCTCCGGCCCCGGGAGCGAAACCCCGCTCAGCCTCCGGCAGGAGCCGGTGCGGTCGCCTGAGATCGGGCCATGGCAAGGAAGTTCCCGATCAGATCGTGACCCGGCTCAGTGAATATCGACTCAGGATGAAACTGGACGCCCTCGATGGGAAGGCTTATGTGGCGCACTCCCATGATCACCCCGTCGGGGGAGGTGGCCGACACCTCTAGCGAGGCGGGCACCGATGCCGGGTCGATCACCAGCGAGTGGTACCGGGTGGCTTCGAATGGATTGGGAAGTCCCGCGAAGACCCCGCGCCCGTCGTGGTGCACCGCCGAGGTCTTGCCGTGCATCACCTGTTTCGCACGCACCACCGAGGCGCCGAAGAGCTGGCCGATCGACTGGTGACCGAGGCAGACCCCGAGCACCGGGATGCCCGCCCGGCCCATGTGGTCGATGAGCTCCACCGAGACGCCCGCCTGCTCGGGGCGTCCCGGGCCCGGCGAGATGATGACCGCGTCGGGCTGAAGAGCAAAAGCGCCCTCCCGATCTATCTCGTCGTTGCGGCGCACGATCGGATCGGCCCCCAGCTCTCCCAGGTATTGCACCAGGTTGTAGACAAAAGAGTCGTAGTTGTCGACGACCAGCACCCTTGGAGTCACTGCTACAGGGTATCTCGCCTCCCGCTCCCCTCCCGAAGGTGTTCTCGACGGGTATGTCTCCCCGACCGCGCGCTAGCCTCGACGGGGTGAGCCCCGCCAGGACTTCCGGACCCACCCCCAAGAAGGGAACCCAGCGACATCGGGAGACGGGCGGGAGGCGTACCACCCACCGGGCCGCGCTGGTCCAGCGTTACACCGCGCCGATCCCCCGATCCAAGAAGGTGAGCCCGCCATGGTTCGGATACCTGCTCGGCGGACTCTCCCTGGTCGGAGTACTCCTGATCGTCCTCAACTACCTGGGGGTGCTCCCCGGAGGGGTGTCGGGCTGGTACCTGATATCGGGGATCGTCTTTCTCGGCAGCGCCTTCATAGGGGCGACCTTCTGGCGATAGCGCTGTGATCCCGGTCCGCGCCGCTGTGGAGGCGCGGACCGAACTTTTCCAGGCGATTCAGCCCAAGCGCTCGATGATGGTGGCGTTGGCCATGCCGCCACCCTCGCACATGGTCTCCAGGCCGTACCGGCCCCCGGTGCGCTCCAGCTCATTGAGCAGGGTGGTCATCAACTTGGCGCCCGAGCATCCGAGCGGATGGCCGATGGCGATCGCTCCGCCGTTGACGTTGACCTTGGCCATGTCCGGCTTGTGCTCCTTCTTCCATGCGAGCACCACCGACGCAAAAGCTTCGTTGATCTCCACCAAGTCGATGTCGTCCAGTGACATCTTCGCCTTCTCCAGAACCTTGGCCGTGGCGGGGATGGGCCCGGTCAGCATGGTGATGGGATCCACCCCGGCGAGGGCGAATTCCACGAAACGGGCACGGGGGGTGAGCCCCAGAGCATTGGCCTTCTCCTCGGACATGACCAGCACCGCCGCGGCACCGTCGGTGATCTGCGAGGAGTTCCCTGCGGTCACCTTGCCGTCCGGCTTGAATGCCGGCTTCAGGTTGGCAAGGGTCTCGACGGTGGAGTCGGGCCGGATCCCCTCGTCGGCGGTGATCATCTCGCCGGAGGAACTGCCGTCGTCGGCCTTGATCGCCACCGGGACGATCTCCCGCTCGAACCTTCCCTCGGCTGTGGCCTGCGCGGCACGCCGGTGACTCTCCACCGAGAACTCGTCAAGGTCCTGCCGGGTCAGCCCCCATTGATCGGCCACCATCTCGGCAGCTATCCCCTGGGAGACCAGCGGAAAGCGCTCCATCATCTGGGGACCGAAAGGAAAGCCGATGTCCTTGCCTATCGAGGCTCCCATCGGGACGCGGGTCATGCACTCGACACCGGCGGCCACCACCACGTCGTACGCGCCGGCCATCACCCCCTGGGCGGCGAAGTGGAGCGCCTGCTGCGAGGAACCGCATTGGCGGTCGATGGTGGTCCCGGGTACCGACTCCGGCCAACCGGCAGCCAGTGCGGCGTTGCGGCCGACGTTGAGCGCCTGCTCGCCGGCCTGCATGACGCAGCCCATGATCACGTCGTCGACCAGGGCGGGATCGAAGTCATTCCGGGCCTGGAGCGCCTTCAGCGCCTCGGAGGCGAGGTCGACAGGATGCCAGTTCCGCAGCTTCCCGTTGCGCTTGCCTCCGGCGGTCCTCACTGCGTCCACGATCACGGCGGTGGTCATCGGGATCTCCTCTCGGCTTCCTAGGGTCCGGACCGGGGCCGGCCGACGGACTTGACCATTCGGTCAAGATTCTGCCTCACCGAGGGCGGCGGGTCAAAGCGGTATAGCCCGGCGGGTCAAAGCGGTACGGTAGCGATGTGAAGGACATGGGGCGCTGGCTGGGGAACGGAGGCATGGAGATCATCACCGTCCTGGGCGCTTCCTTCGATGCCTACGGGGCGGACCGGATCGACGCCCGCACCGAGCTCGGATGGGTAAAGGCCAGCTGGGTCCCGACCGCCCTCGCCTGCAACCCCCACGGGATCGTCCAAGCCGGGGTGCACGCGGTGGTGCTCGATGCAGCAATGAACTTTTCGGCCAATGCCGGGCTCAATGGCAGCGACCGTACCCGGGCCACCCTGGAGATGAAGACCGAGACCATGCGCACTGCCCACGCCGGCGACGAACTGGTGATCCGGGGTCGCGTGGTGCGCCTCGCCCGGCAGGTCGCCTTTTGCGAGGCGGGCGTGTACGGCTCCGATGATCAGATCGTGAGCCGAGCCACCGGGACCTTCCTCCTCCAGCGGGACGAGGCTTGACCCTAGCTTCCGCGTGCAGAGCGCGGCCCCAATGGGCGAGGTGACTCTTCGCACATCGGGAAAAGTGCGGCCGCTGTGGGTGGCACTGGTGCTCATTCTCGGTTTCATGGCGGTGGAGGTAGGGGGGGCGGTGGTGACCGGTTCATTGGCCCTCCTGGCCGACGCGGGACACATGGTGGCCGACGCGGGCGCCATCGGGGCGGCGATCTGGGCCATTTCCCTCGCTCGCCGGCCCCCCGCCCGGCATTGGTCCTACGGGCTTCCCCGCGCAGAGATCGTTGCGGCGGCGGGCAACGGTGTCACCCTCCTGGTGGTGGCCGGGCTGGTCCTCCAGACCGCCATCCGCCGGCTGGTCCACCCTCCGGCGGTGGCAGGGTTGGGAGTGGTGGAGGTGGCCTGCGCAGGCATAGTGGTCAACCTCGCGGCGACCTGGGTACTGCGCAACAGA
>JAKAWH010000043.1 GCA_021817065.1 Actinomycetes bacterium
CGGTGAGACTCTTCACCGAGCTCGCCTGCCGAGTGGTGCTGATCGGAAAGGGCAAGTGGGACCCCAGTTGGTCCAGCCGGGTTCCTCTGGTTGTCGATGCTCCAGAGCTGAGCCGGGATGAGGTGGTTGCCATTCTCGAACCGATCCTCGGAGGCCGTGCCGGCACCGGTGCATCAGTTCTAGACCAGTTCCGGTTGAGTCCCGAGCAAGTCGCCCGTGCGGCCGAAGCATCCAAGCGCCATGCATTGACTCGGTCGGCAGACGACGATGCTACCGTCTCCGACCAGGACCTCATTGCCGGGGCACGGGAACAGAATTCAGCAGGATTGGAACGGCTCGCCACCAGGGTCGCACCCGACGTGAGTTGGGACGATCTGGTGCTCCCGCCCCGGGTTGTGGTCCACCTCCGCGAGCTGACCTCCCGGGCTCGCCACCGGCGAGTGGTGCTCGGAGAGTGGAAGATGCGGCGGGGGGGAGGGCGCGGCCGCGGAGTTGCTGCTCTGTTCGTCGGCGATTCGGGCACCGGCAAGACCATGTCAGCCGAAGTGATTGCCGGGGACCTTGGTCTCGAGGTGTACAAGATCAACCTGGCCACCGTGGTCGACAAGTACGTCGGCGAGACGGAGAAGAATCTCGAGAGGATCTTCGATCAGGCGGATGGCGTCAATGGTGTTCTTCTCTTCGATGAAGCCGATGCGCTCTTCGGCAAGCGATCGGAGGTTCGTGACGCCCATGATCGGTACGCCAACATCGAGGTGGCGTACCTTCTCCAACGGATCGAAGCGTTCGACGGTCTTGCGATTCTGTCTACGAACCTGCGTTCCAACATCGACGAGGCATTCACTCGGCGACTCGATTCGATAATCGATTTTCCGGTACCGGAAGCGCCTGAACGCAAGGTCCTATGGGAGCGCTGCCTTGGATCGGAGGTACCGCGAGAGGGCGATCTTGACATCGAGTTCCTTTCCGCGTCGTTCAAACTCGCCGGGGGAGCGATCCGCAATATCGTGACTACCGCCGCTTATTTTGCGGCGACACGAGGCGACCGGATGGGGATGTCGGACCTGATCATCGCCACCCAGCGTGAATACCGCAAGATGGGACGTCTGTGCCTGGAGTCGGAATTCGGCCCCTATCACACCTTGGTCGCTTCTGACCCCGACCCGACCGGCATGCTGATAATCGAGAAGAGTGCCGGGTTGAATTCCAACGGCTCGGGCGAGTCCGCATCACGGAACGGTTCGGACGGTGAGGGGAGAAACCGCACCACTGGTCGAAGCTCGCGAGTACCAGCACCTTCAAAGGAGGCAATCGATGACTGATCTGGATCATGATCTAGCAACCGAGGCACTACCGACGCACCGCGACAGCGACGTGAAGTCCGGACTCGCCCAGGCTTCACACGCGATAGCTCGTGACGGTTCCCGAACCGGCCGCCGGTCGATGAGCGCGGCAAGTGTGCTGGCTCTTCAGCGCTCGGTGGGGAACGCAGGGGTCGTCCAGGCACTCGATTCCGATCACGACGACCACGCATCCAAGGGTGTCCAGAGAGAGTCCTCTGTCCACGGAATCGTCGGAAAGGGCGGGGGATCGGCCCTCGACTCGGGGACCCGATCGCGCATGGAGAGCGCTTTTGGCGAGAGTTTCGGCGACGTTCGAGTCCACAGTGACAGCGCGGCAGCAGCGTCGGCGAAGGAAGTAGGTGCTCATGCGTACACGAGCGGGAGTGACATCGTCTTGGGTGCCGGGCTGGATCTCGCGAACGCGAATGGCCAGCGGACGCTTGCCCACGAATTGACCCACGTGGTCCAGCAGCGCCAAGGACCCGTTTCCGGGACTCCGACCGGTACGGGAATCTCGGTTTCCCACCCGAGTGACCATTTCGAGCAGCAGGCCGAGGCAACCGCCGATCGAATCATGTCGGAACAGGCAGCTCCGGTGCAGCGCTCCGGTGGGCCCGAGGAAGAAGAACCAGTGCAGGGTAAGTGGGTCCAGCGCTCTGAGGAAGAAGAACCAGTGCAGGGTAAGTGGGTCCAGCGCTCCGGTGGTCCCGAGGAAGAAGAGCCCGTGCAGGGCAAGTGGGTCCAGCGCTCCGCCGAGCACGAAGGCACCGAGGACGAAGGGGAACACGCCCACTGAATCAGCCGGCCAGCGGCGATTGCCTGAAAGTGCAGCAATCTCTTCCCTCCAGCTCGGCCCCTTTTCCCCGTCGGCACTTCCCGGATAAGCCAGAATGCCACCAGTGGTCGAATCCGCACGCCGCGGGTCTCGCCTCTTTTGTTAGGGACCTCCCTGGAGGTGCCAGCGTAGACATTCGACAATCAGGCGAAGAGATCGGGAGGTCCAGTGCCCACATACCTGTCGCCAGGCGTATACGTAGAGGAGCTCGAAGCGGGTTCACGTCCGATCGAGGGCGTAGGCACCGCGGTCGCCGGTTTCGTCGGTTTAGCCGCCGCGGGTCCATTCAACACTCCGACCCTGGTCACCAATTGGAGCCAATACGCTCAGACGTTCGGTGAGTTCGTCGAAGGCTCGTACATGGCTCACGCGGTGTACGGCTACTTCCAAAACGGAGGGGGCGCCGCCTATATCGTTCGAATCGGAACCGACGGCAACGGCAGCGGGCCGGTCCGCAAGCTGGCAGGCGAACTGCCAAGTGGAGCGGACGCGACTCTGGGCGCCTATCGCATCAAGGCACTCACTCCTGGGGGCGAGGAAGGCGAGATCACAATCGAAATCGCCGATGCAGGAGCCGACGCTCCCAAGGACACCTTCAATCTGGTGGTCAAGAAGGCCGGAAAGGTGGAGGAGACCTACGAGAAGGTCACTACCCAGCCCGGCAAGCAGAATGTCATCACCGCCGTCAATCCGAAGTCGAAGCTCATCCAGTTGGAGGAGATGCTCAACACACCCGTCGAGAGCGTCGGGCGCGGCGTAGTTCCTCTGAAACCCGGTGCACCCGATGTCATGCCTGACCACCTGGGCTCCGACGAGCTGGTGGG
Source organism: Actinomycetes bacterium (assembly GCA_021817065.1). Taxonomy (GTDB): domain Bacteria; phylum Actinomycetota; class Acidimicrobiia; order Acidimicrobiales; family JAKAVM01; genus JAKAWH01. The sequence continues at coordinate 3,003 of JAKAWH010000043.1, forward strand.
AGACCCCGCTCACCGCAGTGGAATGGGTGGCCTTGAGGCAATCGACGAGGTGACCATGCTTTGCGTGCCGGACTTGATGGCAGCGTACCAGCGCGGCGTCATCGATCTGGAAGGCGTCAAGGCAGTGCAGCTCGGTATGATCGCTCATTGCGAGCTGATGGGTGACCGGGTTGCCATTCTCGATCCTCCGCCCGGTCTCAACGCCCAGCAGATCAAGGAGTGGCGCGTCGAGCAGGCCGGCTACGACTCGAAGTACGCCACTCTCTACTGGCCTTGGGTCAAGGTCCTCGACCCGGCCTCCGGACAGAACGTGTTCGTGCCGCCTAGCGGCCATATGGCCGGAATCTGGGGGCGTAACGACGACACACGGGGCGTGCACAAGGCGCCGGCCAATGAGGTCATCCGGGGAGCGATAACCATTGAGACCAACATCACCCGGCCCGAGCACGACCAACTAAATCCTGTTGGGATCAACTGCATTCGCGCTTTTCCCGGACGCGGAATCCGAGTCTGGGGCGCTCGGACGTTGTCGAGCGATCCTGCATGGCGCTATGTCAACGTCCGCCGACTCTTCAACTACCTCGAAGAGTCGATTCTCGGAGGAACCGATTGGGTGGTATTCGAGCCCAACGATCAGGCGCTGTGGTCCAAGATTCGCCGCACCATCGCTTCGTTCCTGGTCAACGAATGGCGCAAGGGCGCGCTATTCGGATCCACCCCGGACGAGGCCTTCTACGTGAAGTGTGACGGAGAGACGAACCCTGCCGAAGGCATCGACGCGGGCCAAGTGGTCTGCGAGATTGGTGTCGCTCCAGTCAAGCCTGCTGAATTCGTGATCTTCCGGATGGCACAGTTCTCCGGTGGAACCAGCCTGGTCTCAGAGTAAGGAGGAACATTCATGGCACTACCCGAATGGGATACCGGAGTCGGCTGGTCTTTCGGCCTCGAAGTCGACGGCATCGAGATCAAAGAGATCCAGGAGGTCTCCGGCTTGAAGCTCGAGGTCGACGCCATCGAGCTGAAGCACAACACTGCTGATGGCAAGTTCATCAACAAGAAGCTCCCTGGGAGGAAGAAATCGGGTGAGGTAACTCTGACTCGAGGCGTCACCTCCAACAAGGATTGGCATAGTTGGGTGAAACTCGTCTTCGACGGCAACATGCCCTCGGCGCGCAAAGGTGGCCAGATCAAGATCTACGACTACATGGGCACCGTCGTCCAGGCGTTCAAGTTCAGCAATGGATGGGCCAAGAGCGTCGAATACGGAACGTTGAAGGCCGGGGACACCACGGTTCTTACCGAGAAGCTGACCATCGCTCACGAGGGTCTCGAGCCGGTAAGCTGATATGCAGCGAAGTGTGCGTGTCGCCGTGCCCCCGCCGGAAACAACGGTGGTGGAGCAGGGCGACATGCTGCCTGCGCCGGAGCGGGCCACGCCGGTGGTAGAACGCATGCAAACGGAGTTCGATTTCGTTCTCCCGCGGGGCTATCTGGACGGTGCAGGCACGGTTCACCGGAACGGCACCATGCGTTTGGCGACCGCCCGCGACGAGCTCTTGCCGTTGCACGACGACCGGGTTCGGGAGAATCCACAGTATCTGAGCGTGGTGCTCTTGGCCAGGGTCCTTACCCGGCTGGGGACCCTCGAAGGCGATTCGATTCATGCAGGCGTGGTGGAGAACCTCTTTGCCTCCGACCTCGCATTCCTACAGGACCTATACCGCCGGGTGAACTCCGAAGGCCACACGATGGCGACCGTGACGTGCCCTGCATGCAGGGAGCGCTTTGCGGTCGATCTGGCCGGTGGTCGCCTGGGGGAATCCTAACGTACGCAGCGGACCGCCTCTTCGAGGAGGTCGCGTACGTTGCGTACTACTTCCACTGGAGATTCGACGACATCATTGACTTCGAACACCCCGTCCGGCGCCGGTTCGTCGAGGAAATCGCACGACTCAACCGGCGAATCAGCGAAGGTAGCTGACTCGTCGTCGGCTAGCGACGAGTCCTATGACTCGCGCGCTATCGTCGAGGAGGCTGCACGGGATAGAGGCGTCGAAACTGAGGAGAACTCGGACGGCAACTCGCCGATAGGAGGCGCGAACCTGCCCCCAGCTTGGCAGCTTGCGCCGCCCATGTCCCGGACCACCGAACGAACCATGGGCACCATGGACAAGAGTTTCGAGCAATCCTTGACGTGGCGTGATCCCAGGGTGGGCTCCGGAGGCCTTGGTCACCTGGTGGACCTTGACGGGCCGCAGGGATCAGTCGAAGGGATGACAGTTCTTTCTGGGCTGCCCAAGGAAGGTTCTGAAGGGAGTGGAGTAACCGACCAACAAGGAATGAGCTGGCTACCCGAGCTGCCGGTGGTGCCTCTCCAACGAAATGCATCGGTTGGCGGCAATGGCAAGGGAATATCGCACACCTTGGCAGCGGCCCTTCACGGTGCCTCGCAGGGCAAGGCGCGATCTGAGGTGTCCGATCTCCCTCCTTCGAGTGGGTATAGGCATCCGGAGGGCGCCAGTTCGTCCTTGGCGAGCGCTGGGGAGGACGACGTGTCGCTCGTCGGTGCAGACACCGGCGCGCCGCAAGGCCCCGATACGGGAGCGGGCGAGCTATCCCTCCAGGCCATCCAGAACGATGCTGGCGACGCGTCTCTTCCGGAACCTTCGGCGGGGGAGGCTTCACCGATCCTTGGGGACGTGTCTATCGACCTGGTGTCCGCCCGGGAGATCAGGGATGGAACGCACGACAACGGGAGAACCGATCGACTGTCCTCGCCGGAAGAATCCGACTTGCGCGTGGCGCCGGCGCCGCGAGGCGCGAGTTCGGTGACCCCACCGGAACCGTCCCCACCAGTCCAGCGCTCGGTGACCCCACCGGAACCTTCCCCACCAGTCCAGCGCTCGGTGACCCCACCGGAACCTTCCCCACCAGTCCAGAACGGCGAGGCCGTTCAATCTGGCCCTAAGTCCTCCAGCGCCATGTCTGCGCCGACCTTGGGAGGAGCGCCAATCGAGCTCGTCTCCACAAACGAACTCGGTGAAGACGAACACCAGGATGGGCCGACCGGACTGCCGATCTCGCCTGGAGAGCCCGTCCTGCACGTGGCGTTGGCTCCGCGAAAAGCGAATTCGACGAAGGCACAGGGACCTGCTATCTCCCTCCAGCGCTCGATCGAACCGGGCCCGTCCCCGACAATATTGCGCGATGTCGCAGAGCCAGAAGGCCATGGCATTTCTGAAGGGAGAGCGGAGGCTGGCTCACCTGCAGATCCTGCTCCCCAGGAGCGGGGCGAAGCGATCGACACTGACCTTTCCGCGAAAGAAGCCAGACCGCTAGTGGACTCTGCCGTAACTGGCGAAGATGTACGCCACGAAGAGCCGGTCGTCCACTCCGATCCTGACTTGCCGGAGAGCCGGCAGGATCCAACGGGTGCCGTGGGTGGCGCCGACGAGATCGCTCCCACTCTGGGCCGGGAGCCTGTGGAATTGCTCACCGCGCGGGAGATCGGGGAAGAGAACCACGAGGGTGGACCGATTGATCATCCGATGCCGTCGGGAGAGTCCGACCTGACCGTTGTGTCGACCCAGCGAGGTGCGGGGTCCCTTAATGCTTCTGGGCCCGCAGGGACTATCCAACGCTTAATCGAGCCGGGTCCCACCCCTGTCCTTGTTCGACGCGCCGACACTGAATTGCAGGTTCCGGTCGCCCCGGAGGGAGTAGCCGGGACACCCGCCCGCTCTTCCGCGGAAGAGTCGAGATCGGTCCCGCTCGTCTCACAAGTTTCAGATCCAGCCGTCCACGAAGCCTCGCCGATGCACCACCCGGTGGAGACGGAGTTCGATCCAGCGATATTCCAGCGCTCGACGGAGCCTGAGTCCACCCGGTCTCCGGTGGTGCAGCGCTCGACGGAGCCTGAGTCCACCCGGTCTCCGGTGGTGCAGCGCTCGACGGAGCCTGAGTCCTTTCCAGTGGAGCTAGAGCCTCCCGAAGGCGACGCGGCAGAGACAAGAGGGATTGCTGCTGCCGAGGGAACTGCTGGCGAGATTCCCGGTCGGGAGGCTTCCGCCGAGGAGTCTGCGCCGACCCTGGGCGTCACGCCTATCGAACTTGCTTCCGCTCGCGGTGTTGGGGACGACAGCGGTGAGGATGGACTGACCAGCTCGACGTTTCTACCGGTAGATCCCGACCTACCTGTAGCGTCGAATCCTCGAGGTGGACCCGGAGCAGGCTCCTCCAACACTTCTGGACTTGCGTCCTCGCTCCAACGCTCGATCGATTCGGATTCCAGCGCAACCCGGGCATTGCAGCGCGATAAAGGCGCAGCGGAGGCAAGCAAGGCTCCAGCAGTCAATGACGCCGCTGCCGATAAGGACACCCCGGGACCTGCCCCCAAGGAGTCTGCGCCGACGTTGGGTGTCGACTCCATCGAGCTGGCCTCCGCCACCTCCCTCGGGGTACCGGAGCATGAGGCCAGATCGACCGCCCAGGCTTCCTCGGCGGAAGAGCCCGACCTGCCGGTGGCGTCTATTCCGCGAGGGGTTCAGGGGCTAGGCGCCGAGACCGGATCGGGTTCTGGATCGTCCGTTCAACGCTCGGCGGAGCCGGAACCCATCCCGTCGCCAGCCGTGCAGCGCGAGGTCGAAGCACCGGCCGCCCTTGACGATCCGGCAGTTCAACGGAAGTCGGCTGCGAAGACAGACGTGGAAATTCCGGACTCTGCACCGGATGCCCCCGAACTAATCGCACCGACCCTGGGCACTGGATCGATGGAAGTGATAGCCACCGGAAAAGGTCCGGAGCGAACCCTGGGCGCGGGCGCGTTGGAGCAGGGCGGCATCGATTCTGCGTTCGATGTGGCTTCTCTGGCACGGGAATCTCGGGAAGTGTCGGCTGGAACCGCGCGAACCGAAGAGTTCGCTTCCGGATTCTCGCCGGTCGCTCCCCGGCACGGCGTCTCGCCTTCGCTCCTGGTACAGCGCGCACACGATGGATTTCCCGAGCCGTCCCGTGCCGAGCTGACCCGCGCACCTTCTAACGGATTGCCTCATCTGGACTTTTCACCGCCGGCGGGACCTGGCTCATCGCAACCCCGGGGACGCGCCGCCTCGGAAGCCCCTTTGGTGGGGGCGGGAATCCAAGAGGCCGCGGTAACCGAGACCGCCGAAAATCGGGGCGGCGAGCGCGGCATTCCGTACCCCGTCGGTGGGGGAGGCTTGCCCGTACCCATCCAACGTCGATCTGAAAGGCCGCTGATCGGGGGAATCGCCCGCCAACCAGGATTGGGAGAGCCCGTTTCGGTCGAGACGCTGGCACATGTCCTCGATCAAGCGCCGATCGAAGCCGGCCCGCGGGCAGTGCCGCAGGAAGTACCGATGGTCCAGCGGTCCGTTCCCCAGACGGCACGTTCCCGTCCCATCGAGCCGGCTACCGACTGGGAATTGGCGGGCTCTCCAACGGATTTCGCGGACCTTCCGCGGGGATCCGTCGACCACGGATGGGAGCGTGAGCCATTGGCGATCGACCGGATTGAGCGTGGCCTTCTTGGTCAGGGAACTCCCGATCGTTTGGCTCCTGCCTTTCCGGAAAAGGGCGGCGTACCGATCGAAACGAGCGCGGAAGTCTCTACCGCCACTCCACTGCAGAGAGCCGCCGGGGGGATTAACGCCGCCACTCCACTGCAGAGAGCCGCCGGGGGGATTAACGCCGCCACTCCACTGCAGAGAGCCGCCGGGGGGATTAACGCCGCCACTCCACTGCAGAGAGCCGCCGGGGCAGCGACCGAGCGTAGCGCGCTTGCAGCGATTACCCATGCCGCGCCTGTCCAGCGATCGGCGGCGTGGGTGCCGGGAACCCCAGGGGGGATTTCCCGGAGCGCACTCCCCGCTGGTGCGGGCAGCGCCGCTTTCGCTGGCGAAGCGCCGCCAGCCGGCGCGTACGGGGATGGGTACGGTGCGCTGCCCGTTCGGATTGCCGAATCCGGTCGTCCTGCTTCGTTTTCCGTGGAACCAGAGATGGTGCAGCGCTCCGAAGAATCGGGAGCGAGTGCGTTTGCCGCATCGACTCCCTCTGACTTCACCTTCTCCCGACCCCACAGCCCGGCAGCCGAGCAGGCGGTCCAACGGATGCCTTCCGAACCCGTCTCCTCCGGCGTACCGGCGGGATCGAGCCCCCCGCAGCCTCCGAGTCGCCGGGAAGAGACCGTCTTCGAACTGGTGGACCGCATCTATCCCTATGTCAGCTCCCGAATCAAAGAGGAGCTGCGCCTGGACCGTGAAAGGGCAGGGCTGTTGACGCCCTTCCATCGATGAGCGACTTCAACGCACCGATGCCGGTTGCACGCAATAACGGGCAGCCGGCCAAGGACCCGCTCGCCGACTACGCGATCAACCTCTACTATCGCTTCGGCGTGGACCGCCTCGACCTCGGAGTATTCACCAGTATCAGCGGGCTGCAAGTCGACCTTCAGGTACAAGCCGTGGATGAAGGAGGCGGTGGGAGTCTTGTGCACCAACTCGTCGGCAATCCGAAGTACCAAAATCTCGAACTGAAACGCCCGGTGAATCCGGACACCAAGAAGGTCATGGCGTGGATCAATTCCACCATCCGCGGTGTCTCCCCAGCCACCGCCTCCCTCGCCGCACTGACCCCGTCGGGTCAGGTCATCTGCGAATGGAATCTCACCGGTGTGGTCCCTGCCCGGTGGAGTGGGCCGTCCTTCGACGCGAGTGGCTCTCCCCAGGCCGCGATGGAGACGCTGGTCGTGGCATACCAGGGGTTCCTGTGATGGGCAGGGGAGCAGGAAGCACGATGATCCAAGAGGCTCTTGTACCGAGGAGGATGAGGTGAGTTTCATTTCCAGCTTGGAGTCGGACGCCGGGAGTGCCGAAAAGTCCCTCCTCAACGAGGTCGACAAGCTCGAACACGCCTACCTCGTCAAGTGCCCGAGTGGCGCCCTCGGATCCTTGATGGGCGGGGCGTCGGTGGCAGCGGGCAATCTCCTCCCGGGACCCGGAGGGGGATCGATCGGTGGGGAGGCCGACAAAGTCGCCAACAAGGTGCCCGGTGGTGGTGCGGTGACCGCTTCAGTTCGCCAGTACGTCACCTTCGCGTTCAACCCGTCCTCCTACACCATCAGCGCCGGCGCGATGTGGAACGAGGGCGACGTGATGGACAAGACATCGGGACCCCCTACCCCCCAGTTCCACCACACCCAGCAACGGGTCCTCTCTTTGTCCGATCTCTACCTGGACGCGGCGACCAGCGGTGACTCGTCGATCTCCGCCGATGTCGATTTCCTGATGAGTCTCTGCTCATGTAACTCTCTCACTGCGATGATCGAATCGTTCATCGGCTCTGGCGATATGGCCCCTCCGTTCGTGAAGTTTGTCTGGGGTACCTCGATGAGCTTCCTCTCCTATGTCGAGTCGATGTCAATCGAGCACCTGATGTTCCGTCCCAACGGGTCGCCGACCCGGGCCAAGGTGACTATGACACTCAAGGAGATGCCGTCGTCGCTGCTCCCCCAGAATCCGACGTCCGGTGGTAGGGAAGCCCATGGAAGCCACACTGTTATCGAAGGAGAGACGCTTGCTTCGGTGGCTTATTCAACCATGAAGGATCCCAACTGCTGGCGCGACCTCGCCGATGAGAACGGCATCGACGATCCCATGAGGGTGGCGCCCGGCCTCGGGCTCATGGTGCCCAGCGTGGCTTTGGGAAGCCGGAGACGCTAGAGAAGCGACAGGAAGATGGTCTACTACAGTTCCGAACTGAAGGTGATCGTGGACGGGGTGCCCTTGCTACCCATGGTGAGTAGCAAGATGGCCCGCGCCACCGTCGATATGAGCGTGTTCCTCCCCGACCAGTTCGAATTGGTCTTTGCCGATGAGAGCCAAATGTCGATCGTCGAGGGCGGTTTCGTAATCGGGTCGTTCGTCGAGGTCAACGTGGTCGGGGACGAGGGGATGCCGGTCCCGCTCATGCTCGGTGAGGTCACTTCTTTGGAGCTTGACTTCGACGGGTCCCGGGTGAACACGGTGGTGCGCGGGTTGGATCGATCCCACCACATGATGCGCGGACGCAAGACACGCCAATTCCCCTTCATGATGGCTTCGGAGATAGTGACCATGATCGTGGCAGAACACGAGATCATCCCCGAGATCATCTGGCCGGAGACTCCCTTCTACGAGAACATCGTCCAGCCGGGTATCACCGACTGGCAGTTCGTCCAGTATCTCGCCCGTCTATGCGGCTGCCTGGCCTATGTTCACAACGACCTTTTCCACTTCGAGCCGCCACCTCCGGCGGAAGAAGGCCCTCTCCCGGGCAACCTGCTTTCCGTCGACCCGCGGGTGCTCACCTTGGGCAAGAATCTCCGCCGGGTGAAGGCGGTCATGCGCTCGGCGGAGCAGGTGGGTACGGTCGAAGTGCGCGGATATGATTCAACGTTTGGCACTCCGGTCGTCGGGGTGGGGATGCCGGTGACTACGGCATCGGAGTTGGTGGTTCAACCCGAAGAAGTTGCCATGCTGGTCGGAGAGGCAAACTTCGGAGGCGCCTATTCTCGACCGGTCCCCAACGAGGAGGAGGCGGAGATGCGAGCGGAAGCACTCGCCTCTCAAATCGCCGGTGCCTACGCAGAAATAGAAGGCGAATGCCAGGGTAATCCCTATCTCAGCGCCGGGACGTCAGTGGGTCTCCGCTCGGTAGGAGAGCCATTCGTTGGCAACTACACGTTGACCAGTGCATGCCATGTGTGGGATCGACACACCGGGTATTCCACGCAGTTCAGCGCATCGGGATCTCAGGATCGTACATTGTTTGGGCTTGCCAATGGTCAGGTGAATCCGATGCCCGAGCCCATGCCCAGTGTTTCCACCGGAATCGTGGTCAACGTAGACGATCCCGAGGAACAGGGCCGAGTGCAGCTCATGTTCCCTTGGCTCTCCGACACCTACGTGAGCGACTGGGTCCGCGTCGCCCAGCCCCACACCGGCATCGGTTCGGGTTGCCTATTCCTTCCCGATGTTGATAGCGAGGTGGTGGTTGCGTTCCAACAGGGAGATCTAAGCATGCCTATCGTGGTCGGATCGCTGTACAACACCATCCACGAGCCGGTGGCACCAGGGTACGCGCAAGTGGGTGTCATTGCACAGCGCCGCATCATGTCTTCAGAGCGAAATGCGGTGACCCTCTTCGACGGAGAAGAGATCAGCGGGGTTCAGATCGCCACGGGTGATGAACTCCAGTCCATTCTCCTCTCCATGACCGAGGCCACAATCATCATCAACTCGGAGGGGACCATCGAGATCAACGGTGCGGCGATCGAGATCAATGCCGAAGGCGACTTGTCTCTTTCGGCCGAGGGCGCTATCGAGATCTCAGCGGGTGCCGACATCAGCATCGAAGCAGGAGGTGCGGTGGAGCTAGAGGCGGGGGCCGACGTCAACCTTGCCAGCGGAGGCGCATTCAATATCGAAGCAGGTGCCGAGGCCTCGGTAGCAGCCGGCGCCAACTTCTCCATCGAGGCGCCGATGGTGGAGGTGCTGTGAGCGACGAGCTGATCGGCAAAGGTTGGGCATTCCCGTTGCGTACTTCCGCTACCGGTGGTATCGCGCTCGCTTCGGGAATCGAGGAGCTCGAGCAGGCGATCAGGATCATTCTCTCGACCGCTCCGGGCGAGCGCCCGATGCGGCCGGAGTTCGGTTGTGGCATCCATGAATACGTCTTCGCTCCTGCCAACTCCACCACCGCTTCATTGGTGGCGGCCGCTGTTAGGGACGCGCTGGAGCGCTGGGAACCTCGGATCGACGTCCTGGGGGTCGATGTCCGTGTCGAAGACCGCTCGCGCGATGCCCTGTATATCATCATCACTTACCAGCCCCGGGGGCGCTACGATCCCCGGAGCCTGGTGTTTCCCTTCTACATGATTCCCGAGGAGCCGGCTCTGCCATGAGCCTTCCCGTCCCCAATCTCGACGACCGCAGATTCCAGGACCTGGTCGACGACGCCAAGCGGCACATCCAGCGCCATTGTCCCGAATGGACCGACCACAATGTCTCGGATCCAGGGGTGACCCTGGTCGAAGCAATGGCACAAATGGTGGACCAGCTGCTCTACCGTCTCAACCGGGTTCCTGACAAGCTCTACGTCAAGTTCCTCGATCTCATAGGAGTACAGCTCTTTCCTCCGGCGGCGGCAATCTGCGACGTGACCTTCTGGCTAGCGGCTCCTAGGGACACCGCCGTCACGGTTCCTGCCGACACCCGTGTTTCCACCAGGCGCCATGACCGGCACGACCGCGCGGTTGTGTTCAGTACCACCCGCGATCTAGTGATCCCCCCGACCAAGGTTACCCACGCCATCGCAGTGGGCGCGGGGGGCGACCCGAATGCACCGAGCACCCGGCATATCCTCCACGACATCACCTCGGACGGGGCGCGTTGCTTCGGTACCCCACCTCGCGCTGGAGATTCTTTCGTAGTGGGACTGGACCGTCCTGCGCCGTCCTGCGCGGTACTCCTGCGCATCGGATCGGAAATCGAAGGTATCGGTGTCGATCCGGAAGATCCCCCGCTGGCGTGGGAGGCATACGACGGATTCGAATGGCTCCCCTGTGAACTCGACCGCGACTCCACAGGAGGGATGAACCGCCCGGGCGAAGTGGTGCTGCACGTCCCGGCGCGCCATCACATGGCCGTCCTGGGAGGGGAGAGCGCCGCCTGGATCCGTTGCCGGGTAACCGAGCCTGGTCCTGACCAGCCCTTCTACTCGGCCAGCCCGATGGTCAAGCGCCTCCAGGCGATGACGCTGGGGGCGACCACCGGGGCCGTGCATGCCGAGATCGTTCGCAACGAGGTGATCGGAGTCTCGGAAGGCGTTGCGGGCCAGCGGTTCCGGGTCGCCAAGGCTCCCATCGTCTCGGCTGGAACCGACATGGTGATCGAGGTGAGCGGTCCTGATGGCTGGGAGCGCTGGCAGGAACGGATCGGGTTCGGTCGATTGGGCCCCGACGACAAAGCATTCACCCTCGACCCGACCCTAGGCGAGATCTCCTTCGGTCCAACGGTCCGGCTGGAGGACGGGAGTGCCCGTCAGTATGGGGCGATCCCCCCCAAGGGGGCATCCATCCGGGTACCCGAGTATCGCTCCGGTGGGGGTGCGGCAGGCAATGTCTCGGCGCGATCGCTCACCATGCTCCAGACGCCCATTCCCTACATCGGTCGAGTGGAGAACCGTCTTCCCGCCGAAGGAGGGGTCGACGGTGAGGACATCGAAAACGCCAAGGAGCGGGGTCCAATTCGCTTGCGCGCGCTTGGTCGCGCGGTGACGCCTCAGGACTACGTTCACCTTGCCCATCGGGAAGCCCCGGAAGCCGCTCGCATTCACTGCGTGCCTTCCGACGCGGACAACGGGGTTCGCGTGCTGGTTGTTCCCGCCGCGGCGAGCGATGAACACGGACGTTTGGATTTCGAAACGCTGGTACCTCCTGAAGAGATGCTCCAGAGAATCGCCCACGTCCTCGAACAACGCAGGACGGTGGGTGCCCGGGTGGTGGTGGAACCGCCCGTCTATCACGGCATCACCGTGGTCTGCCGCTTGCGGGCGCGCCACAAGATTGACGAGCCACGGGTGCGCCTGATCGCGCAGCGCACCCTCTATCGTTACCTGCACCCGATCCTGGGTGGACACGATGGCGATGGCTGGACCTTCGGCCAGGCTGTCCATCTCGCCGACGTGTTCGCGATACTCCAGAAGGTGCGGGAGGTGGAGGCCATCGAAGAGGTCAAGATCTTCCCGGCCGACCCGATCACCGGTGCCCGTGGTGAGGAGTCCGACAGGATCGACATCGGGAGGGACGGCCTAGTCTTTTCCTACCATCACCAGGTCCGAGTGGAGAGCGCGGGACTGTGACCGTCAGTCTCGACCAGCAGATCGTCCAGTGGACCTCCCGGATGCCTGCATCCCGCACCGGACCGGACTACCTGCCCAGCCCGCGTCCGCTCATCGAGACACTGCCCGCCATATACCAGGAGGACGACTTTTCCCGGCGATTCACCGCCGGGCTGGACCAGGTGATCGCACCGGTGTTCGAGAAGCTCGACTGCCTCGAAGCGTACATGGACCCTCTCCTCGCACCACCGGACTTCTTTGAGTACCTCGCCGGATGGATCGGAGCAGAGATCGATCGGAACTGGCCGGAGGATCGCCAGCGCGCGTTCGTCCAGCGCGCGGTCACCTTGTACGTGAAGCAGGGAACTCCCGAAGGTCTTACCGAGCTGGTGACCCTGCTCACCGAAGAGCAGGTGGAGGTCACTGATAGCGGCGGTGTTACATGGTCGCAGACACCGGGCACCCGTTTTCCCGGGACGGCCGAGTCGTGGGTACGGGTGTCGATCGCAGCGGAGGATCCTTCTGCGGTCAATGTGGCGCGGGTCCGCTCTGCGATCGCCGCAGCAGCACCTGTCCACGTGACCCAGGAAGTGGAGGTCGTCCGGCGTTGATCGCCTGTACCCGGTGCGGGCATCGGACAGGTGAAGACGAGGAGGCATTCTGTGTCTCCTGCGGAGCCTTCCTCCCGTGGACCGGGCAGCTCCTCGAGCAGCCTCCTGCCCCCGTGGTCGTCGCTGCGCTACCCCCACCGCCGGCTCCGGAACCACCTGCGCCGCGCGGGCTTCGCGCGTGGTTGCGGCGGCGGATCTACCAGCCGTGGCGCGACCAGTGGCTCCCGTTCGAACGATCCATTGACAGTGACGAGACCGAGGAAGCGCCCGCCATTCTGGCGGCACCAGCGGCTCTCGCGGAGCCTCCAGCACCGCGCCCGGTTACTCGCACGGTGCTTCCCCGCAGTCCGGGCCGACCCTCATCGCGCCACCATCTCATCGAGGTGGAAGAGGACGACGGTCTTCCTTTCGGGGCGACGCTGGTGGCTTGTCCCAACTGCGCGATCGCCAATCCCGACACCCGGGTACTCTGCCGGCGATGCGGGGTTGAACTCTTGCCCCCACCGGTCCTGGCCGAGCTTGCCCAAGGGGATTCGGGCTACCGCCAGGACCGTCGGCAGAAGTGGTTGCCGTTGGCACTGGGCCTGCCGGACAGGGGCGGAAACGCGCCAGCTCTGCGAACACGAAAGCGGGCTTTGCCCGCAGGCGTGCTACGGAGCGGTGAGACGGAGAAAGAGGCGGACGGGGGAGAAGGGGAGGGGACAGGAGAGGGCGGAGCGCCGGCGGAGAGCACGGCTCAAGCAGCCCAGAAGAAGGCGCAGGACGCACAGAAACGAGTCAAGGGGGCTAAGGAGAAGGGCAAGAAGGCGCTCAAGCAGCTCCTTCCTGGCAAGCAGAAGAACCAGCCGGTGCCGGCCGGTGGGCGGCCGGGTAAGTGGGGACGTACCCAGTACGCGGGGGGGAATCGGTCGATGCTGATCGTGAGCAGGGCGGGCGGCGCGGTGATCGTGGTGGGTTTGGTGCTTTCGTTCGTGGGGCCGGTCGCACAACCCCTTCGGAACGGAGCGACCCGGATATGGCACGACGTGCGTGCGAAGTTCACCATCAAATACGTTCCGGTGGCCCCGATCGGTGCCGTGGCCTCCAGCGCCTCCCCTGGGTTCCCGGCTACCAACGCGATCGACAACGTGGTGAACGACTCGTGGCAGACAGCGGAGGTATCCGACGGGGTAGGGCAGTGGATCACCATCACATTCCCGCATGCCAACCGGATCAGCGCGGTGGGGGTGCTGTCCGGTGACCAGTCGACACCCCAGAGCTACCGGACCGAGGCGCGGCCCAAGACGCTGGCTTTCTACTGGTCGAACGGTAACCGCACGACCGAGACTTTGATCGATCAGGCCGGGTTCCAGAGCTTCCACGTCAGCGAGCGGAGCGTCCGCTCGGTTCGGGTGGTGATCACGAGCGTCTATCCGTCTCCCACTGGGCATCGTTGCGCCATCGCCCAGCTCGAGTTCTTCCACCTGACCTGAGGACGACCGGGCCTGGACTCAAGCCCCCAGCTCGTCGAGCACCTCCTTGTATTGGGAGGCGGTCTTCTTAGCTGCTGCCCGGTTGCCCAGGGCATTGTGTGCCTCGATCGCCAATTGCCACAGTTCGTCGCGGTATCGATCGGCGGCGAGTCCCTTTTCGGTGGCCCACAGGGCGACCGGGGCGTCAGAACTATCCAGGCAGAGGCGGGCCAGCTCGATGGAGGCGGAGACCACCTCCTGGCTGGCCTCCTCGCGCGGCTTGATCACCCATTCCTCGGGTCCGAGGTCGGTTAGCATCTGAGTATCGATCTGCGATAGTGCAGCCTCCAGGATTTGCTGAGCTTCTTCGGCATCCCCACACCGCCGGGCTTCGGCGCATCGGGTACGAGCGTCGCGGAGGAAAGCAAGGTCACTGGTGACGCCCGCAGGAAGAACCAGACGGTAGCTGTCGTCGGTTCTTTCGACGGCGAATCCGTCAAAAGAGCCGTGGAGCTCGAATGCCTTTCGGATCGACGAGACCGCGACCTGCAATCCTCGCAACCCCGCTTCGAACTTGGAGCCAGGCCATAGGGTATCGACTATCTCCTCGCGATGGATCGCCCGGGGATACGAGATGGCAAGAAGGGTCAGTACGTCTCGCTCCCGCGGTTTCAGCGTCGATATGTCCAGCGTCTGTCCGCGGTTATCCAATTGCAGCACGCCAAAGAGCCGGACTCCGGTTCCCGGAACCGAGACCCCCGTGGCCTCGGACCGCACCGGAGCGGCGGTGCCACCGTCCTGCCCGCCGATTTGGGAAAGGCCCGAGACGTTGGCGAGTAGGGCTTCGACCTCGTCCGCGTCGAGGTGGTGCTCCGCGGCGGCAATGCGGCGGGCGATGCGCTGGGCGAGAAGGCATTGGGACCCCACTGCCGAGCGCTGGGCGGCAGTGGTCAGGGAACGGGCGTCGGGACGTCCCGCCAACGAGGATTCCAGCGCGCCGAGAGACAGGGCGACCGAAGCCATAGCAGGTGCCCGCAGAAGGTGGAATGCGGCGGCGGCATCTTCGAAAGACTGCGCGGCGTGCGAGCGAGGCGGCGTCTTCGCGGTATCCGAGTTCCGCGTTGCCCGGACGAGGTCCGCCATCCCATGGAGAAGATGGACCAATGCCTCGCCCCACCGGTCGTCGACCGCTTCGCACGCTCCAACCAGTAGCTGAACGGTGTTTTCGTGATCGCCCTGGGGCATCGCCCGGACGAGGTCCGCGATCCGGGCCAGCATGGATGGCCCTTCTCTATCCAGCGCCTCGGTCACCGCGCGCAGACCCAGTCCCTCCGGCTGGTTGCCTATTGCGTCGAGCAGTCCCAGCGCGACCACTGCAATGCGATGGAGAGACGTCGGTACCTGTTCGAGCGCGATCAGGCCGTCTAGTAGTTCGCGCGCGCGCTCGGTTTCACCGGCTAGCCACGAGGTGAGGGCTTCGACAAGCCGCGCGCCGGGGCCCGAGAGCATTCGTGTCACCTTCTGCACGGAGGCTGGATCGTGACCGATGCCGATCCTGGCGAGCACTGGCCATTCGAGGTTCCCGTGCACGGGCGGAGCGGTCCAGGAAGGATCGCCGAAGGACTCGGTGGAAACCCGTTCGCGCCGGGCCACTTCGCGCAGATCCTGGGTGGAAAAGGCCGCCTCTGCTTCGCGGAAGTTCTCCACCGCCTCTACGAGCCGGCCGGACCCGGCCAGGAGCCGCGCCTTGGTGAGCATCGCCCACGGGTCAGTGTCGAGAAGGGAGGGCGGGAGGTGCTCGATCCATCGTGCCGAGGAGCTGGCGAGCTCGGCGCCCCTCTCGCCGAGGAGCTCCCGAACTCTTTGCTGGTCGCCGCCGCGAAGGTATGCCTCGAGCGCCTCGGCGGTCAGGCTTTCGCCTTCCAGCAGGGCGGCGGCCTTGCGGTACCACGCTTGGGCGGCATCGGCTCCGAGGGTGCGCACCAGCTCCTCTTGGAGGTGCGAACGGAGCATCTCGTGGCAGCGGTACACCCCGGACCCGTCCACCCGGGAGACGAGAAGGGTACGGCGTTCCAGCTCTTCGAGGGATGTCGAGGTGCCCGGAACCTCCAGGAGGGACTCGCAGCGGGCAGGAGTCAGCTCGTGCAATACCGAGGTGCGCATCAGGAAGTCGCGCAAGTCTTCGGTCAGCACGGCGAGCACGTTGTCGGTCAGGTATTCGCGGACCAGGCGGGAGCGGGTGCCCAGCGCGCTGAGAATCGCACGCTGCTCGAGGTGGGAGCGGCCTTCGGCCGCGATCCAGAAAAGCTGGAGGCAGGCAGGCCACCCTTCGGTCCGCCGGGCGAGAGTGGCCAGGTCCTCCGGCAGCATCCGGGCACCCAGGACGTCCCGGTAGAGCTGCTCCACCTCCCAGGTCCGGAAGCGGAGGTCATCGGTCCCGATCTCCACCAAACGCCCGTCCAGGCGAGCTCGCCCGAGATTGAGGTGTGGCTCCTCGCGTGAGGCGAGGAGAAAAGCCACCTGGGGAGGGGGATTCTCCACCAGTCTGGCGAGAGCGTCTTCGGCCGCCGTCTGCCGCAATAGGTGGATGTCGTCGATGACCAGCAACAACGGTCGCCCGAAACCTTCCAACTTCTCGCGCACGGTTCGGAGACCGGTGCCCGGCCCGGTGTCGCTTCCCGGAGGTTCGGGTGAGACCGAGTCGATCGACGCGGAGAGGTCGGCAGCCAGGCGGGTCACGTCGATGGCATCGGGAGCCACCCGGCACCAGGCGACCGCTGCATCCTGGGTCTCGGCGAATTGGGTGGCCAGGGTGGTCTTGCCCCATCCGGCCGGGGCGACGACGAGCGCGACCCCCCGATCCCAGACGTGGTCCAGCTGGTCGAGCAACCTGTTTCGCACCAGCGAGCGGGGGTGGGTCGGCCGAGTGCCTCCGGTCCTCTCGGAGCGCGCCAGCTTCATCGAACTCGATCCCACCGGTAGTGAACGCCCATGTCGAAGCGCGAAGCTTCCCCCTCCTTCCTCAGAGCCTGACTCTTCACACTATCGAGAATGCACAAAGCAGGCCACCGGGAGAACGCGGGATTTCGCTCCGGGGGGCCCGTGAAGTCCCGCCGTCGCAGACCGGCTAAATGATCCCCTCCCGGACCGCGTAGGCGACCGCGTGGGACCGGTTCCGCAGGTTGAGCCGGGTGACCACGTCGTGAATGACGTTCTTCACCGTGCGCTCCGAATAGGCAAGCGAATGGGCGATCTCGCCGGTGTCGTGCCCGTCGGCCACCAGCCGCAGTACCGCCACCTCCCGGTCGTTGAGTCCATGGGGACCCAGGCCCCGGGGAATCAGAACGTCTCGTTGCAGGCGACCCACCTGGCGCATCAGCCGCCCGAGCAGGTCGGGGGGCATGGTCCCGTCACCAGCTGCGCATGCCCGCACCGCGTCGGCGAGGACCGCCGAGGTGGCCTGGCTGCGGCGGAGGATTCCCTTTACGCCTGCTTCGGCGGCGATGAGCACCGAGGAGTCGTCGATATGGGCTGCTACAAGCACGACCCGTTCGAGACCGCTCCGCACCAGGTTCCGGATGGCGGCCACCGTCGGTGGGTCCAGGTGCTCGGCCACGATCACCCCGACCTCAGCGTCTGCCGGATTGTCGGTAAGTAGGAGGGTGGGGCTGATACGGACCTGGCTGGCCATCCCTGCCTGTGAGACCGGATCGTCCGCCTGTACGTAAACGCTTGTCCGCGATGCCATTGCATTCTTCCCTTCACTCGAACTCGTGTCGTGCTATCTGAGGCACAGAGCGGCGCCTCCTGCGGTCCCGGAGCGCCCGGGAATCCCCCTGCCCGAAAGGGCAACCCGAGGGGACCAACTGGCAGTTTGCAGAACCAAATGCACCGTACCGCGACATGCTCAGCCATCGCTCAACTCCCGCTCATCGCGGGCACCTTTCGGGGAAAAGTGAGCTGCACTTTTGGACACGCCGAATAGCCCCTCCATCTCGGCATTGCATCCCTATACTTCATTCGTGGGATTCGTGGCGGCTGAAGGAGCCATGCTGCACTGTTCGTTCGGGATGATCCCCACCCCGCTGGTGGTGATCCCCGAGGGACCGCCGGTGCTCGCTGACGGCTTGCCGTCCGGCACCATTCTTGACTTCGTGGAGTTCCTGAACATCGAGCCCTTCGGGGAGTGCATGAGCCCGATGAATCCCGAGGTGATAATCCTGACTGCTGCCGCGCTCGGCGTGTTCACCCCCGCCCCCTGTATCCCGATCATCGTCGACCCGTGGCTTCCGGGAGCCGACAACGTCCTCCTCGATGGGATGCCCGCTCTGTCGGAGGAGAGCATGTGCATGTGCGCCTGGGGCGGTGTGATCGAGATCATCGAGCCTGGAGAGTTCTCGCTCCTGGTCGAGTGAGCGGGGTCGAGTGAAAGTGAGACGGGCAGTGGATGTGAGGGTACACGCGGTGGAAGGTACCGGCTGATGGGCGCGCGGGTCAGCCTGGAGGCCAGTGAGCTGTCCGTCGAGCCGGGTAAGTCCACCACAGTCAAGGTGAGCATCTCCAACACCGGCAGCATCGTGGAGCGTTTCGACGTGTGCGTGCTCGGACCACAGGCCGCCTGCGCCTCGGTCGAGCCGAGCTTCGTCTCGCTCTTTCCGGGGACGGAAGGGTCGGTCACGGTTACCTTCGCCCCCACCCGGCAGCCCGCCACCGAACCGGGACGTTTCGTCTTCGGGGTGAAGGCGATTCCGGCGAACAATCCCGCCGAGAGCTCGGTCGAGGAAGGATGGCTCACCGTTACCTCTTATCACGAGGTAGGTGCAGACTTGATTCCGGCTGCCAGCCGCAGCAGGTGGCGTTCGGGGAAGCTGGGCCTGGCGGTGGACAACCGCGGCAATGTCCCGGAGCCGATCAGTGTCAATGGGCTCGACCCGACCGCGCGAATCATGGTCAAGCCGCGGCCGGCGACCACCACCATCGCTCCTGGGCACACGGGTTTCATGCGCCTCCGGGTACGGCCCCGCCACAGGATGATCCGTGGCATCCAGCAGCACCACCGCTTCAAGGTGCGCGTCCAGCCGGAAGGTCAGCCCCCCATTTCCAAGGACGCCAGCCATCTCCAGAAGCCGCTCCTGCCACGGATGGCCTTTCCGTTTATTGCCATCCTTGTCATCGCAGTGGTGCTGCTGGTCATGCATTGGCCGCGGCCGCAGTCCACCGCCGTGATGGCAGCTTCCCAGCAGAACCCGGCTGCCCAGGCGGCGGCGGCTGCCGCTCAAGCCGCAGCCGCAGCGGCCAGCGCGGTCCAGCACGCGAGCAGCTCGACAGCCGCCCCGGCTGCTTCTGCGTCGGCGGGCACTACCACCACGGCCGCCGGGGGGGCCACGACCACCACGGTCGCCGGGGGGGCCACGACCACCACCTCCACTCCCCAACCGACGACCGGTCCGGTTCCCGGTCCCTTCGATCAGATGCTGGAAGCCACCTCCCAGTCCGGTTCTACCGGTACGGCAACTCTCACCGTTCCGGCGGGGATGACGCTGTCGGTGACCGACATGGTCCTCCAGAACGTCCAGCCCGATCAGGGGGTCCTACGGGTGCAGCTCCAGCTTCCCCCAACGGCGTCCAAGCGTTCGGTCCCCGCGGTCCAATCCCCGCCCACCGATCTGTTCGTCGCCGGACTGTCGAACCTGTCCACCGAGGCGTACTCCTTTTCCAGCAACCTCCTGCTCCAGCCGGGCGACCAATTGATAACCCAGGTCGAATGCGGGCAGTCACCGGCGCCAGCGGTTTCCGTCCCCTGCGATGCCGGTGCGTACGTCGCCGGCCAGCTCGCTCCCGTTCCGAGCAAGCAGGCGGCATCCCCGCTCCCGTACGCCCAGATGCTCGAAGCCACCGCACAGACCGGTTCCACCGGGAGCGCCACGGTGACCGTGCCCACCGGGGCATCCCTCTCGCTGACCGACCTCATCCTCCAGAACGTCCAGCCCGACCAAGGCGTGGTTCGGGTGCAACTCCAGCTCCCACCGGTGCCTTCGACCAACGGGGGAGCACCGGTCACGCCGGCACCGGTGAACCTGTTCTTCGCCGGGTTGTCCGGAATGCAGAGCGAGGACTACACCTTCACCACCCCGCTGGTCCTGGCTGCCGGTGACCAGCTTGTGGTACAGCTCACCTGCGCTGCACCGGTTACTTCGACGACTACCGTTCCGCCTTCGGCTCTTCAGAATTGCGATGCGGGTGCGTTCGTCTCCGGCCAGCTCACTACCACCAGTTCTTCCGCCAAGGGATAGGCCTACTCCGCCTCCGTTCCGGCCAATTCGGCATCGAGCTCGGCCAGATCCTCCTCCATCTCCTCTTCCTCTTCGGTCTCCACCCGGTGGATGACGAAGGTCTCCGAGAGTTCCACCCCCTTGAGGCGCTCCTCGCGCTGGGGACGCTCCTCCCATTCGGGTAGGCCGCTCTTGACTCCGATGAAGTAGAAGGCGAGCGCGATGGCGGCGATCAAGAGGGTGTCGTAGGGGAACTGGATCAGGCCGTGATGATGATCGAGCGGGGAACCGAACTGGCCCGACCCGATCGCGGACATGGCCAGCATGACGATGTAATAGGCCACCAGCCAGAGCCCCGACTTGATGTGTCGGGGGCTGGGCGGGTTGGCGTAGTGAGGCCAGATGAAGTTGGAGGTGACCACGTAGAAGGCGAGACCGAAGAGCA
>JAKAWH010000152.1 GCA_021817065.1 Actinomycetes bacterium
ACATTGCTCAATCACTCTACGGGAGAGCTGTGACATCCGACCGAGATGTCGGGCTTACGGCCCGAGCCCCGATTCCCCTGACCGCTGAAGCCGCCAGTCCCCTCGGGGCGGATTGATGGTTTCGGGGACCGCCTGCCATTCGTCCAAGAGAACCGGCGCCGGCATTGACCTCAACATCGCATCAGGATCGGCCCGAAAGGCACCGGCTTCCGAGGGAACGTCGAGGCGGACGATTGAAGCAGCACGGCGCGCGGCAGTGGTCGTCTTGCCCACCGATCGAGGCCCGACCAGGAGGACAGCAGGGAGCTCTGCCAGCACCTCATCCAGCAACCCGTCGAGGAGGCGGAGCGAATATGACACTCCACCATACTAGCCGCTCCTACCAGGTAATTCCCCTTCCTGCGCGCTACTGATTCCCCTTCCTGCGCGCTACTGATTCCCCCTCCTGCGCGCCATGGCAGGCGCCCATTGCTCGGACATCCAGCCGCCCCGGAAAATCGGATGGCACCGGCGAGCAATGCGCCTTCCTAGTCGAAATAATGGCAGACTCCCTCGGTGATCAGATTGCCCCGAGCATGTGTCCTGGGCATGGTCCCCTTTGCGCTGGCCGCATGCTCCTCCACGACGCCCGGTCAGTCGGGCGCCGCCCGCACGACCACTTCCGCGGCACCACCGCCGGCAACTCTCTCCTGCTCCTCGATCACGGCTTCCACCGTTTCTGCAGCCCTCGGTGTCCAGGTCACCGGTCCCACCTTCCACCCGTCGGCAGCCTCCACTTCGTGCGCATACGCCGCGGGCACCTTCCGGGCTGCGGTGGAGATCACGGTGGCCGGTGGGGTGTCGGCATCTACCTTCGATAGGGACGCCACAACGTTGGGCGCCTACGGGGCGACCACCTCGACAGTCCCGGGCTTGGGAGACCTCGCCATGGCCTCCTCCCTGGGCGCCGGACCGGACCAGACCACCACAGTGGCGGCCCTGTCGGGGACCACCGAAGTTATCGTCAGCGCGGCGGCACCGGTCTCACGGATCGAAACACTGGTGCAGCAAGTACTAGGGCGGCTGTAAGAGCACACCGCCCGTAGACTCGGACGTCATGAGCGACCAGCAACACGAGCCGGGAGAAGCCCAGCCGAGACCGAACCCGGTCCGCCCTGCCAAGTCCACTGCGTCGTCCCAACCCGGCCAGCGCCGCCCTGGGCAGGTTCCCCGCGCTCCGCTGCGCAAGCCGCCCACCGTGGTGCACCGCCGCACGCTCCTCAAGAAGGCTGCACTCGGCACAGGAGCGGTTGCCGCCCTCGGAGCTGGGGGAGCCGAAGCATGGTTCCACCTCCTCAGGAAGGCCACCCGGGACGCAGCGAAACGGACCCCCCCTACCACCACCCCGACCGTGGCCGCGGTGTCGTCGGCGACCATGGACAACGGGATGCCTCTCCCCACCGCCGCCTGGGTGGCCGCCGAGAACGCACGGCCAGGCACATCCGCCTGGTTGGTGGCGGGCAACTTCACCCAGCACGAGATGGAGGGCTACGCCAGCCAGGCCAGCGCCGTCCAGGGGGACACGGTTACCCTGTACGTCAACACCACTGCACAGACTTTTCACGCGGAGGCATACCGCCTCGGATGGTACGGGGGCACCGGCGCCCGCCTGGTGTGGACCTCTCCCGAAGTGCCCGGTGCGGTCCAGCCAGATCCGGTGTTCACCTCCGGCATCAACATGGTGGAATGCCATTGGTCGCCGTCCTTTACCGTCCCCATAGGCAACGAATGGCCGCCCGGGGTCTACCTCTTCAAACTGATCGGCTCCAAAGGCGAGGCCCGGTGGATCCCTCTCACCATACGAGACGATTCCTCGACCGCGGCCTTTGCCGTGATGAACGCTGTAACCACCTGGCAGGCCTACAACCTATGGGGCGGCTACAGCCTCTATTTCGGCTCGACCGGATCCGGCCAGGACTACGCGCACCGCTCGCGAGTGGTCTCCTTCGACCGTCCCTACCCGCTCACATGGGCAGCCGGAGCTGCCGACCTGATCGGCAACGAACTACCCCTCATCCTCCTCATGGAGAAGAACGGTCTCGACGTCACCTACCTGACCGACGTGGACCTCCATTCCAATCCGCAGCGGATCCTCCACCACTCCGCACTGCTCAGCCTCGGACATGACGAGTACTGGTCCCTCCCGATGCGCCAAGGAGCCACCGAGGCTCGGGATAGTGGAGTAAACCTGGTGTTCTTCGGGGCTAATGCCTGCTACCGGCGCATCCGCCTCGATCCGTCACCGGTTGGCCCCTACCGCCACCAGATCTGCTACAAGACCGACTACCGCGAGGACCCCCTATACGGAGTTGACAATGCCCAAGTCACCTCCAATTGGCCCGACCCCCCTTCCGCCGATCCTGAAAGCTCGCTCATCGGCGACATGTACCAGTCCAACCCGGTCGACGCCGCACTTGTGGTGACTGAACCATCCTCGTGGCTCTACGCGGGAACCGGGCTCACCTTGGGGGACAAGATCCCCTCGGCAGTCGGATCGGAATACGACCGGTACGACCCTTCGGTCCCCAGCCCGACCGACGCTGAGATCCTGGCTCACTCACCGCTGGTATGCCGGGGGGTCTACGACCATTCGGACGTGTGCTGGTACACCTCACCTGGGGGAGGAGGGGTGCTATCCACCGGGACCAACTGGTGGATCTCCAAATTGGTGGACACCTCGAAAATACCGGCATCGCTCATGCCAGGGCCTTTTGCGGGGGTGACCGCACCGCTGACCCAGATGACCCTCAACATCCTCTCGGCGGTAGGCAACGGGCCCGCCAACCAGACACACCCGTCGGTGCCCAACTGGCAGAAGTACTACTCCCCGACCTCGGCCACACCCATATCTGCCGGTGACCGGGGGGCGTGAGAGGCATCGCTAAACAGGAGAGCGGCGCACGAATTCGGCGAACATCGGCACGGTGAAGTCGACCTCACCGTGTCTCGGGGCGAAGCACAGGCCACGCCTGATCAGGCTGTCGCGTACCGGACCCGTCTGAGTCGTCTTCTTGTTAATGACCCGCGATACGGCGCCCGACTTGTACGGGCCAATCCCCATACTTGCCATCGCACGCAGATATTCGCGTTCGGCATCGGTCGTTCGGTCGATCCGCGCTCGGAAAAAGCCGCTATCAAGTTCATCTTGGGCCAGCGTTGCCGCCGCTGCGGTGTCATCAATGGTGATGATCGGACCGTCGCTCACATTCCATGCCTGCTTGCCGAACTCCTGCAGGAAATACGGATAGCCTTTGGTGTCGGATATGACTTGTTTCACTGCGTGATCGCCCCACGAGGAACCTTCGTTCTCGACGGGAGTTACGAGGGCCGTTCGTGCCTGTGATTCGTCCAGCGAGCCGATATCCACGTATTGAAACAAGCGCTCCGCGTATGACCTCGCCTCGCCTGCTATCCCAGGCAGCGATGGAAGCCCCGCTCCTGCGACCAGGACCGGCAGCGCTAGCTGTGAAATTCGATGTAACCCAACGATCAGTGCCGCGAACTCAGTCCTCGGAAGGTACTGAATCTCGTCGACCGTCAACAAAACTCCCGTTCTGCCATCGCGTGCAGTCTCCCCCAGCTCGGTAAACAACCCGCTGATATCTGCGTCGAGCTGCCCGGAATCCGCGCGCCCGGGATGTGGGGAGAGGTCGATCGTCAGAGTACCCAAGTCTCCGGCAGGCACGTGAACCTTCACGAAACTCCGAAGTACACCGAGCGCGCGTCGCGCACGATCTCTCGTCCTCTCCTTCACGCTCAGCTCCAACAGCACCCGCCGGCAGAGGGTTGCAACTGCCGTGGCCACATGGACGTCATCCGTCGCCTCCAACGGATTGCGCACCCTGTCCACGACCCAAGTATAGGGTTCTGTGGCACTTATAAACGATATACTTATAAATGATCGGATTCCCAGGTGGCAATAAGGGGCAATAACGATCGGGCTCCCTATCACATCACCCCATCGCCATACCAACCACCGGCTGCACCAGCCGGGTGCCGCCCTGCGAGCCGTAGTAGACCGCATCGCCGAAGGTGAAGATTCCCCCGTCGGAGGCGACCTCCCAGTAGCCCTTGCCGTCGGGAGTGGAC
>JAKAWH010000153.1 GCA_021817065.1 Actinomycetes bacterium
TCCGATCTATGGGGCTGGCTAAGCCGCCCGCTGAGACGGATGCAGCGCTGTCCCGCGCCGTGCGCGGCGTTGCGGCTACTGCGACTCTCGACCTCAGTGTCCCCACTGCCTCCAAAGTGCCCGGAGGTGCTCGCGCCAAGGCGACCTTGAGCCGTGCAATGTCGTGGTACGTCGGCTACATCGGCGCGCAGGTTGCGCGATTCGCCGCAGCGACAGCTGAGGCGACCTCGGTCATTGCCGGGAGACTCGGTGCCGTGGAGAGCTCTCTGGAAGGGCTGCTTGGGCGCGATGAGCAGGGTCCCGCAATGGTTCCGTTGCCTACCGACCAGCACTGGTGGGGGGAGCAGGTAGCGGGGATCTTGCAGAATACCGGGCGAGTACTGCACCTGGGGTGCGGGGACGGTTGGTTGGTGAGGATGCTGATGTCTGGCGGGGTCGATGCCTACGGAGCGGACGCCCGGGTTCCCACGGGATGGCGCGGTCCGGTGGAGATAGATCTACGTTCGGAGGGCGCCTTCGAGCACCTGGGTGCGGTGGGTCCGGGCTCGCTGGATGGGGTGGTGGTGTCGGCGTCCACGGTCATCCTCCCACCAGAGGGCTACCGCGAGCTGGTCGAGCTAATCGGGAACAGGCTCGCGACCGATGCCGTGTGGGTGGTCTACTCGCCGACGCCGGAGGCGTGGTTCGGACCGGATGGTGGGATTGCCTCCGACCTGCTTCCTGGACGACCCCTCAAGGCGATTACCTGGCGTCACCTCATGGAAGCAGAGGGCTTCACCTGTGATGAACAGGTCGGTGAGCCGGACTATCTGGTGGTTGGACGTCGCGGGAAGGCGCCGGCATGAGGCTCGGTTTCGTCACCCCCCGCTACGGTCCGCAGATCATGGGGGGTGCCGAGACGGCAGCTCGCATGCTGGCCGAGCACGCGGTGGCCACACTCGGCTGGCCGGTAGAAGTATTCAGCACGTGCGCCCTCGACCACATTTCGTGGGAGAACGAGCTCCCCGAGGGGGACAGCGAGATCAACGGGGTGGTGGTGCACCGGTTCCCGACCGCGTCCCCCCGTTCAGCCGATTTCTTCGCCCTGGACGGGATTCTCAAACACGACCCGGCGGGAGCCACACCCCAAGAGGCCACCCAGTGGGTGGCGTTGAACGGACCCGATGCACCCGGACTGTTTGATGCCATCGCGGACACCGACTGCGACGTGGTCGCCTTCTACCCGTATCTCTTCGCGTCCACGGTGGAGGGTGTCCGCAGGTGCAGGGCGGCTACCGTACTGCACCCGGCAGCGCACGACGAGCCGGCCCTCTATCTCTCGGTGTTCCGGGAGATCTTCTCGTCGGCGAGTGCGCTCGTGTACCACACCGAGGCGGAGCGAAAGCTGGTGCAACGCGTTTTCCCGGTTGCCGAGCGTCACCAGACGGTACTGGGCTTGGGCATAGGCGAGATGTGCGGGACCGGGCGTCCGGGGGGTGAGATCCTTGGCATCGGTGACCGCCCTTACTTGGTGAGTGTGGGACGGGTCGACGAGATGAAGGGCTCCAAGGCACTCGCCGCCTTTTTCCGGGAGTACAAGAGGTTGTACCCGGGTCCGTTAGCGTTGGCCCTGGTCGGGCCGGTTTCCGTCGAGCTTCCCGACCATCCCGACGTGGTGGTAACCGGACCGGTGGACGAGGCCGACAAATGGGACATCCTGGCCGGAGCGGTCGGATTCGTTTCTCCTTCGGCGTATGAATCCTTTTCCCTGGTGATCATGGAAGCCTGGGCTGCTGGCCTGCCCGTACTGGTCAACGGGACGTGCGCGGTCACCCGCGAGCACTGCGAGTTGTCCGGGGGTGGGCTCTGGTTCGGTTCTTTCCGCGAATTCGCCCGGGTGGTGGGATACTTGTGCACCCATCCGGATGCCGGACGCGAGCTCGGCAGCAGAGGGCGCAGGTATGTCGAGGAACGCTACCGCTGGCCGGAGCTGATCCAGCGCTACGGCACTTTCCTCGAAAAGGTCGTTATACGCTAGGCAACGTGGTACAGGTCACCAACGAAGGGATGAGGGGTATGAGTTCGCTATGAGGGGACGCGTGTTGCTGGGAGCGCCGGTGGTCGTCCTGGCATTGGCGGGAATAACCGGTCCGGTGCTGGTACCGGGGACGCCAGCCGGGGCACAGGCCGCGCATGGCGAGCAGGCAACGGTGACCGGGCATCAGAGAGGCCACCTATTTACCATGGCGAGTATCTCCACGACGTGGACCCAGACCTTGAACGATACCGGCAACCCGGTTGCCACCTCGTCGCCCAATGTCGCCGATCTCGACGGATACCCGTCTGCAGTGGTGGGGGATCGAGCAGGCTACGTGTACGCCTTCCACCTTGCGGACGGTTCGCCAGTGACCGGCTGGCCGTATCATACCGGCGCCCCGGTTGATTCCACCCCGTCGGTGGCCGCGGTGAATCCGGGGGGGCTCGATTCGGTGTTCGTGGGAACCGGGAATCCTGCTTCACCCCACTCCGGCGGGTACCAGGCGATCAGTCCGAGCGGAGGCGACCAGTGGTTCGTGCAGGAGACCGATCCTTCCTACAACAACTACGCCAATTACGGGGTCGACTCCGGGATGAGCGTGGGTAATCTCCAGGGCCAGACCGACGTGGTGAGCGGATCGATGAGCCAGGAGGAATACGCCATCAACGCCACCAGCGGGCAGGTGCTTCCCGGCTTTCCCTGGTACGAGGCGGACTCCAATTTCTCCACGCCAGCTATTGCAGACGTATTGGGCAACGGGGAAAACCAGATCATCGAGGGGGGGGCCTCGACTGCTGGTGTTTCCTACGGCACCACCTACTCCGACGGGGGACATCTCCGGGTGCTGCTCCCCACCGGGAATCTTGCACAGCCGGAACCAAACGGAGGCCTGGTCTGCCAGTACGACACCGACCAGGAGGTGGATTCCTCGCCGGCGGTGGGCGAGTTCGTCGGCGGGAGCACCGTGGGTGCGGTATTCGGTACCGGGACATACCGGCAGGGAGCCTCGACCACCGACCACCTCCTGGCGGTCAACGCGGCCAATTGCGGACTCCTGTGGAACGTCGCTTTGGACGGTACCACCGTCTCCAGCCCCGCCCTAGCTGACGTATTGGGCGACGGGGGCCTTCAGGTGGTAGAGGGGACCAACGTCGGTGGGAACTCGGGAACCGTTTGGGTTCTCAATGGCTCGGATGGCTCGACCATATGGAGGGCAGCAGCCACCGGAGCGATCATCGGCTCGATCACTACCGTCGATCTCGGAGGTGCGGGATACCAGGACCTCCTGGTTCCCACCACATTCGGGGTGGACGTATTCGACGGGAAAACCGGTGCCGATCTCGGTGATCTTCCTGGCACCGAGTTCGACGGGTTCCAGAACGCGCCGCTGGTCACCGACGATCCCAACGGGACGATCGGGATCACCGTGGCGGGCTACACCAGTGGCAACCAGGGAATCGTCATTCACGACGAGGTGGGAGGATCGACTGGATCGGGCGTCGACGAACCAGGCGCCTGGCCGATGTTCCATCACGATCCCCAACTCACCGGCACCGCCCCCTATCCCGGCTCGACCGGCTCCGGATCGTCCTCCGGTTCGGGCGGATCCGGCGCTCCGGCGGTGACTGCCATGGCGGCGACATCTGACTCGATGGGTTACTGGCTGGTGGACTCGTCGGGGACCATCTCAAATTTCGGGGACGCTGTCGCCTACGGCGCGCTTCCGGTGCCATCGGGCGACTCCACCATCGCGATGGCGGGGGTTCCCGCTGGGAGCGGATTCTGGGTGATTACCGCCAGCGGGAACGTGTACACGGAGGGGGACGCCACCTACTACGGCTCGATCGGCCAGCTCGACCCCAAGGCGCCCCCGGGTGGAGCCAACGCGGCGGGACTTTCCCACCCGATGGTGGGGATGGCGGTGACCGCCGACGGCAAGGGCTACTGGACGATCGACTCGGGAGGGGACATATATTCCTTCGGGGACGCCACCTACTACGGCTCGATCGGCCAGCTCGACCCCAAGGCGCCCCCGGGTGGAGCCAACGCGGCGGGACTTTCCCACCCGATGGTGGGGATGGC
>JAKAWH010000044.1 GCA_021817065.1 Actinomycetes bacterium
ATCTCGTGAGCGCGGACAGCGCCATCGCCCTATTCCGTGGTGCGCCAAGCGTCGACCTGGCCCAACTTCGCTCCGACCTCGACGGCGTTGCATCCCAGGACCCCGGCCCTCGTGCCTGAACCCAAGCGCGCTCCCCGGGGGATCATTGATACCTCCGTCGTCATCGACCTCGAACAACTCGAGGCGGGACAACTCCCGATTGAACTGGCCGTCAGTGCCATCACCATGGCGGAGCTCGCGGCCGGTCCGCATGCGACCCAGGACGCTGAAGAGCGGGCCCGCCGACAGGATCGATTGCAGCGGGCAGAAGCGGCCTTCGATCCGCTTCCATTCGACGGAGAGGCTGCCCGCGCCTACGGCCGGATCTACGCCGCAGAGATCGCGAGCGGGCGAAAGGCCCGCGGGACTCGAGCCTTGGATCTTCTGATCGCAGCGACCGCCTGCGCAGCGAACCTTCCGGTCTTCACGCGCAACCCGGAAGACTTCCGCGGTCTGAAAGACCTCGTGGACGTGATCGAGGTCTGAACTGCCGACGAGAGGTGGTTCGTACACCCGAATTTGGTGGGCGCTGAGGGACTCGAACCCCCGACCTGCTGGTTGTAAGCCAGCTGCTCTAACCAACTGAGCTAAGCGCCCGGATTCAGGAGCCCCAGCCTATTGGGCCCGAGGGTGGCGGCAACACGGAGTGAAAGAGGGCCGGACGCTAGAGAGGTACTGCATGTGCTCCGACCTCCCGGACGATCGCCTCTGCCAGCCGGGCTGCATCCTGCACGGTGCCCCATTCGAGATTGTCGGGAACGTCGCTCATCAGGTGGTAATTCGAAAGCTCCTTGCAGTCGTCGAAAGATGTCAAGGTGGCGGTCGGATAGCCCGCCCGCGCGGTAATCAGGCTGTCGGTGGTGGTGCGGGCCCGCATTCCCCTGGTTAGCGAGATCCCCTCGCCAGCGGCGACCTCTCCGGCGAGCGCTTTGAAAGTTGCCTCGTAGTCGCGCATCACCACAGGGCCCTCTCCTTCCAGAAGAACAAGGTGCGGTGATCCCACCGTCTCCAGGTTGACAAATCGCGTCCGGCTTACCGGAAGTTCGTGCCGATGGCGCTTCACGAAGCCGATAATGCCCTCCTGGAACGACTCTTCGGACCCGCAGGACGCGATGATCACCCGTACCCCCCGGACCGGGCGCTCCGAGAGTGCGCGCGCAAGCCATACCAACCCGGCCACCCCGGAAAGATTGTCGTTGGCGCCTTGGTTGACCGGGCTCCTCCCTATGTCTGCGAACACCGCGGCCGAGATCGCGCTGGCGACCGTGCCGTAGGCGACCGCACTTTTCTTCCGGAAGAGCGAGCCGAGCACCACCATGATCGGGCCGGAGATGACCGGCCAGTAAAGCGGGGGGGCGGTATTGATCCGCTCGACAATCCCCGGGAAGCGGCGGGCGAACCACCGCTGTGCAGTCTGGTCGAAGATTCGGCCGGTGTGGGGCGCGTCGTGGTGCGCCATCACCACCACCACTTCGTTCGCCTCTGGATCGCCGGTGCGAGCGACCACGTTCCAACACGTCCTCGTAGGCAATAGGCGTTTGCGGAGGATCCGAGGCCCAGAGGTGACGTCGTCGACCAGCGACGCCGCGGACGCGATGCCGGCCAGCACGGCGAGCCGCCGGAGGATCCGCCCGCTCGACCGGGACGAACGAGCCATGCCGGCCAGGCCGGCCACCCCGGCAATCAGCCCGGCAGCGGACGAGAGCCCCATCGGCCACCAAAAGGTTCCGTGCGCTTCCTCCTCCTCCACTGCCACTTCGCATCCGTGCTCGGTGAATCGCTCGGAAAGCCAATAGGCAGCCTCTCTCTCACCCGGGCTGGCGGACCCACGCTCGGGTATCGCCGCAAGGGCCCTGACCACTTCTTCGAGTTCAGCGGTGGCATCCACGCCCAGCCACTGTAGAGGGGTTGCGCCATTCGGTCCGGCCGACCCCGGTTCTTCGGGCCGGTGCGAGGGGCCGATCTGCTGTCGGCCCATGATGGCGGTATCCAGCCCCGGTTTGGGAGAATGGGGGGATGCCGGACAAACCGTGGGTCATGCGCACCTATTCGGGGCACTCGACCCCTGCCGCATCCAATGCTCTGTACCGTTCCAACCTCGCCAAGGGGCAGACCGGTCTCTCGATAGCCTTCGACCTCCCCACCCAGATCGGCTACGACCCCGATGCGCCGGAAGCTGTGGGCGAAGTGGGCAAGGTCGGCGTCCCGGTCGCCCACCTCGGCCACATGGAAGCGCTGATGGATCAGATCCCGGTTGGCGAGATGAACACGTCGATGACCATCAACGCCACCGCCATGTGGCTCCTGGGCCTCTACGTGGCCCACGCCGAGAACTGCGCGGTAGATCCGGCCCTGCTCACCGGGACCACCCAGAACGACATCGTCAAGGAGTACCTTTCCCGGGGAACCTATATATTCCCACCGGGACACAGCCTGCGCTTGATCGTCGACATGATCACCTACACGCTCGATCGGGTTCCCAAGTGGAACCCGATCAACGTGTGCAGCTACCACCTCCAGGAGGCGGGTGCCACCCCGGTTCAGGAGCTGGCGTACTCGCTGGCGACCGCCATCGGGGTACTCGACGCAGTGCGTGCGTCGGGCCGAGTCCCCGAGGAAAGCTTCCCCGAGGTGGTGGGGCGCATCTCCTTCTTCGTCAACTCGGGCATCCGCTTCGTGGAGGAGACCTGCAAGATGCGGGCCTTCACCTCCCTGTGGGATCGGATCTGCGCCGAACGCTTCGGGGTCACCGATCCCAAACTGCGCCGGTTCCGCTACGGCGTTCAGGTCAATTCCCTTGGACTAACCGAAGCCCAGCCGGAGAACAACCTGGCCCGTATCGTGCTGGAAGCACTCGGGGTCACCCTCTCCAAGGACGCCCGGGCACGGGCGATCCAGTTGCCCACCTGGAACGAAGCCCTCGGTCTGCCCCGCCCGTGGGACCAGCAGTGGTCGCTGCGCATCCAGCAGATCCTGGCTTTCGAGACCGACCTCCTCGAGTACGGGGACATCTTCGAAGGCTCGGCGGTGATCGGGCGACGCACTACCGAGCTGATCGAAGCGGCGACCGCCGAGCTGGACGAGGTGTTGGAAATGGGCGGGGCTTTTGGCGCCATCGACGAGCTCAAGTCCCGGCTGGTGCGGAGCCAGACCGAGAGGACGCGCCGGATCGAGACCGGCGAAATGCTGGTGGTCGGCGTCAACTGCTTCACCGAATCCGCCCCCTCCCACCTCCAGCCGGTCGACGGCTCCTCCGATGCGGCATTCAATGGCGGGGTGGGCGAGGGAGTGGTCCTACGGGTGGATCCGGCCGTCGAGTCCGAGATGCGTGCCGATGTCGAGGCATGGCGGGAACGGAGAGGCCGTGCTGCCTGGCAGCATGCACTCGACGAGCTGCGCCGTTGCGCAGAGAGTGGGGAGAACTTGATGGACCCGACGGTAGCTTTTGCCCATGCGGGCGGGACCACCGGAGAGTGGGCGGGCGCCCTCCGGGAGGTTTTCGGCGAGTACCGCGGCCCGACCGGCGTCTCTGCAGCGGCCGGGCTCCATGGCACCGAGATGGCCGCGGTTCTGGAGAAGGCACGTGGGCTACCCGGCGGCCCCCCCCGCCTCCTAGTGGCCAAGCCAGGCCTCGACGGCCATTCCAACGGTGCCGAGCAGATCGCGGTGGCAGCGCGGGACGCGGGATTCGAAGTGGTCTACCAGGGAATCCGCCTGAGCCCTGCCCAGATCGCCGCGGCGGCGGCCGAGGAGGACCCTGACCTGGTGGGAGTATCGATCCTGTCGGGGAGCCACCTCGAGTTGGTGCCCGAAGTGGTGCACCTGCTCCGGGCGGCCGGGGTGGATGCGCCGGTGGTGGTAGGAGGGATCATCCCCTACGAAGATCGGAAGGCACTTTTCGACGCCGGGGTAGAGGCGGTCTACACCCCCAAGGACTTCGAGATCAGCCACATCCTGGACGACATGGTGGACATCGCCGCCAAGCGGCGGGCGGAGATCAGCGGTACCGACTGAAAGGACGCGGCTCGGCGGAGACCAGCCGTACCCGCTCGGAGCCACTTCCGGCGACGCCGGGTGGGCAGATTGTCGCCCCCGGTGCACGGCAGAGCGTTCTCTGTCTACAATGGGAAGTGAGAGCGGAACATTCCAGGAGCGGCCATGTCGATGAAAAGAATCGTGGATAACCGTGCCTCCTACGCCTGGGCAGTGGGCTTGGTGGGCTTGGGCTGCGGGATTGCCGGAGCGGCTGCCGACATCCCCATTCTCGCCCTTGCAGCCGGAGTGCTGGCAGTGCTCGCACCGATCGCAGTCCTCCCCCTCACCCGAGAGGTACGCGAAGCCGAAAAAGTGATCGCTGGAGCTGCCGCCATCTCGACCCTACGCGAGCTCCAGTTCTCCGATCGGGAGAGTGAAGCAGGGATCCAGAAGATGGTCGACGCTGAGTCGGGTCTGCCCGATCAGGACTTCTTCGAGCTTGCTCTGGAAAGCCGGCTCGCCGCGGCGCGACGGCGCCTGTGGCCGATCTGCGTGGTGGAGGTCGAGGTATTCCTGGAGGACCCTACCGACGAGCACCGCCTCCGCGACACTGTGGTGGCTTTTGCCGGTGTCGCACGCCTGACTTTGCGGGGTTCGGACATCGCCTGCCGGGTGGGCCGCACATCGTTCGCCCTCATCCTCGAAGACACCGACGAGCGCGGTGGGGAACTGGCCGTCGAACGATTGGTGACAGCCAGCAAGAACCAGGAGTACGGCATCCGGAGGCTCGCTGCCGGTGTCGCCAGCTATCCCAATCATGGGCTCACCGCGCAGGATGTTCTCTCGCAGGCGTGGATAGCCCTGGGGCGTGCATGTGCCAACGAAGACCGGGGCGAGATCAGCGCGGTGGAAGTTGCCCGCGTTTCCGATCAGGTGGCCGACCAGCCCACCGCCAACGACTGACCACTCCGGCGATCCGCCGGGCTGCGGGGAGACTTTCTAAGCTTGCCTGCGCCTATCGGCGCCAGTTCTGAACTCGATCGAGAAGCACCTGTCAGAAGGGGAACCCAACGCGTACTCGGGATACAGCCCACCGTAGAGCACACGAGTTGCCTCCGACCAGGCCAGCGCCTCTGCGCCGGTCGCTCGGCGATGAACCTGGAGGATGCCCCCCTCGAAGACCCGGTACTCGGCCCAGGAACCCGGAAAGTCCTTGACGCACGCAACCTCTACATAGGGAACTGGACCGGTCTCCGCGAAATACCGGGTGCGGTTTCGATGGGTGTGCCCGGCGAAGTAACCGGCGATGGCGGTGCGCCGGGCGATCACTTCCACCAATGCCGAACTCGCTTCTGGGTCTATCCCGAAGTAGTAATCACCGGGAGCATGAGCACCCGGTGTCGCCGGGTGATGATGGCCGAAAACCAGGACCGGGCGGTCGGCCCGTGACGCGAGCTCGTCGAGCCATTCGATCTGGTCGGGGAGAAGGGTACCTGAGTCGGAGTCGTCGACCGATGTGTCGAGCAGGGCCAGTGTCACTCCGTCTAGATCCACCGAATCGACCCTCGGGCCCGTAATCACCGATCCGTTCTTGCGGTCGTGATTCCCGCGCATCCAGCGAAGACGCGAATCGAAAGCGGTGCCATAGAGATTCATGAATGAGTCGAACTGGGTGGCAGTGCCATTGTCGGTCAGGTCGCCTTTTGCAATAACCAGGTCTGCTGCAAAGCCGGTGTGTTCGTCAATAAGGGAGATGTCGGCAACCACTGCCCGATTCATCAGATCGGCATGGGGAAGAGCCCCGTCCGGGTCACGCAGCATCGGACTGACCGGGATGGTTCCCAATTCTCCGCACACCGTCTCCCCGAAGTGAAGGTCATTGACCGTCGCGATGGTTGACAAGCGCTCGCCGGACGGGCGGGGAAGGGTGTGGATCGTGAGGCCGTCGATGTTCATCTCGCTCCCGGGAAGCAGCGAGTGGAAACGGACAATTCGGGCCGGCTCGATGATCTCTGGAGGTTCAACCACCTCCCGGGACGCACCCACTCCAACCGCCAGGGGAACCGCCGGCTCCCCCAGGATAGCCGGGTAGCACAGGACGACCTCGTCGTCGGCCACGCTCACCAACTCTGCTTTGTCGATCATCTTCGCTTCCTACTCCTCACCGTCCCCTCCCCATCATCCCACCATCGGGAGGCGAAACAATTCAGCGACGATCAGGTCCGGGTCCGGCGCTGCCGGTCCGCGATGTCAGTCGGTGACCACCCAGGGACGTTCCCTGCGGGCTTGGGCCGGGGCACGCCACCATCGTCCCGAAAAGCGCCACGAAGGAGTGCGACCCTCCCGCCCACGGCTGGAGGGTCGCGGCCAGCACGCCTCAGCCGCCACCACGATGGCGGCCAGCACGGCCGGGTCCTCGGGGACCTTACCCCCCGCCGGCTCGACTTCCGCGGAAACGATCCTGGTCACAGTGGCATGTTGCCGTGCTTGCGCCGGGGAAGCTCCTCCCGCTTGGAGGAAAGTATCTCCAGCGAGGAGGTGAGGACCTTGCGGGTGTCGGCGGGATCGATCACGTCATCGACGAAACCTCGCTCGGCGGCTATATAGGGATTGGCGAAACGTTCGGTGTACTCGTCGACCAGCTCTGCTCGACGCGCGATCGGATCGGAAGCCGACATCAACTCGCGGCGGTGGACGATCTCCACGGCACCCTGAGGACCCATCACCGCAAGTTCGGCAGACGGCCAGGCAAAGGCAAGATCTGCACCGGTCGACTTGGAGTCCATGACCACGTAAGCACCCCCGTATGCCTTTCGGGTGATCACCTGGATTCGTGGCACAGTCGCCTCGCAGTATGCGTAGAGGAGCTTCGCCCCGTGACGGATGATCCCGCCGTATTCCTGATCGGTGCCCGGCATGAACCCGGGTACGTCGACGAAGGTGATCAGCGGAATATTGAATGCATCGCAGGTTCGGACGAAACGGGCTCCCTTCTCCGAGGAGCTGATGTCGAGAACACCTGCCAGAACCTGAGGCTGGTTGCCGACGATGCCGACCACCCTGCCGTTCAGACGACCGAACCCGCACACCAGGTTCATCGCCCAGTTGGCGTGATACTCGAAGAACTCTCCGTCATCGAGAACCGCGGTTACGATCTGCTTCATGTCGTAGGGGAGGTTGGAGCTGGCGGGCATCAGGCGCACCAGCTCGGGACAGGACCGGCGCGGATCATCGTCGGGTTCGATGTAGGGCGGCTCCTCCAGGTTGTTGGAGGGCAGGAACGACAATAGGTAGCGCACGTCGTCAAGACAGGACTTCTCGTCCGCCGCCACGAAAGCCGACACCCCCGAACGGGTGGCGTGGGTGGTCGCGCCACCGAGCTGCTCCAGGCTGACCTCCTCGCCGGTCACCGTCTTCACCACATCGGGTCCGGTTATGAACATGTGCGACGTCTCCCGGACCATGAAGATGAAATCGGTGATGGCCGGAGAGTAGACCGCTCCCCCCGCGCACGGGCCGAGCATCACACTGATCTGCGGGGTCACTCCCGAAGCGAGCACGTTGCGATAGAAGATGCCCCCGTAGGACGCGAGCGACACCACGCCTTCCTGGATGCGCGCGCCAGCTCCGTCGTTGAGCCCGATCATGGGAACACCCGCCGACAGCGACAGATCCATCACCTTGTGGATCTTCTCGGCGAATACCTCGCCAAGAGCGCCGCCGAAGACGGTGAAGTCTTGAGAAAAGACGCACACCTTTCGGCCGTCGATGGTCCCGAATCCGGTAATGACCCCATCGGTATAGGGTCGGGTGTCATCGAGACCGGTTCCGAACGCCCGGTGCCGGGCGAGCATGTCGAGCTCCTGGAACGACCCTTCGTCGAGCAGGTAGTCGACCCGTTCGCGGGCAGTCATCTTCCCCTTGGCGTGCTGGCGTTCCACGGCCCGGGGGGAGCCCGCGTGGATCGCCTCCTGCCTTCGGTCTGCCAGCTCGGCCAACCTCTGAGTCATCGGGTGTTCGGTCACGAGAGGGAAGGCTACCGGGAGACTCCCGGTCATGGAAAGATCGGTACATGGTGCCGGTACGATTCCGCGCTGGTTACTCCGCGGTAACCCTCCTTCTCGCTGCGGCTTCGTGCGGCATTCCTCTCCAGGGTTCCCCGCAGAAAGTACCCGATCGCCAAGTACCCTTCGGATTGGCCGGAGGCACCACGTCGACCACTTCCGCCCAGCACCCTGGCCAGGCGATCCAGGAGATATTCCTGGTCTCCTCGACGATGCACCTGCTGATTGCCAAGCGAGTGGTTGCCGCCCCGGTCGATGCCTCGTCGGTGCTGGCGACGCTCCTTGCCGGTCCCTCGAACGCCGAAGCCTTTTCCGGAATCACCTCCGACATCCCGGCTGGAACGTCCATCCGCTCGGTCCATGTTTCCGCCAACACCGCCACTGTCGACCTGACGGACGATTTCGCCACTGCCACCGGTCAGAGCCAGATCCTCGCCATCGCCCAGATCGTGTACACGGTGACCCAGGTCCCCGGCATCCTCCAAGTCTCCTTCGAGCTCGGAGGAGTCGCGACGGAAGTCCCTAGCTCCGACGGGACCCTCCTCACCCGGCCAGTCACCCGCTCCGACTATTCCTCGCTCGCGCCGGGGATCTCGGATCAGGCGACCGGGTGAGCGAGCAGGACGGTCGATCGTGAGCAACAGCAGCACCAACCGCATCCTCTTGATCGAGGACGACGAGAGGATCAGGTCGTCGATGCAGATGGCACTCGAGGACGAAGGCTACGAGGTGGCAGGGACTCCCACCGCCGAGGAGGGACTGGAGCTTTTCGCCGCGGCAACCCCCGACGTGGTGCTCATCGACGTCTTCCTCCCCGGCATGGACGGATTCGAGTTCTGCCGGCTCCTGCGGCGCACGTCCGGGGTGCCCATCATCATGGTAACCGCACGGTCCGATTCCCAGGACGTGATCACCGGGCTGGAAGCCGGCGCCGACGACTACGTCACCAAGCCCTTCGTTACCAAGGAGCTCGCCGCCAGGATTCGCTCGCTCCTGCGCCGGGTCCATACCCACGAGGGGCCTCCTGCCACCCTCGTCATAGGCGACCTTGAGATCGCCCAGGAAGCGGGGGAAGTGCGTAGGGCAAGCCAGCCGGTGCACTTGACCAGGACCGAGTTCCGGCTCCTCTGCGAGCTCGCCGGTTCCCCCGGGCGGGTGTTCAGCAGGGAACAGCTACTGGAACGAGTGTGGGGCTACGACTACTTCGGGGACGGGCGCCTGGTGGACGTGCACATGCGGCGCCTCCGGACCAAGATCGAGCCCGATCCCGCCAACCCGGTAGTGGTTGTCACCGTTCGGGGACTCGGTTACAAGATCGTTCCATGAGACGCCTGGGCATACGCGCCCGGGTCACCGCGGCATTCGCTCTGGGTGCACTCGTCCTCTCGGTGATCCTGGCGGCCATCACCTACACCCTGGTGCGTTCCGAAACCCTGCGGTCCGAGCAGTCCACTGACCAGCGGCAAGCATTCGTCGCCGCCAGCCTGATCCATGCCGGCCTTCGGGCCAGCAATCCCGACATCCCGGTCCTCCTGGGCAGCCTCGGGGTCCCTGCCGGGTCTATCCCCATCCTCGCCTACCAGGGAAGCTGGTACTCGACCTCCCTCGGGGCGGTGAGGGATTCGCTGCCACCGGGCTTGCGACGGCTGGTGACCTCCGGGAGCGCCGCCACCCAGAGATTCGAGCTGAATGGGATTCCGAACTTCGCAGTTGGCGTCCACCTCGCCGGGACCGGGGCCAGTTACTTCGAAGTCTTCAGCATGGCAAACCTCCACCATACGCTCGACATCCTTTTCTTCTCCCTCGCCTCGGCGGCGGGTGCGACCACCCTCGGGGGCCTGGGTGTAGGGCGTTGGGCGTCCCAGAGGGTTCTGGCGCCGCTGCGGGAGACCGCCCGGGCAGCAGCCGCCATCGCCGGGGGGAGACTGGACACCCGGCTGGTGGCAGGCGACGCAGACCTTGCCGATCTCGCGACATCCTTCAACTCGATGGTGGAGGCGCTCCAGCGGCGAATGCGGAGGGATGCGCGCTTCGCATCGGACGTGAGCCATGAGCTCCGCTCCCCGCTGACCACCATCCAGACCGCCGTCCAGGTCATGCAGCACCGGCGGGAAGAGCTCCCGGCCCGCTCCGCCCAGGCACTCGATCTCCTCTCTGTCGAGGTCGATCGGTTCGAGCGACTGATTCAGGATCTGCTGGAAATATCCAGCTCCGAGGGAGCGAGAATGGCCCTGGAGGAAGTCGACCCCGGTGAGCTCCTCCTCCAGTGCATCGCGGCAACCGGTGTGACCGGCTTTCCCGTGGACGTGGACCCCGCTCTGTCGGGCGCAGTGCTCAAGGCGGACAAGCGCAGGTTCGAGCGGGTCGTAGCGAACCTGGTGGAGAACGCGCAGATGCACGCCGGTGGGGTCACCCGGGTGAGCGCCACCCGCATCGGGAACTCCGTCCAGATCGCCGTCGAGGATGCCGGACCGGGAGTTCCGGAGAACGAGCGGCAGGTCATATTCGACCGATTCGCGCGCGGATCGGCAGCGCGCCGGCGCGCTGCGGGGAGGGGCACCGGCCTCGGACTCTCGCTGGTCGAAGAGCACGCCCGGCTTCACGGCGGCCACGTGTGGGTGGAGGACCGCCCCTCCGCCGGTTCGCGGTTCGTCGTCGAACTGCCCCTATCGACACCCGATACGTAACCAGCGTGCCCTCCGGTGGCGACCTACCCGATTGGAAGTTTTGGTTGGCGAGACACCTAGCGGGGCCTATGCCCCAACCGTCTCCTTGTCCCCTTCGGGCAGGTCGTCGCCGGAAAGCGCGTCGGCGGCCTCTTCGAATGTTCGCGTCATCACGACCAGCCTGTCGAAGCCGGTCATCTGCAAAAGCCTGGCGACATTGGCCTTAGCGGCACACACCACCATCCTCCCGCCACCCTCTCGGATCCGATGCACACAACCGATGAGGGCACCCAA
This sequence comes from Actinomycetes bacterium, assembly GCA_021817065.1. Classification (GTDB taxonomy): domain Bacteria; phylum Actinomycetota; class Acidimicrobiia; order Acidimicrobiales; family JAKAVM01; genus JAKAWH01. The sequence goes on from JAKAWH010000044.1 coordinate 11,039, forward strand.
CCCGGTCGAATCGAGAAAAGGCACAGCGGAGAGATCCACCAGAAGATTCGCATCCGGCTCCACCTGCGAAAGCGCCTCCCGAAACGGGCCGACCGTGTACGAATCCAGATCCCCCACCGGTCGACACACCACATGTTCCCCGCTGGCGTGCACCATCACATCAAGCATGGTTCCATAATGCCCGAGCACACGCCTCCCCGCCAGAGGAATCGACGGGAAAAGTATTGCGATTCCGTTACCATTGAGCTCACCTCGACAGCGGGTGGCTATCCACCCACCTGAAGGGAAAATTGCCCTTTCCCCAACTGACCACCCTCCCCGTAAGGAAGCAGACTCCCCCTACTGTCAATCGGCGAAGGAAGCCCCGGTCAGCCTTCTTGAACCAGCTCGATCAGTGTTCCGAAGGATCCCTTGGGGTGGACGAATGCGATGGTGGTGCCCCGGGATCCTGGGCGGGGTACCTCGTCGATGAGTCGCCCTCCCGCTTGGGCCACCGCCTTGATGGCTGCGGCGCAATCGTCCACTCGGTAGCCCACGTGATGGAGCCCTTCTCCGCGGGATCCGAGGAACGTGGCGATCGGCGAGTCGTCCCGCACGGGTGTGATTAGCTGCACATAGGAATCGGAAACCTTGATGAGTGCCTCCTCGACGCCGTCCTTCTCCACCACTTCGCGGTGCGCTACCGTGCCTCCGAAAGCTCTCTCGTAATAAGATATTGCCGCGTCCAGGTCGCCGACCGCGATGGCGATATGGTCGATCTCGGTCAACATCATGCTCGAAGCCTCCGCCTGAGTCGAATGCCGGAGGGCCGGTTCGCACTCGGCTCACGCCTCATGCTCGAAGCCTCCGCCTGAGTCGAATGCCGGAGGGCCGGTTCGCACTCGGCTCACGCCTCATGCTCCCAGCCTCCGGAAAAGCGTGATGCGATCCTCGCCGATCTTCGATCTCAGTTCGGGGTCGGCGATGCCCATGCCTTCGGACGGTGCCGCGCAGAGGACCCCGATCTTCCCCTCGTGCATGTTGCGGTGCACTTGGTAAGCGGCCTCACCGGTCTTGTCAAGAGGGAACACCGCCGAGAGTGTCGGCTGGACCGCTCCCCGGCGAATCAGATCGTTGGCTGCCCACGCCTCCCGGTAGTTGGCGAAGTGGCTTGCCTTGATCGACTTCAGCTTCATCCAGAGATGACGATTGTCGTATTCGATCATGTAGCCGGATGTCGCGGCACAGGTGACCACCATTCCGCCCCTCTTCGCGACGAACACGGAGGCGCCCATGGTCTGGCGACCCGGATGCTCGAACACGATGTCGGGATCGTCCCCGACCAGAGCACGGATGTCCTTGCCAAATCGGCGCCACTCGGACTCGTCCTGGGTCTGACCGTCGCTCCAGAATCGGTAGCCGGCCGCCTTGCGGTCGATCACGTTCTCGCATCCCATTGCCTGGAGCAGCTTGACCTTGTCGGCGGAGGAAACCACCCCGACGGGAATCCCCCCACCGTTCAGCGCATACTGCACGGCGTACCCGCCCAGTCCTCCGCTTGCCCCCCAGATCAAGATGACGTCACCCTGCTTCATGTCCGCACCATTGCGGGATACCAGCATCCTGTAGGAGGTTGAGTTGCACAGGGCATTGCATGCAGCCTCTTCCCAGGAGAGGTGCTCGGGCTTGGGCATCAATTGGTTGGCTTTGACCACCGACAGCTCGGCGAGCCCCCCGAAATTCGACTCGAACCCCCAGATCCTCTGGTTGGCCGCCAGCATGGAGTCGTCGTGGGAAGAGGGATCCTGGTCATCCACGTAATTGCAGTGCACCACCACCCGAGCGCCCGGCTGCCAGTTGCGAACTGCCGAGCCCGCCCGAATGACCACTCCGGAGGCATCCGAGCCGACTACGTGGTAGGGGAGATCGTGGCGAGCCCCCCACCGCGACTCCCTGCCAAGCCGCTTCAAGAAGCCGAAGGTAGGGAGAGGCTCGAAGATCGAGGTCCAGACGGTGTTGAAGTTGATGGCCGAAGCCATCACGACCATGTATACCTCGTCGGGAGCGAGCTCCGGGGTGGGCACCTCCTGGACGTGGAGGGAGCGGCGTGGGTCCTTGTCCTCCGAGCCGAGACCGGCGAACATCTCGGTCTCGCCCGCCAGAACGACCGCCGCCCGGTAGGAATCGGGAACCGGGATGGACTCGAACACGGCGGCATCGGCACGAGCTTCGATCGCTTCGAGAAAGGGTTGCACGGTCGGCAATTTAGCCTAAGGCGCCGTGCCACAACGCATCGACGCCCGCCCGGCTTAGCCGGAGACTACCGGCTGGCGAGAGATCAGTTCAGTGTGGTCAGGCGTAGATGTCGAGACCCTGGATTGCCATGCCGGAAGCACCGCTCATGTTGGCAGCCACCCCCCCGGCATCCATCGCCGCCATCGACTGGCCTGGTGCGAGGGAGGGATTGCTCGCCCCCATCGACGCAACTTGCGATGCCAAGTGCTGCTGGAGCTGCATCGCGAGTTGGAGGGCGCCTGCTGCGGCGCTCTGCGAGACCCCTGCGGTCGAGCTGTCCATGACATTCCTCCTTGTCCCTCCGGCCTTCGTCCATAGGTCGACATCCCGGGCCGTATTCTTTAGTGTACCTGGTCCTCCGGCATTCTGCCCGGGGAGCATCCGAAGGGCCACCCTTCGGGACCAGAGAGACCGGCTTTCTCGCCCCTACCAGGCCACGTAAAGTAGAAAGTTACCGTTCGGTAACCGCTAAGGAGGATCGTTCATGCCCGGCTCAGTGATCATCGGCGGAGCACGCACCCCCATCGGGAAGCTGTCAGGAGCGCTTTCCGATCTCACCGCCGCGGATCTGGGAGGATTCGCCATCAAGGCCGCATTGGAGCGTGCCGGGGTGGCCCCCGACGCAGTGGACTACGTCTTCATGGGCCACGTGATCCAAGCGGGCGCTGGCCAGATCACCGCCCGGCAAGCCGCGGTCCGGGCGGGTATCCCAATGTCGATTCCGGCCACCACCGTCAACAAGGTCTGCCTCTCGGGGATCAACGCCATCCATCTGGCCGACCTGGTGATCGCTGCCGGCGAAGCCGACATCGTGGTAGCCGGGGGAATGGAATCGATGACCCGGTCGCCCTATCTTCTCCACGGTGCCCGGTCCGGCCTGCGCCTCGGCGACACCACGATGATCGACTCCCTCATGTACGACGCGCTCTTCTGCGCCTTCGACCAGACCGGCATGGGCGATGCCACCGAGCGCTATGCCAGAGAGGCGGGAATCGGGCGGGATCGACAGGACGCCCTTGCTGCAGCCAGCCACGAGAGGGCTGCGGCCGCCATCAAGGAAGGTAGGTTCGCCGACGAGATCGTCGCCGTCGAAGTTCCCCAGAAGCGAGGGGATCCGGTGGTGGTCGACACCGACGAGGGCGTCCGTCCAGGAACTACCGTGGAGACCCTCGCGAAGCTCAAGCCATCCTTCGCAAAGGACGGCACCATCACCGCCGGGAATGCCTCGCAGATCTCCGACGGTGGGGCCGCGGTCGTCGTCACCTCCCGAGCGGTCGCCGAACGCCTCGGTGCGCAGCCTCTCGCCGAGATCGTTTCCTATGGGCAGGTTGCCGGGCCAAATCCATCCCTACTCACCCAGCCCTCCCAGGCCACACGTACCGCTCTGGAGCGAGCAGGCAAGTCGGTCGGCGACGTCGATCTTTTCGAGATCAATGAGGCATTTGCCGCAGTCGGGATCGCCTCGATGGACCAATTGGGGATCCCCGGCGACATTGTCAACGTGAATGGCGGTGCAATCGCCCTCGGACATCCGGTGGGCATGTCCGGAACCCGGATCGTCCTCACCCTGGCGCACGAACTCAAGCGCCGAGGGGGTGGATTCGGTGTCGCCTCGCTTTGCGGCGGCGGCGGCCAAGGCGATGCCCTGGCACTCAAAGTCGGCTGAACCGGGAGCTCCTCACACCTGGGTCGGGACGCCCCGAACGCCTGCCCTCTTGTCCCTCATGATCGGCTTATCTAGGGGGTAGGCCGCGCCCGCGCTTCCAGTTCCAGAGGTGGCGGGATCCTGACCTGCCCTCCGCCCGCGTACATCCCGTCGAAGCCGGTCGACATTCGGGCCGCCTGGCGCGGGGGGGCACCCCTGCGTGCGATCTCGGGTGGGCCAAAAGGCACCTTCGCCTCGTGCCAGGCAACGGCAGCAATGGCCAAGACCACAACAATCGGAATCAGGGCGACCGGCTGCACCATCCAGATCAACGCGGCCACCACCACGATCGACATCGCGTAGAAGACCAGCTTCCCCAGAATATCTATCGCATTCTCTTCGTCCGCTCGTCGCACGGCATCCTCCGGTGACGCGACCGATGGCGCAGCGTCCGTTGCCACGCCGCCCCTATGGTACGCCCTTTTTCCAGGTAAGGGGCAGGGCAGTAGCCGGCACGCCAGAGCGGCCGTGGATTACGGCGAGTGGTTAGCCCGGCGACCACCACCAGGAGAGCTCCGAGGACAGCCATCTCAGCGTCCACCAGGAAAGCCGCCACGAACCCGGTTCCTGCCAGCAGCCCCAAGGAGAACCGGATGTCGCGGTCCATCATCACCTTCCACAATCGGCCTCATTCGGAGCCACCGGAAGAGCACGCTGCACCATCAGGATCTGGTGCAGGTGCACCAGATCCGCGCCCTGTGGGGCGAGCGGGGCTGCTAAAGGGCGCGCTTCGAGGCGCAGGCTCTCAGCCGGACAGTTCGCGGCGGCCGACCAATGCCCGACCCAGAGTAAGTTCGTCGGCGTATTCGAGGTCACCCCCAACGGGCAGGCCACTGGCAATGCGGGTCACAACCACCCCCAACGGCCGCAGAAGCCGCGCAAGGTACATCGCGGTGGCCTCGCCCTCCAAGTTGGGGTTGGTGGCGACGATCACCTCGGCGATCCCCTCAGGTTCCAGGCGAGCAAGAAGCTCCCGGGCCCTCACCTGGTCGGGGCCGATGCCGTCGATCGGGCTGATGACCCCCTGGAGAACGTGATAGGTGCCCCGGAACTCCCCGGTCCTCTCGATGGCCACCAGATCCTTGGGATCTTCGACCACGCACACCACAGTGCGGTCCCGTCCCGAATCGGAGCACACCACGCATACGTCGCCTTCCGAGACGTTGAAACAGGTCCGGCACATGGTGATCCGCTCAATGGCCTCATTCACCGCCCGCGCCAGGCGCAGGGCCTCCTCACGGGGAACCTTGAGGAGATGGAATGCGATCCTCTGCGCCGACTTGGGTCCAATTCCGGGCAGCCGGCTCATCTCGTCTATGAGCTGCTGGACGGGCTCCGCATAGGCAGCCATCAGACGGCCCCGCGGGAACTGGCCGCCCTACCGTTCGGCGACTTCACAATGATGGGGAAGGGGAGGCGGTGATCTCGACGGCACCGGGAAAGTGCTCGAGAATCAGGGCAGCGGCACGCTCATGCACCTCCTGCTCGCCGAGTAACTGGCTCGGATCGTTCAGGATCTCGTCCTCGGCGTCGACCGGCGGCTCGTTCGCGACTACCCGCCCCGGTGGGGCAGACCGGGTAACCCGGCCGTTGGGTCGGGTACCGTTGGCCGTCGTGCCGGGAGCCACGTCCTGCACAGAAACATCGAGTCTCTCGGGGCCACCCAGTGCCCCTGGGCCTCCTGCTCGCTCCCGGCCTCCTGCTCGCTCCGGGCCTCCAACGATCCCCTCCAGAGCCTGGCCCTCCGGGTCGACCACCAGAACCAACTCAATAGGAACACCGAAATGGGAGGACAGCGCCGCTTGGACCTCCCCGACCAGCTCACCGCAGTAGGAGCGGTGCACCTCGTTGGGCAGAGCAAAAGTAGCAGTGCCCGGCTCGCCCGCCACGAACCTCCCCACCTTGAAGCGTGCCCGAACCTTGGTGGGAAGTGAGGCGAGCAACCCGTCGCCCCAGACCTTGGTCAGCGATTCGCGAGTGGGTACGCCGGGACCCTCGCCCGCCGCCGACTTGGACGGAGAGCCATACCGGTCGCGCAATGCTTTGGAGGCAGAGCCGGAGGCGGCGGGTGCCTTCCGTGCCGGTTCGGGCTCCGGAGACCTGGGGGAGGGCTTGGCCGGCTGGCCCGGTCCCGGGCCAGCCGGATGCGAGCCGGGGGAGGTAGGTTGCGCCGTCCCCCCTCCTCGCTCCAGGCGCTCGAGGCGCTCGAGAATCGCCTCCGGCGACGCGTCCAGCTCCGGTTTGCACACCCTGACCAGCGACACCTCCAAGGTGATCCGCGGGTCGGGGGCCGCCCTCATGTCCACCTGTGCCCTGCCGATCTGTTCCATGGAACGCACCAGGGCAGCCAAGCCAGGGCGCCCGTCCTCACTCTCGCCCCGCGACGCCGTGTCCGGGTCCCCCAGATCGGGCGCGAAGGTGCACAAAAAGTCCTGCCTCATCCTCTCCAGTAGCTCGGAAGCGAGGACCTGCGGCTCGCGCCCTGCGGAGATTGCCGAGTCGAGAGCGGTGAGTGCGGAAGCTGCGTCCCTCCGGTGGATAGCTCCGGCCAGTGCGTCGAGATACTCCCCGACGTCGTCGAGAACACCACCCGCTGCGGCCTGGTCCAGAGCGGAAAGCGCGTCACGCGCAGAGCCGCGTGCACGGCGAACCACGGTCGGCAGGATCTCGCCGGGCAGGTCAAGGTCGGCATCCTTGACCACCCGGGCCACCAGCTCGTCCAGCAACTCTGGCTTCAGAAGGTGGAACTCGAAATGCTGGGTTCGCGAGCGAATGGTGGGTAGGACCCTCTGGGGATCGGTGGTGGCGAGCACGAAGACAACCCGCCCCGGGGGCTCCTCCAAGGTCTTGAGGAGCGCGTTAGAGGCAGCGGTCGAAAGCATGTGGACTTCGTCGACGATGTAGACCTTCCAGCGACCCGGAGTCGCCAGTGCTGCCCGCGACACCAGATCACGCATCGCCTCCACACCGTTGTTGGAGGCCGCGTCCAGCTCGTGAACGTCGAGCGATGATCCCCGGGCGACCGCCACGCAGGAATCGCAGACGCCACATGGCTCGCCCTCGGAGGGATCGGCGCAGTTCAGCGAACTGGCAAGGATACGAGCCGTTGAGGTCTTGCCTGTCCCCCGCGGCCCGCTGAAGAGGTAGGCGTGTCCTACCCGGTCCCGGGCCACCGCATTGCGAAGTGCAGTGGTGACGTGGTCCTGGCCCAGCACCTCGCTGAACCGTCCGGGGCGGAACCTCCGGTAGAGGGATTGGTACTCCTCGTCGCCCATCGAGGGCAGCATACCGGGACCCGACCCTGGGTCCCACAGGCCGGACTACGCTCCTGGTCCCCGCCTCTTCAAGCGGGGACCAGGTTGACTGCGGCACACGAAAGTTGCCGTTGAGAGCTGCTGCCTTCCGGCCCTGACTCGGTTCACGGATTCCCGTTGCGCAGGACCCGGCCCCCGGGTGCAGAATAATGGACCTACCGGAGGGGTGCGAGAGCGGCCGAATCGGCACGATTGGAAATCGTGTGTCCTGAAAGGGACCGTGGGTTCGAATCCCACCTCCTCCGCTCGCTTGCGGTACTCCGGGCACCGGGATGACAGATTGTCGCCCGAGCCCGGTCCGCCAGGCTTTTCCAAGATCATGAACGACCACGAGGCAATGGGCGCGGCTCTGAACGAGGCCGCGCGGGCGGTGCTCCACCGAGACGTCCCGATCGGTGCGGTGTGCCTCATCGGCGGCGAGGTAGTCGCGCGGAGACACAACGAGCGGGAGCTGCGCCAGGACCCCACCGCTCACGCCGAGATGCTCGTCCTGGCTGACGCGGCAGCAACGGCCGGAAGCTGGCGACTCACCGACGCAACGGTGGTGGTGACCCTGGAGCCGTGCCCGATGTGTGCCGGTGGGTTGTTCGCAGCCCGGGTGCGATCGGTGGTGTTCGGCGCGACCGATCCCAAGGCGGGATCCTGCGGGACCCTCTACAACCTCTGTGCCGACCCGCGCCTCAACCACGAGATCGAGGTGACCGGTGGGATCCGGGCCGAAGAATCAGCGGCATTGCTCCGCGATTTCTTCGCCGGGCGCCGGTAGGCGGGCCGGTCCGGCCGGGACCGCCCCGGTTGCCCCACAGAAAAGTGACGGTTCCCCAGATATCCTGGTGGCACCATGGACCGCCTTTCCGGACTCGACGCAGCTTTTCTCTACCTCGAAACTCCCAGCCTGCACATGCACGTCTCCCTGGCGGCGATATTCGACCCGTCCACCGTGCCGGGTGGGTACTCCTTCGAGAAGATGCGGGGTTTCATCGCCAGCCGTATCCCGCTGGCGCCGCTTTTTCGGCGGAAGATCGCGGAGGTGCCGTTCCGGATGGGCCACCCCTACTGGGTGGACGACCCCGATTTCGACCTGGACTTCCACGTGCGACGCGCCGCTCTTCCCCATCCGGGCTCCATCGAGAACCTCGCCGAGTTCGCCAGTGACGTCAACTCGCGCCAGCTCGACCGCTCCAAGCCGCTCTGGCAGATGTACTTCGTCGAGGGCCTGCAGGACGGAAGGATCGCCATCGTCTCCAAGATCCATCACTGCACCATCGACGGGGTGTCGGGGGCGGAGCTGATGACCCACCTCTTCGACCTGGAGGCCGCGCCCCCGCCCAAGGAGATCCCCGAACAGGGTCCACCGGAGAAGCTTCCCTCCGATCGCGACCTCATCGCGCAGGCATTGATCCAACGACTCACCAAGCCGCTGGCCGTCACCCGGCTGGCCTGGGCGACCGGCAAGTCCGTCTTGGAGGTACGCCGCTTGCGGCAGCAGGCCGACAGCAGTTCTGGCAAGGCCGCCCTCCCCCTCACCGCCCCCCGCACCTCCCTCAATGCCGCGCTCACCCCCCACCGCAAGATCGCCTTCTCCTCCATAGCGCTGGACGACGTCAAGCGGTTGAAGAATCATCTGGGATGCACGGTGAACGACGTGGTGCTGGCTCTGTGCACCCGCGCCCTGCGTAGCTACCTCATTGCCGGGAACGAACTTCCCGAACACGCGCTGGTCGCCACCGTTCCCGTGTCAGTCCACCAACACGGCGAGGACATCGCCGGAATCAACAAAGTGTCCGGCATGTTCGTCGGCCTCCCCACCTTCGAGCCGGATCCGCTGCGGACCGTCGAGGTGATCAAGGCGGGCACACGCGGCGCCAAGGAAGAGCACAGCGCCCTGGGCGCCGACAAGCTTCTCAACTGGGCGCAGCACGCCAGCCCCAACGTGTTCTCCGCAGCGGTCCGCACCTACACCCGCCTCAAGCTCTCCGATCGTCACCGGCCGGTACAGAACCTGGTCATCTCCAACGTGCCCGGCCCGGACTTCCCCCTCTATTTCGGCGGTGCCGAGATGGTGGCAGGGTTCCCCTTGGGTCCGGCGATGGAGGGCGCTGCGCTGAACGTGACGGTGATGAGCTATCGGGGAGTCCTCAACTGGGGCTTGGTGGTCGGTGCCGAGGCGGTGCCGCGGGTCTGGGAAATCGCCGATGCGGTGCCCGAAGCGCTGGATGAGCTGCTCGCCGCGGCGGGCCTGGATCCAGCGCTCCCGATGGGGGTCACCATGCATCGTCGGGCACGGGCGAGCGGCCGGCGGCGGACCACCCAGTCGGCATCCGGCAGCCGTGGTGGACCGGGGGGCAGCGGCGAGCGGCGAACCTCCCGGCCCGCTCCGTCCTCTCCGTCCGGCGCCCCAGCTCCGGTACGCAAGGTCCCGCCCCGCAAGGCGGCCTCGAAGACACCTTCCTCCGGGAAGTAGGCGCTCGCTCGGGCTTCACCTGCCTTCGGCAGCCCGCCCCACTTCCCCCGACGAGTAGTCTTTCCCCCGGAGGAGTGCGAGAGCGGCCGAATCGGACGGTCTCGAAAACCGTTGCACTCGCAAGGGTGCCGTGGGTTCGAATCCCACCTCCTCCGCTGGATGTGTTCTCAGGCGGGAGCCTCAAGAGCGCTCCCGCCGCGGGCACTTTGAGCGCACCGAGCCGGATGCAATTTGGATCGATGGCACGCCTCCCAGCCCTGCTGGCCGGAAGCAGAGCGGTGCATGCTCTTATGCAATCGAACGCACCATCACCTGGCGGTGGAGGCGCATCCCGTCACGGGAGCGCTCGCCGGGGACAGCCTGGGGCTCACCAAAACGCGTGAAGCCCACCGCTTCGAAGAAGCCGATCGCCCGGATGTTCTCCGCCAGGGTCTCCAGGTGGCAGCCCGGCGATCCTGCCGTGCGCAGGCGGTCGAACCAGGCATCGACCAGTGCGCGTCCCGCACCGCTTCCCCGGGCCTCGGGCAGGAGATTGATGTGGAGATGTGAGGGCCAGCGCTGATCGAAGAAGGGAGTCTCGACCGGGGGCCTGCCCACCAGTCTCCCGATCGCAACGTCGGCGACGGTCCGCCAGATGACACCGGCTGTTCCTAGGCGGGCGAGGCAGAGGCGAGTCACCGCCTGCCGAGCACCGATCCAGGCTGGATTCCACGCACGGCGGGAGTCGAGGCAGCCGAAAAGGTAGCCGGCCACCGCCCCTCCCCGCTCGACAACGAAGAGCGATTCAGGTTCGGCGTCGGTGTAGTAGCTGCTCCACATGTCTGCGAAGCTCCGCTCATCCCGCCAGTACCAATCGACCGGCTCTCCCATGTAGCCGGTGAGGTAGCAGATGCGGCGGATCCGGTCACGATCTTCCGGACGGTAGAGACGGACCGAAGCAGGGACCACCGAGCGAGCATAATGGCGCGGTGCTCGCTCCCGGCCGATTCGGCCTGCTGCCTCGGCCCCGCACGGCCGACCTCTCGGCTCACCAGCGGGTGGTGCCCACCGGCGAGCCTCTCGTTGCCCGAGGCCCCGGGCTGCCCGCGGAGGGATACCGCCTCCGCATCGTTCCGAACGGACAGATCACCATCGACGCCACCGACGATGCCGGCGTCTTCTATGCACGTGCCACCCTCGATCAGCTTCGACGCGGATCTTCCGGCGGGACCCTTCCAATCGGCGTGATCGAAGACTGGCCGGACATCGCCGTCCGGGGCGTGATGCTCGACGTGTCGCGCTGCCGGGTCCCCACCCTGGAGACTCTCTGTTCCATCGTGGAGCGACTTGCATCCTGGAAGGTGAACCATCTCCAGCTCTACATGGAGCACACATTCGCGTACACGAACCACCTGGAGGTGTGGGAGCACGCGGATCCCTACACCGCCGACGACCTGGCCCGCCTTGCCCGGCATTGCCGGGCCCACCACATCGAGCTGGCTCCCAACCAGAACACCCTGGGACACATGGAAAGATGGCTTCTCCACGAACGCTATGCGGGTCTCGGGATATCCCGGGGCGTGGTGACCAGCCCGCTGGGCCTACCGATTCCCGCCTCCACGCTCGACCCGTCGATACCCGGGTCGCTCTCCCTGGTACGGGAGCTGGCCGGAGAGCTGGCCGGTGCTCTCGGTTCTGCCTTTTTCAATGTCGGCCTCGACGAGCCCTGGGACCTGCCGTCTGACCGGTCACACGAGTGGGCAACCTGGGTCCGCCATCTCCGGGATCTTCCCGCGCTGGACGATCGCCAGCTCTTGGTGTGGGGCGACATGCTCACCAGCCACCCCGAGCTGATCGGCGAGGTGCCCGACGGGGTGACCGTTTGCGAATGGGGATACGACCAGGGACATCCTTTTGCGGAGCGGATGGAGGCGATCGCCAGGGCCGGGGTGCCGGTGTGGGTGAGCCCGGGGACCTCGAGCTGGCTCTCCATCGTTGGCCGGACCACCAACGCGGTGGACAACTGCCGCGAGGCGGCTCTGGCGGCCGGCGCCTGCGGCGCGACCGGCTTGCTGGTCACCGACTGGGGCGACTTCGGACACCACCAGGGCTGGGCGGTGTCGGAACCGGGACTGGCGGCAGCGGCGGCCTTTTCCTGGTGTGCTGCATCCAACGCCGACCTTGACGCCCCGGCCCTCGGAAATCTCCTCGATATCCACTCGTTCGGTTGCTTGGATGATGGCCAGGACTCGGGCCGCACCGCCGGGGTACCGGGTAGCGCAGCGACCAGCT
>JAKAWH010000045.1 GCA_021817065.1 Actinomycetes bacterium
TTGGCCGGCGAAGCGTGGGAGGAAGGCTCGACCACTTTTCCCGGCTCCCAGGCGTCGGCGATCTCCTCCTCGTCGCCCCAGAGACCGAGCGCCAGTCCCGCCATGTAGGCCGCGCCCAGAGTCGTCGCTTCCAAGACGGGCGACACCTCGATCTCGCGTCCGGTTGCATCGGCCAGAGCGGCAATGAAGCAGTCGTTCGCGCTCATCCCGCCGTCGACGCGCAACGCTTCGATCTGCAAGCCGGTGTCCGCTTCCGCCGCCTCCAGCAAGTCGGCGCCCCGATGGGCGATTCCTTCCAGGACGGCACGTACGATCTCGGGACGGCCGGTACCTCGAGTAAGACCGAGAAGGGTCCCGCGGGCACCGAAGTCCCATTCGGGTGTTCCGAGCCCCAGGAGAGCGGGCACGAACCACACGTCTCCGGTGTCGCTGCATTGCGACGCGATCCGGTGTGACTCGGCGGACGATGCGATGATCCCCAGGTCGTCGCGCAGCCATTCGACCGCGGTTCCCGCCGAAAGCATGACCGCCTCTACTCCCCAGGTGATCGCGCCCCGTTTCCACGAGACGATCGGGTAGGTACCGTGATCGCCATGGATGTCGAACGCCGGTCGGACGCCTCCGGTGCAGGCGTCGAGCATGCCGCCGGTGCCGAAGGTGATCTTGGCGAGGCCGGGCCGGGTGCACCCCTGCCCCACCAGCGATGCCTGCTGGTCACCGATCATGCCGGCGATGGGGGGCGCACCCGGGAGGGCGGTGGCAACTCCGACCACTCCGGACGAATCGGCCACACGCGGCAGGCAGGACTCGGGAATCCGCAGTGCTTCCAGTGTCTCAGGTTCCCAATCTTCACCGTCGATCCGTCGCAGTCCGGTGACTCCCGCATTGGTCGCGTCGGTGACGTGCGCCGCACCTTCCGAGAGGGTCCACGCCACCCAGCTGTCCACCGTACCGAAACACCAGTCGCCCTTACGTTCGGGGTCGGCCATGTCGAGCAGCGCGGCCAGCTTGGTAGCCGACAAATTGGGTGCAAGCTTGACACCCTGGTCGCGCAGCATCAGGCACATTCCGGCGGTGCGCAGGTCCTGCCATCCGATTCCCGGCCCTGCGGGAATCCCGGAGTGGCGGTCCCAGAGGATGGTCGACGCTCTCTGGTTGGCGATGCCGACTCCGCCGACCGGACCGGCATCGGCGAGGGAGGATTGCGCCACAGACATGACCGCCTCGGCCAACTCGACAGGGTCGAATTCCACGAAACCGGGAACCGGCGACGAGGGGAGGACAGCTTGGCGATGCGTGTGGCGGATATTCGAGTCGGCGTCGACGACCGATGCACGAACCGAGCTGGTTCCCACGTCGATCACAAGGACGGTGCCGGGACTCATCTGTGGACCGGGACCCGTATCGGTGTCGCAGGTTCGGCGTGGCGCGCCCGACACGGCGGCGGGAAGGGCGGTGCCGTTACGGCCATGGCACTTCGCCGAACGGCGAGGGGAGCCCCAGCTTCCCGGGATTGAGGATCCCGTGGGGGTCGAGGCAGTGCTTGATGTCGGCAAGGAGCGACATGGTGGCGTCGCCCAGCGCCGGTCTCATGAAACGGGCACGATTGACGCCGATGCCGTGGTGGTGGCTGATGGTTCCCCCGCCGGTGATGACCGCATCCATCACTGCCTGCCACGAGGCTTCGTAAAAGTTCGCCCGCCATGCCGCCGGATCCTCCGTCCCCTCGGGCGGGTTGCCCGCGAAGGTGAAATAGAGGCACGCACCGCTGGTATAGGAGTGGCTCTGGTGTACCGAGGCGTTCAGGTTGCCGGGGACCGCTCGCATCCCCCCGATCGCGCTGTCGTATATCCCCGGCAGGGCGCCCCAGGGCGCCGCGATCTCGATGGTGTCGACCACGATCCCGATCCGGGTGAGTGCCTGCAGCGCGGAGGTGTCGTTGCGGTGACCGAGCCAGTGCTCGACCAGCGACAGGTCGAGAAGGGTGGCTCCCGACCCGGCGCACTCGTCCTCGACGATCTTCATTGCCGAGTCGATAACGATCGGGTCGCCTTCGTCGAGTACTACCAGGGCGTTGGTTCCCTCCAGGGAGAAGTTCCGCTGTGTCTCGATCTCGTCGTAGAGGCGCAGCACCGCCGGCCTTCCACCGCGCCGGAGGATTCGCCGGCAGGCGTCGAGCCCGGCGGGGAAGGAGGAGAAGCCAAAAGCGACCCTCCGCTCGGTGGGGGGGACCGGGTGGAGCTGAAAGGTCGCCTCGGTGATCACGCCCAGAGTGCCTTCACTCCCGATGAAGAAGTCGGTGAGCCCAGGGCCGGTGGCGGACCGCGGCGAGCGACCTCCGGTGCGCAGCACGCGGCCGTCGGCGAGTACCACCTCCAGCCCGAGCGTCATGTCCTCGATCTTCCCGTAGCGGGTGGAATATTGGCCGGCGCCCCTGCAGGCCAGCCACCCGCCCACCGTAGAGATGGCGACCGACTGGGGCCAGTGTCCGAGGGTGCAGCCGTGCTCGCGCAGGGCGATCTCCAGATCGGGGCCGAAGGTGCCGGGAAGCGCTGTCCCGGTCAGCGAGACCTCGTCGACGCCCACCAGCCCCTCCATGCCGCACATGTCGAGGGCCACTCCCCCGTAGAGCGGGACGGAGGATCCGCACACGCCCGAGCGACCCGCAACCGGGGTCACCGGCACACCTTCCTGGTTGCAGGCTGACAGGAGCGCGGAGACCTCGGCGGTGGACCGGGGACGCGCAGTGCAGCAAGGCAGAGCGGGAACCTGCCCCTCCAGAGCCCAGTGGAGGGCGAGGGGCCACCAGTCCCGCCCGGACTCGGCAAGTGATTCGGCATCAGTGGCCATTACCGGACACACCCCGGCCAGATCCTTGACGAACCCGTCCGGTACGTCAACCGCCTTGCCGTCGAAGCGGGCGGTGACCTGATCGAAGGGAACCGGGAACTCGATGGGAGGGGTGGGACGGGTCATCGGGGGTCTCCCATAGAAAGGTCGGCGGAGGCAGGTACCTCCGATGGTTCGGAAGGACGGGCGCCCATGGGCAGCCCGGCCGCGGAGGCGAGACGGTCGGCTAGATCGAGGAATTCCTTGACCTGCCGGTCACGCTCGGCAGTGTCCCAGCCGAGCTCGCCCGCCATCAGGTCGGCAACCGTCGGTGCGGCGTCGACCGTGGCGCGATGCTCGAGAAGCAGTGCCCGGGTGCGGCGGGTGAGGACGTCTTCGAGTGTCTGAGCCATCTCGGCCCGCACCGCGAATACCGCTTCCGCACTGAGGTACGGTGTGCCCGGGACGAGCTGTCGGGCCAGGTCCGGTCGATCTCGGCACAGATCGAGGATCGCAACGGATTCGCTTCCATACCGGCGCGCCAGGTGGTCGAGGACCTCCCGGGTGGTGCCCCATCGTTCCGATGCTCCCGGAGCGGTGAGCTGATCGAGCCCGGCGGCGCCCCGCAAGCGCATGTTCTTCGTCCTGCAACGGAGGCGACGGTGGCCCAGGACGTCGATCACCGTGTCGACCGTGTCCGAAGCCATCTTGCGGTACGTGGTCAGCTTTCCCCCGGTTACCGTCACCATGCCCGTCGGCGACGCGGAAATGAAATGGCGGCGGGAGAGATCGGCGGTCCGCGCCGACCGGGATCGCTTCCCCGAGGCGACCAGAGGCCGGAGCCCGGCCCAGGTTCCGGTGACGTCGGCGACGGTGAGTGGCTCGGAGACGTAGTCATTCACCGCGTCGAGGAGGTAAGCGACGTCGGCAGGAGTGCACTCGGGATCGTCGAGCGGGCCTCGGTAGTCGGTGTCGGTCGTCCCGATGTAAGTCTGGCCTCCCCATGCCCACGGGATGACGAAGATCGAGCGGTGGTCCTTGCGGACCGGGATGACCGCGGCGATGTCGCAGGGAAGCTTCTCGTGGGCGACGGTGACGTGGATTCCCTTGGCCGGGCGGATCGATGCTGGATCGGAGCCCTCGTCGAGCTGGCGAACCTCGTCTGCCCATACGCCGGTGGCGTTGACTACCGAAAGCGCCTCCACCACCGACCCCTCGTCGACGCCAGGCCCGTCGATCTCAACACCGGTGATGCGACCGCTGGCGTCCTTGGCCAGACCTCCGGCCCGGACGTAGGAGGCAGCTACCGCGCCGTGGTCGATCACCGCGGTGCGAGCAAGGGCGAGCGCCAACCGGGCGTCGTCCACCCGGGCGTCATAGTAGATGAAGCCTGCCGCCAGGCGGTCGGCGCGGAGGGTGGGCATGTGGGCAGCAGCCTCGGCGCAGGAGATCCTCTTGTGTCGCTTACCGATCCGTATTCCACCGGTCATGTCATAAAGCCAGAGAGCGAGGGAGTAGGTCCGCGCAATCGTGGCGTCCACCACCCCGCCCTTGCCGAAGAGCGGGATGAGAAAAGGCTGCGGTTCCACTAGATGGGGTGCATTGTCGAGCAACCGCTGACGCTCGTGCAGCGACTCGTAGACCAGGCCGAACTCTCTCTGCTCGAGGTAGCGGAGCCCGCCGTGAACCAGCTTCGAGGACTTGGAGGAAGTCCCCGAAGCAAAATCCCCCTTTTCTATGAGAGCCGTCTTGAGTCCCCGAGACGCGGCGTCCAATGCCACCCCCGCTCCGGTCACCCCGGCGCCGATCACCGCCAGATCGAAGCGCTCGGAGGTGAGCCGGGCCAGCGCACTGGTGCGGTCGAAAGTACCGGGAGGGGTGACCTTTTTCATTGCGCTCAGCTTGGCACATTGGGGGGTGGGCCTTCCGAGGAAGCGGCCCGCCGGGTGGTCTTTCCACCGGATAATATGAATAATAATGTTTGTCAACAATAATTGTTGACAAACAGCGATTAGCGGATTAGAGTTTCCATCGTGAGGTCGCCTGCCGAGCTGACAGAGCTGTTCCGGGCCAACGGGCGGAAGATCACGCCCCAGCGCCAGTGCATCTTCCGGATTCTCCAGGGCAACACCGCCCATCCCACCGCCGAATCCGTTTATGAGGCGGCTCGGAAGGAGATGGACTCGATCTCGCTGAAGACGGTCTACCAGACGTTGAACGACCTGGCCGAGATGGGGGAGATTCTCGCACTCGACCTCGGGACGGGATCCTCCCGTTTCGACCCGAATGTCACCAGCCATCACCATCTGGTGTGCGATCGGTGCGGGGAGATCCGCGATCTGGCGGGCGAGCTTCACCCTCCCGCGCTTCCCCGCGGGTGGGAGCAGGATTTCGAGGTCGAGCGCGCGGAGATCACCTTCCGCGGGCTTTGCCCTGCCTGCAGATCGATGCAGGCGGTGGTCCTCGCAGACGCCGGGTAGGTGGGCCCCCTCATACTACTATCGGTTGCCGATACTCAATACAATCCGAGAAAAGGAGAATAACCATGGCAAGCATCAAGGGAACTCAGACGGAGAAGAATCTCAAGGAGGCGTTTGCCGGCGAGAGCCAGGCGAACCGTCGGTACCTCTACTTCGCTCAGAAGGCGGACATCGAGGGTTACCCCGACGTCGCCGCACTTTTTCGCTCGGTGGCCGAGGGTGAGACCGGACACGCATTCGGACATTTCGACTTCCTAGCCGAGACCGGTGACCCGGTTACCGGCGCTCCGGTCGGTGCGACCGAGGACAACCTCCGCTCGGCCATCGAGGGCGAGACCTATGAGTACACCGAAATGTACCCGGGCTTTGCCAAGACTGCCCGTGACGAGGGCCTGGAAGAGTGCGCCCAGTGGTTGGAGACACTGGCACGTGCCGAGCGCAGCCACGCAGGACGCTTTACCCAGGGCCTCGCTTCGATCTCGTAGGGTAGCCACGTTAGGACCTGACAGGGTGCGCCGTCCGGCGCACCCGTGGTCCCAACGCTTCGGTATCGCTGCAGTAGAGAGTGGGCGCCATCGCTCGACAAGTCCGATCCACCGGACCTACCGTATGCATTCAGGACAACACAGGGCGCCAGATCGCGCCCGAGTCCTGGAACGGGAGACCTGAATTGACAACTACCTACGACCCCCGCCACGAGAAATATCTCGTCGAGGCAGATCTGCGGCAGGAGATGACCCGGGTTTTCGACCTGTGTCATGGCTGCCGCCTTTGCTTCAATCTCTGCCCGTCCTTCCCGACCCTCTTCGACACCATCGACCTGCTCGACGGACATCCAGAGTCGATGACGCCGGCCCAGCAGGACCAGGTGGTCGACGAATGCTTCCAGTGCAAGCTGTGCTACGTGAAGTGTCCCTACGTGCCTCCTCACGAATGGGAGCTTGACTTCCCCCGGTTAATGATGCGTGCACACGCCCACCATCGAGCTTCGGAGGCGACGGTGGGCGAGATGATCTCCGACCAGGCGCTCAACCGGACCGACCTGGTGGGTACGGTATCGGTCGCGCTGGCTCCTCTGGTTAATCGGGTGGTCTCGACGCCGGGTACCACGGTGCGCCGGATCATGCAGGCGGTCACCGGGATCTCTGCCGACCGCGTGCTTCCCACCTATGCACGCCGGAAGTTCTCATCTTGGTTCTCGCGCCGCAACAAGCCTCTGATACGCAAGGTTCAGCGCAGCGTGGCGGTGTTCCCGACCTGCTTTATCGAGTACATGGAGCCGTCCATCGGTCAGGACCTGGTGAAGGTCTACGAGCGCAACGGAATTGCCTGCTCGCTCCCCGAGGGAGCGCGCTGTTGCGGTGCGCCGTGGCTCCACAGCGGTGACGTGAAGCGATTCGTCGCTCAAGCCGAGAAGAACGTCGCCGCACTCGCTCCCGAAGTTGCCGGCGGCAAGGACGTCATCGTCGCCCAGCCGACCTGCGCCTACGTTCTCAAGAAGGACTACCCCGTCTATGTGGGTGGCGATGACGCAGACCTGGTTGCTGCTCACACTTTCGAGCCATCCGAGTACCTGTTGAAACTGAAGTCCGATCCGGAAGCGGAGCTGGACACGGAATTCTCCGGTCCGGTACCAGATAAGGTGATCTACCACGTCGCTTGCCATCACCAGGCCCAGAATGCCGGACTCCGTGCCCGCGATCTCCTCAAACTGGCGGGCGCGGTGGTCACCATCGTGTCCAAGTGTTCGGGGATCGACGGCACCTGGGGTTATCGATCCTCCCATTTCGTCGAGTCCAAGCAGGTGGCCAAGCCGATGGTCGCTGCCATCCGCGAAGCGCTCCCGGGCGGATCGGCGACGCCACCGGTGATCATGGGGGACTGCCACCTCGCCAATACCGCCATCGCCGAGGAGACCGGATTCGTACCCCTCCACCCGATGCAAGTTATCGCCCGTGCCTACGGAATCCCTGAGGAATCCGCCACGTGAGCAAGCTCACCCTCGCCGACATCGCCGATCTCCGGGCCTACGAACGGGAGCGCGACGAATTCCGCCGTCACATCATCGACATCAAGCGGGTGCGCCGGGTGGGGATCGGTCCGGTCGTCTCGCTCACCTTCGAGAACTCGGAGACCATGAGGTTCCAGGTGCAGGAGATGGTACGGGTAGAGAAGATGCTCACCGACGGTCAGGTGCAGGGGGAGCTGGACACCTATAACGCCCTGATCCCCGATCCAGGCCAATTGTGCGCCACCCTCTTCATCGAGCTGGTGACCGACGAGGAGCTGCGCTACTGGCTTCCGAAGCTGGTGGGCATCGAGCACTCCGTCGTGCTGCACCTGGGCAACCCGGATGTAATCGGTGCTCAGGGCGGGGCGGAGACCGTGCGGTGTGCAACCGAGGCCGAGCACCAGGCGGCCCTCACGCGGGACCAGATCACCGCTTCGGTTCACTACATCACCTTCAGTCTCACCGGCGAGCAGGTGGATCGTTTCGCGACCGGTCCGGTCACCGTTGCGATCGACCATCCGGCCTACCCGGAGGCCACCATGCTGTCCGAGGAGACCCGACTTGCCCTTCTGGAGGACGTGCGCCACGGAGGGTGATAGGCCCGCCGCTGGATTCGGCCGCCAAAGGCCTTCGGGGAGCCGGAATTATACCAGCCGAAGGAATATTGGACTGACGGGGCTTTGTTGAAAGATAATTGAATAGGCAGAGGAAGGAGCAACCGGCATGGTGCCCCGTTCAGCGGGGTGGTTCCTTCCACTGCATCCCTGACCGTCTGTCCCGGGCTCATCACCTGGGGCTCTAATTGCGTAAGAAAGCGATCCTCCTGATGAAGCAACAGACCAGGCTCAACCAGTCCTGGCGGCAGCGAGCAGCCTGCCGAGGTCTCGATCCGGAGATCTTCTACCCTGCCGCCGAGGAGGACAGCGAAGTCGCCAAAGCCATCTGTGCCGAGTGCCCGGTGAGGGAGGCGTGCCTCGAGTACGCCCTGACTTCCAGGGAACACGAGGGCATCTGGGGCGGCACCACTGCTCGGGAACGGAGGCGGATCATCCGCCAACGCCGCAAGTCGGCGTAGGCGATACTAAGAGGCTGCGTAGCGGCCTAGTCTGTGGCGAGTGAACTTCGAATTCTCCCCTGAGCATTCCGCGCTCCAGGAATCGGTCCGGCGGTTGGCCCGCGACAAGGTGCGGCCCCGCGCCCGGGAGATCGACGAGAGCGGCGAATATCCCCAGGATCTCTTCGACGCGTTCCGCGACGCCGGATTGCTCGGCCTCTGCCTGCCGGAGGAGTACGGGGGGGGCGGTGCCGGCATTCTCGGGCTGGCCATCGCAATCGAGGAAGTGGCCAAGTACTCCAATGTCGCCTCATTGATGCTGCTCTTGACCCGCCTGCCCACCGGGCCCGTGCTGATCGCCGGTAGCGACGAGCAGAAGAAGAGGTACCTACCCGGAATCGCCGACGGTTCGCAGCGGGCTGCTTTCGGCCTTTCCGAGTCCCAGGCGGGCAGTGACGTCATGGGCATCCGAACTCGAGCGGAGCCCGATCCCTCGGTCGACGGTGGGTGGGTCCTCAACGGGGTGAAGTCCTGGATGTCCGGGGTCGCCCAGGCGGACTGGTACTGCATCTTCGCCAAGACACCCCGGCCGGGCGCCGGCGGGGGCACCGACCCAGCCGCGCGCCACCACGAAGCGATCAGCGCTTTTATCGTCGAGCGGAGCTGGCCGGGCGTGGAGGTGGGAGCGCTCGACCGGAAAATGGGGGTTCGGGGGGTCGATACCGGGGAGCTTCTCCTGACCGACGTCAAGGTACCTGCCTCCAACGTTATCGGCTCGGTAGGAGGTTTCCGCCTGGCCATGCTGGGCCTCAACTCGATGCGCCCGATCGTGGCGGCTCGGGGTATCGGCCTTGCCGAGGGGGCTCTCATGTATGCCACCGACTATGTGAAGGCCCGGCCTGCATTCGGCAAGACCATCGCCGACTTCCAGGGTATCCAGTGGGAGATCGCCAAGCTGGCCACCGAGGTCGAGGCGGCACGGCTGCTCACCTATCGTGCCGCGTGGCTTGCAGACCAGGGCAGGTTTACCAAGGAATGGGTGCCGTACCTATCCATCTCCAAGTACTACGCAACCGAGCTGGCGGTGAAGGCGTCGGGTATGGCCGTCCAGCTTCTCGGTGCGGCCGGATACATGAAGGACCACCTGACCGAGCTTTTCTATCGCGATGCGCGCCAACTCACCATCGTGGAGGGCAGCTCGCAGGTGCAGCTCGGGCTCATCTCCAAGGGTGTTCTCGACGGAGATCTGTGGTGGGACTAGTGACTTCTCCGACGCCTGAAGGCGCCAGTCCCCTCGGGGCGTTCTGATGGGGACCCCTGAGCTTGCCGACCTGGGCGGGTGGCGGGCCGTCCTCACCAAGCTGGCGACCGCACGGCCGCTCGACCCGGACGAGGCGTATGCCGCCATGGTCGACATCCTTTCCGGGCAGGCTCAACCCGCGCAGATCGGAGCTTTCCTTATCGGTCTCCGGCAGAAGGGCGAGACCGCCGACGAGATGGCCGCATTCACCCGGGCTGTCCTTGCGTTCGCGGAGCCGCTCGACATCGACGGTGACGCGGTCGACACCTGCGGCACGGGCGGGGACGGAAGCGGGTCGCTCAACGTATCCACCATCGCTGCTTTTGTGGTGGCCGGAGCGGGTGTCACCGTGGTCAAGCACGGCAATCGTGCCGCGTCGTCCCGAGCGGGTTCCGCCGATGTCCTCGGCGCGCTGGGCGTGGTCACCGATTTGCCACCTGGCTCGGTGAGAAAGTGCGTGGAGGAAGCGGGGATGGGTTTTTGTTTCGCACCCCGGTTCCACCCGGCATTCCGCCACGTGGGGCCGGTTCGCCAGGCGCTGGGGATCCCCACCGTGTTCAACTTCTTGGGACCGCTGGCCAATCCGGCGCGGGTGCCGTTCCAGGTCGTCGGAGTCAGCGATCCGAAGATGGCTCCGAAGATGGCTCTCGTTCTGCGTTCCAACGGTGTCCGGCGGGCGATGGTGGTCTACGGCAGCGACGGCTTGGACGAACTGTCCACCACTGCGCCGTCCACGGTGGTGGAGGTAAGTGCCGCCGAGGCGCATTCCAAAGTTTTCGACGTCGCGGCGGCGGATTTGGGTCTCCCCACATCCGACATGGCATCGCTGAAAGGCGGGGACGCTGAAGACAACGCGGCAATCGTCCGCGCGGTCCTTTCCGGGACCGAGGGTCCGCACCGTGACATCGTCCTCCTCAACGCGGCGGCGGCACTGGTGGTCACCGGCCGAGCGGGTGACTTCAAGGACGGTATCGAAGTAGCGGCCGAGTCGATCGATTCGGGAGCCGCCTTGGCGGTCCTCGATCGTCTTGTCCGGGTTTCCCAGCGCGTTGCACCTGCCTGAGGGGGCGCCCCGATAGGCACGCACGGAGCTCGAGGTACCCGGTCGCCCGGGACCCACCCGGGGGAATCGCCGGCACTCTTCGAGTCGCCCCGGCCCCTTTCTTCTTCGTCGATTTGGGACGTCCACGAGGCGTATTTCGCCTCACGGGGCGTTGCTGCCTGGTCATCCGGGGAGGTCCCCGACCTGATCACCACGTCTCCGCTCCTCGCTACCGCTTATACGCGGGCCGTCGAAGCCTTTCTCGGCGGGTGCGCCGGCGGGTGCTTCGGTCCCTTCGACCCGGCCGAACCGGTCTACCTCGTCGAATTGGGTGCCGGCTCGGGCCGCCTCGGCTACTACATGGTGAGAAGGCTGGCGGATGTGGAAACCCCAGCACGGATCGTCTATGTCCTCACCGACATGGCCGAGTCCAACGTCGACTCATGGAGGGAGAATCCCAACCTGAGACCGTACCTGGAGGCGGGGCTACTCGACCTGGCGGTATTCAACCCGGTGACCGACTCCACCCTGGTGTGCGAGCGATCCCGGGCGGTCTTGCGCCCGGGATCGGTGGTGAATCCGGTGGCCGCGATCGCCAATTACCTGTTCTGCGTGCAACGCCAGGATCTCTACCTTTCGAAGATGGGGCCCATCTTCGAAGAGTGGGTCGGGTGGGAACGGACCGCAGGTGGCCGTCGCGGCTTCTTTGCCGGCCTCAAATTCGTGACCGAAATGGCCCCGATTGCATCCGGTCGGTACCGGGAACCCCGGGTCGACAGGCTGTTGCACGACGTCGCCGGGGGCGGGCCGGTCGGTCTGGCAGGGGGCATCGCCCCGCCCCGGTCGCGCCGCTTCTTGTTCCCGATCGACCCTTTGCGCTCGCTCGGAACGCTGTCCGGGATCTCCGGGGGACGATTCTTGTTGCTGATCGGCGAGCGGACAGGCGATCCCGATGGGTCGGCCAGGTTTCTCGATATGGGCGTTCACGGAGACTCGATCTCTCTCCCGGTGGATCTGGGGATCATCGACCGCCTTTGGCGCGAGCGCGGGGCGACCCTTCTCCGTTCGGAGCGGTGCAGTGAGCGGTTGGAGGTGGCTGCGATGATCAGCGGCGTGGCAACCGGCGGGGCGTCGCGCCTGTCAAGCAAGCTGGAGGAGATCCTCTCCGACGACCCAGTGGGGACGATTACCGGGGCAGGTCGCCTCTGCGAAGACAAAGCGGGGACCTTATCGCTGATCGACGCACTGGACCTGCTAAGGGCCGTGGAGCTCGATTCGCGCTTCTTGGATTATGTCGCGCCGGTTCTCTTACGGGATCTTCCCGGCGCCCCGCCTCCCCTCCGCGCAGAAGCGTGCCGGGTATTGAAGCAGGTGTGGGAGGGCTACTTCGCACTCGACGGGAACTCCGACGTCTCCATATCGGTGGCCGGGCTGCTCGCCGCGGCGGAGGATCACGCGGAGGCGCTGGCGGTTCTGGGCAGCAGTGACGCAGCGGCTATCGATCCGCGCGCTCGGTACCTAGCTGCGATGTGCCACGCGTCGCTGGGAGATCCCGATGCTGCGCAGGAGGCAGTCGATTCGGCGCGGGACCTCGACCCCGGTTTCGCCACTTTGCGGCATCCACCGCCACCGGCGAAATGAGCGCTGGTCAGGGACCCGGGTGCGCCAGCGGCCGCGATCGGCCCGGAAGCGGTCGTGTTAGCGTCGCGCCCGTGTGGAATCCGGTGCATTATCGATGCGCATCATGCGGGAACCTGACCCGTTTCGACGTGGTGGCCACCCGGAAGACCCGCGCCTTCTACCACTACAGCATCGGTGGAGAGCTCACGGTCGAGGATGAGCAAGTCCTGGAAGAGGTGATTGACGAGGTCACCTGCCGTTGGTGCGGGCACGGCACGGGGATCGAGCTGATCGAGGGCCCGGTGGTCGCCCCGGAGGACTGATGCCGGCAAGGGTGGCGATCGCCGATCGGCGACCGTCACGATCGCCTGGCCCATCGGATGCGGTGGAGGAGTTGGCGGGGAAGCTGATCAGCACAGGGCGGCAGGCCGGTCTCGACGCGGTGGGGATCGCCAGCGCGGACGTGTTCGCTTCGACCCGCGCCGATCTCCACCACCGGAAGGCGGAGGGTCTTTCGGGGACCATGGCCTTCACCTACCGCAATCCAGATCGTTCCACCGACCCGGGTCGGGTGCTATCGGGAGCACGATCGCTGGTGGTGGGGGCCCTCTCCTACCGGCGATCGGAGCCGGGCCCCGTTCCCTCGCAGGCCACGGGGAGGGTCGCTCGCTACTCGTGGGACGATTATTACGCGCGCCTTCGGGAGATGCTCGCGTGCATCGCGGGAGAGTTGTCGGAGGCGGGATGGATGTCGGTGGTGGTGGTCGATGACAACGCCCTGGTCGATCGCGAAGCGGCCTATCGAGCCGGGATTGGCTGGTACGGGAAGAATTCTCTCCTGCTCATCCCCCGTCGGGGATCCTGGTTCCTGCTCGGTTCGGTCGTGACCGACGCCCCCCTTCCTTCTGCCCGTGGGCGTGTCGAGGACGGGTGCGGGACCTGTACCCGGTGCATCGACTCCTGCCCCACCGGCGCGATCGTCCGTCCCGGGACGGTGGACGCGCGCCGCTGCCTGGCGTGGTTGCTGGAGGCGCCCGGGGATTTTCCGGTTGCGTTCCGGGACGCCCTGGGAGATCGGGTCTACGGCTGCGACGAATGCCAGCTCCACTGCCCGCCCAATCGTTCGGCCGACCGTCGGGACCCACCCCCTCCACCGGCGGCAGGCGAGGAACCATGGGCCGACCTGGTGTCGATGGTGCGTTCATCCGACGAGGAGCTGCTCGCCCGATATGGACGGTGGTACATCGCAGGGCGTGATCCCCGGTACATACGGCGCAATGCCCTGGTGGCCTTGGGCAATGTCGCCGTTGGCGACGACCCGCAGGTGGAGGGCGCGCTGCGCGCCGCCCTGGCGAGCGGTGACGCCATGCTGGAACTCCACGCTTCGTGGGCTGCAGGGAAGCTCGGCCGCCTGGACCTGCTGCGGGGAGGCAGCATCGCTGCGGGTGGACCCTGCGAGGGAGGAGCTCACGGCACCGCCGAAGGGAGGGGGACTCCCGGGAGGGAGATGACCGGCAGGGTTCGATCGGGTTCCCGATGAGCCACCTCCTGGTCACCAATGACTTCCCGCCCAAAGTAGGTGGAATCCAGACCTATCTCTGGGAGCTGTGGCGCAGGTTGCCGCCCGGCGAGGTCACCATATTGACCACTCCCTTCCCAGGCTCCGAGGAGTTCGATGCCACCGCTCCCATGCGAATCGTTCGGACGCGGGAGAAGGTCCTCTGGCCAACGTCCTCGCTCGCCAGGCAGGTGGCCGAACTCGCCTCCGAGAGCGGAGCGGGCGTGGCGGTCCTCGATCCGGCCCTTCCCCTCGGACGGATCGGACGGCACCTGCCGATCCCCTACGCGGTGGTCCTTCACGGCGCCGAGATCACCGTTCCGGCCCGTCTCCCGGTTCTGCGCAACCTGCTCTCCTCGGTGATCTCCGGTGCGGACGGTTTGATCGCGGCGGGACACTACCCGTGGGAGGAAGCGGCCCGGGTGGCTTCGTCGGTGCCCCCGGTCGAACTGGTGCTGCCGGGAGTCGACACGCAGAGATTCCGCGTGCTGGATCCGTCCGCACGCGCGGGTGCGCGCTCGCGGTTCGAGATCCCTGGAGATGCAGAGCTGGTCGTGTCGGTCTCGCGCCTGGTTCCCCGCAAGGGTATGGACACCCTCATCGCCGCGGCGGCCCGGCTCGCCCCGTCGCACCCCCGGTTGGTGGTAGCCATCGCAGGGGCCGGCCGGGATCGCCAACGCCTGGAGCGGCTGGCCAGCTCGACCCGCGCTCCGGTCCGGTTTGCAGGGAGGCTGACCGACGCCGAGCTCCCACTTTTCTATGGATGTGCGGACCTGTTCGTCATGGCATGCCGGAGCCGGTGGGCCGGGCTCGAACAGGAGGGATTCGGCGTGGTGTTCCTCGAGGCCGCGGCTTGCGGCGTTCCCCAGATCGCCGGGCGCAGCGGGGGCTCCCACGAGGCGGTCGATGAC
Source organism: Actinomycetes bacterium (assembly GCA_021817065.1). Classification (GTDB taxonomy): domain Bacteria; phylum Actinomycetota; class Acidimicrobiia; order Acidimicrobiales; family JAKAVM01; genus JAKAWH01. Next base: position 14,806 of record JAKAWH010000045.1, read on the forward strand.
GGAGTGACCGGACTGGTCCTGGATCGCGCGGATGATCCTGCAGAGCTGGCTCAGCTCATGGAGAAGATCCTCGGCGACCCCTCCCGGCGGGCGGAGATGGCCGGAGCGTCCAGACTCCGGGTCGAGCAGTCCTTGGGCTACGATCGGCTGGCAGGCACGCTCCTCGAGGCCGTACGAGGCTGGGAGGGCGGCCGGAGGTCCCGAGAACCAAGGAGGAGCAGGTGGCGGACCAAGTATCGCAACGAATGGCGGTGAATGCGCCGCCTGACATCTGCTACGAGGTGGTGTGTGATTTCGACGCGTACCTGGATTGGGCATCCGACCTCAAGGAGGTCACCGTCCTCGAGCGGGACGGGCAGGGGCGAGCCTCACGGGTCTCCTTCAGGGCGGCCGGTATCGGACGTTCGAACCACTACACCCTCGATTACGATTATTCCAAGGCGCCGGGCGAGATTTCCTGGGTGCAGAGTGCCGGGGACCTGACCTCCAGGCTGGACGGTGCCTACGCATTCGAGGCGACCACCAACGGGGCGACCGAGGTGTGCTACAAGCTCGCGGTGGAGCTCAAGTTCCCGTTGCCCGCATTCGTGAAGCGGCGGGCGGAGTCGAAGATCCTCTCCACCGCATTGCGGAGCCTCAAGGCGAGGGCGGAGTCCAAGGCGAGGGCGGGATCGTCCTAGCGCACCTCACGGGTGCGGTTCCTCCCCGGCACGGTCACGTCGTGGTGTCCCCAGCGCAGCAGGCGGGGTATGTGCCCGGTGGTGACTCCCGATCGGTTTCAGGAATGCGGGCGGCCGTGGGGATCGACTTCGGCGGGACCAATGTGCAGGCGGTAGTCGTCGACGAGGCGGGCAGAGTCCTCGCCGACGGGGTGTGGCCGACGCCCCGGGAGGGTCCGGCGGTGGCTGATCTGGTTGCCGGCATCGTCGCGTCCCTCGACGTGGAGGGTCTGCCTCTCGGAATCGGAGCCCCGGTCCTTCTGGACGGCGACGGGATCGTGGTCGCGGCCCCCAACCTGCCCTCGGTGATCGGGACCGATTTTGGGAGATCGGTGCGATCCCGTCTCACCGAGATGAATCGCAATCCGGCCGCCCTGGTGGTGGACAACGACGCCACCCTTGCAGCTGTCGGCGAGCTCGAGCTGGGATGCGCGGCGGGATCGCGCGATGCGGTCGTGGTGACCCTCGGCACCGGGATCGGCGCAGGTCTCATCGTGAACGGCCAGGTAATCCGTGGGGCCAACGGATTCGCCGGAGAGGCGGGGCACATGGTCGTAGACACGGCCGGCCCTCCGTGTCCTTGCGGGCGGAACGGGTGCTGGGAACGGTTCGCCAGCGGGACCGGCCTGGCCCGCCTTGCCCGCGATGCAGCACATGCCGGTCGTGCTACGCGGGTGGTGGAACTCGCTGGAGGTGATCCCGAAGCGGTCCGGGGGGAACAGGTGAGCCTCGCCTGTGCCGAAGGCGACCCCGAGGCACGGGCAATCATGAGTGCTTTCGGATGGTGGGTGGCTCTGGGGCTGGCCAACCTATGCCTCCTGCTGGACGTGGAGCTGTGCGTGATCGGCGGAGGTCTTGTCGGGTCCGGAGATTTTCTTCTCGCTCCGGTCCGGGAACATTTCGCCGAGTTCATGGAGCCCGCTACGGGGGGGACCGGACGGGTCGTCCCGAGACCGGTTGCACAGATCGTCTTGGCCTCCCTGGGCTCGCGGGCCGGAGCGGTGGGCGCCGCCTGGTCTGCGTGGAAGGCGGTGGGCGGGAGATGACCAGGTTCCGGTGAAGTGGGGGATGACTCTGCCCCAGTTCGCCGGCTCTGCTGACGCTGCCCTGGATGCAGCGGTGCAGGCGGAGAACTGCGGTCTCGACGGTGTCTTCGCCTTCGATCATCTCTGGCCGATGGGCCAGAGGGGCCGACCGGCGCTTTCTGCCCTTCCGCTCCTCGGTGCGGTGGCCGCAGTGACCCGCCGCATCATGGTGGGGACGCTGGTCGCCCGGGTCGGATTGCTGCCCGATCCGGTCCTGCTCGGCGAACTCGCCGCACTTGGCCGGATTGCGCCGGGACGGGTCATCGCCGGGCTGGGGGTCGGTGACAGCAAGAGCGCGGGGGAGAACCTGGCCTGCGGAATCCCGATCGCCCCGATTTCCGAACGGATGGCGTCGCTCGCGGCCTGCGCGATCGCGCTGCGAGCGGTGGGGACTGAGGTGTGGCTCGGCGGAGGATCGGCACCGGTACAAGAGGCGGCGCGGACGGCCGGTGTGGCCGTGAACCTATGGGGGGCGGAGCCGGGCCGCGTGTCTGGCGTCGCTGCGACCGGTCTCGAGGTTAGCTGGGGTGGTCCCATGCCGGGCCCGGTCGAATCCCGGCTCCGCTGGGCGACATCACTTGCCCGCGCCGGGGCGAGCTGGCTGGTGTGGGGTTGGCCCGAGTCGCCGGAAACGGTGGCTGAGGTGCGAGAGGAGGTCATGGAGTAGGAGGCACGAGAGGGTGCGCCGATAGGCGCACCCGTGGCCCGAGCGGCCCGGCTGCGCAGCAGCCAGGAGCGGGGGATATCGTTAGTGCCTGCGCCTTTCGGCGCAGGCACTAACCTTTTTTCATGGAATTCCGCCGCATCAACGGTCTGCCGCCGTACGTCTTCGCCGAGATCAACGCCCTGAAGATCGAGGCGCGCCGGGCAGGCATCGACGTGATCGACCTGGGTTTCGGCAATCCCGACATACCATCGCCGGCGATTGCGGTCGAGAAGCTGGCCGAGGCGGCGCACAATCCCAAGAATCACCGCTACAGCGCGTCGAAGGGTATCCCCAAGTTGCGCGAGGCGGTCTCGAACCTCTACCTCCGCAAGTTCCAGGTCGAGCTGGACCCGGAGACCGAGATCGTCACCACCATCGGTGCCAAGGAGGGCCTGTCCCACCTGATGTGGGTTCTGCTCGGCCCGGGCGACACCGCTCTGGTGCCCAGCCCGTCGTACCCGATCCACATCTACGCACCGCTCTTTGCCGGAGCGGACGTGCGCCACGTGCGGGTGGGAAACGACCCGTCCGGCGAGGACTTCTTCGCCCACCTGGTCGAGGCCTGGGAATCGGTGTGGCCCAAGCCACGGGTTCTGGTGCTCTCGTTTCCCCACAACCCGACCACCACCTGTGTCGATCTGGCATGGATGACCCGGGTGGTGGAGTTCGCTCGGGAGCACGAGGTCATCGTGGTGCACGACTTCGCCTACTCGGACACCTCCTTCGACGGGTACAGCCCGCCGTCCATCCTCCAGGTCCCCGGAGCCAAGGAGGTGGCGGTGGAGTTGTACACCCTCACCAAGTCCTTTTCCATGGCGGGTTGGCGGGTGGCCTTCATGGTGGGTAACGCCGAGATCGTGGCCGCTCTCACCAAATTGAAGAGCTATCTCGACTACGGGACGTTCCAGCCGATCCAGATTGCCGCCATCGTGGCGATGAACGAGGCGAGTGAGTACCCGAAGGAGGTCAACGAGATCTACCACCACCGGCGGGATTCCTTGTGCGACGGGTTGGCGCGTATCGGGTGGGAGATCACTAAGCCTCGTGGAACGATGTTCGTTTGGGCGCCTATCCCCGCTCCCTACCAGGAGATGGGCTCATTGGAATTCGCCAAGTTTCTTATTTCCTCCGCCGAAGTGGCTGTGTCGCCGGGTGTCGGTTTCGGTCCCGGCGGTGACGGTTTCGTGCGCTTCGCTCTGATCGAGAACGAGCAGCGTATCTCCCAAGGGGTTCGCAACATCAGGAAGGCGTTGACCAGGCTCTGAAAGGAGGGTCCGGCAACCGGGGAGGTCCGGCAATGGGGAGGACCCTGGTACCGGGAGGTCCCGGGAACCCGTAATCGGCCGATCCTACGCGGGCGAGTGGGCGCCGGCCGCGATCACGCCGGAGAAGCCGCGCAGCCCTCCCAGGCAGAACCTGACCGCCGCGTCAGCGACCCGGTTGGGATCCTCGCCCTTTTCGAACAGGAGGATCCGGACGAGCTGGTTGGTCACTCCGAGGATGGCGTGTCCCAGTGCCGCCGGATCACCCTCGTCGATTCGACCCGCGTCCATCCCAGCTCGAATGTGGCGTGCTGCGTCGGCCACCGCCACATCCTCGCCGAGCCGGAGCAGGGGGGCGAACCGCTCCTCGCTGCTGGCGAACTGGAAAAGGGTGAAGTAGTCGCGGTTCTCGGCAAGCCAGCGAATGGAGGCTCGGATTCCCAGCTCGATGCGGGCCACCGGGTCTCCTTCACCGGTTATGGCCTTTTCCTGGGTGCGGCGAAGCCCGCGCTGGGCCCCACGGAGGATCTCGACGAAGAGCTCCTCCTTGGAGGTGAAGTACCAGTAGAAGACGCCCTTGCCTACCCCCAGTCCGGAGACGATCTCGGTCACCGAGGTGGGGTGGTACCCGTTTTCGGCGAAGCGGTGGGCCGCGAATTCGACGAGCTGGTCCCGGCGTTCGATTCCCCGCTTGGTCAGTCGCCGTTGCACGCCCCGACCGTAGGTTAACTTGACTGCTTGGTCAAGTACCGGGCGGTAACGTGTGGGCGTGATCTACTGGCTCCTAAAGGCGGTGCTGAGCCCGCTGATGTTCGCGCTGTGGCGGGTGCGGGTGCGGGGAGCCAGGGGTGTTCCCGTCAGGGGGGCTGCGATCCTGGCGGCGAACCACCAATCGTTCTGCGACTCTTTCTTCCTGCCCCTGGTGGTGTTCCGCCGGGTCACCTATGTCGCCAAGGCCGAGTACTTCGACGATTGGCGCACGGCCTGGTTCTTCCGTGCTGCGGGGCAGATCCCCATACGCAGAGGAGGTGGCCCCGCCTCGGAAAGGGCACTCCAGTCCGCCGCCGAGGTCCTGCGCCGGGGTGGCTTGTTCGCAATCTACCCCGAAGGAACCCGCTCGCCGGACGACCGTCTCCACAAGGGGCATACCGGGGTGGCACGTCTCGCCCTCGAGACGGGTGCTCCCGTCTTCCCGGTCGGGATCCTGGGTACTCGCGCGGTCCAGCCGATCGGCGCCCGGCTCATGCGCCCTTTTCGCCGGGTGGAAGTCCGGATCGGGGCGCCCATCGACGTGGCAGGCCGGTTCGACGATCACCAAGACAACCCGATGGTCCTGCGTCAGATCACCGACGAGATCATGTTCGAGATCGCCCGGCTCACCGGGCAGCCCTACGTCGACTCGTATGCCAGCCGGGAGAGGGCGGTTCTCGCCGGCCCGGCGCAGCCGGCCCGGGTACGGTCGGCGGTGGACCTGCCCACGATGGAAGGCACCGGGGCCCTTCCGGGCAACGGGCACACCCGTCTGGCCGCCGGGGCCGCGGAGGGCGGTTCGGCCGGCAATCCCATGCGGTGACGGTGTCCCGCAGGCGCGGGTGGCGCGCACCGGGTTGACGTATCCTCGGGAATGCACGAATCGCCGGCCTACCGGGATCGGGACTCCCATTCGCCGATCTTCGTCCTCACCCACGCGCACTCCTATTCGTCGATCTGCACCGCCTTGCTCGGGAGCCATCCCGACCTGTACTGGTTCCCCGAGCTACGGCTCTTCAATGCTCATACCCTCGGAGAGGCCCTCGATACCTTTGGCAGTCCCCGCGACCGGTTGAGGGACGCCCTCGATCCGGGAGGTGATCTCGAAGACCTTCCGGTTCACGAGAGCGACCGGCTGAGGATGTCCGGGGTGGTCCGCTCGGTCGCCGAGTTGTACTTCGGTTCCCAGAGCGCCGAGGAGGTCAGCCGCGCCTGGTCGTGGGTGCGTGAGCGGCGCGAGATGTCCACCGCCGAGTTCTTCGACCGCCTCCTGGAGAAGGTTGCTCCCAGGACCGGCATCGAGAAGTCCCCCGACACCGCGGCCAACGACGCCCACCTCATGCTGTGCATCGACAGCTATCCGCGCGCTCGGTTCGTGCACCTGGTGCGCCATCCGGTCTCCGCCACCGAATCGCTGCGGGAGAAGATGCAGGATGCCTATGCGGCCGCCCACATGGGAGAGCGCTCATCCAAGGAGGTGTACCGTCGGTCGGTGCGGGTGTGGTTCTCGGTGAACCAGAGGATCCAGTACTTCACTGCCGGGATGGAGGACCACCACGTCTTTCGGGTGAGGGCCGAAGACCTGCTCACCGATTCGGTCGCGACGGCCAAGCGCTTTTGCGAGTGGGCGGGCCTAACCGCGGGTGATGACGCGATCGCGGCCATGCTCCACCCAGAGAAGTCCCCTTTCGCCCACCCAGGACCGGCCAATGCGCAGGGAGGTGAACACCGCAAGTTCCTCGCAGACCCCACCGTCCGGCCGATCCCGTCGATGGGGAAGATGGATATCCCTCCCGAGTGGGGGCTCAACCGCAACGAGGAGCGTGGCATCGTCGAACTCGCCCGCGAGCTGGGCTACGAGTAGCGCGGGGCGGGAAGCGCTACAGAGCTGGTTCGGAGGGTGCCCACGCCCGTGCCCGCTCTACCGCCCGCAACCATCCCCGGTGCCCTTGGTTGGCGGCGCTCATCGATACGGCGGGCTCGATTTCCAGGTCGCTCCTCCACATCGTGGTCAGCTCGTCGAGACTGGTCCACACCCCCTCGGCCAGACCGGCCAGCCATGCTGCTCCAAGGGCGGTGGACTCGCCCGCCGCGGAGCGCTGGACGACCGACTGGAGCTGGTCCGCTTGGATCTGGAGAAGAAGGTCCATCACCGCGGCGCCACCGTCGGCTCGCAGCGGCGCCGACAACCCGCCCACCACCGTCGACATTGCGTCGACCGCGTCGCGGACCTGGTACGCGATCGATTCAACCACTGCCCGGGCGATATGGGCACGCCCGCTTCCGCGGGTGATGCCGAACAGGATTCCCCGGGCGTAGGGGTCCCACCACGGGCAGCCGAGCCCGGTGAACGCGGGTACGAAGTACACCCCTTCGGTCGACCCGATAGACGCGGCAAGCGGTCCGACCTCGGAAGGGTCCGCGATGATGCCCAGGCCGTCACGGAGCCACTGGATTGCAGCCCCGGTGGCGAAAACCGCACCCTCCAAGGCGTAGGCGACCCGGTCGGCACCCAGCGCACCCGAGGATCCGAGCTCCCAGGCGACCGAGGTAAGCACTCCTTCCGCGGGCTCCGGGCAGGCGGCTCCGGCGTTCATGAGGACGAAGCTTCCGGTTCCGTACGTGGCCTTGGTCGCGCCGGCCGCGAAGCAAGCCTGCCCGAAGAGCGCGGCAGCCTGGTCGCCGGCGATTCCCGACACCGGAATCCCGCTGGGCAGGTCGCCGGCCATCCCCGCAGCGGTGACCCCGAAGCGGCCCGACGAGGGTGCCACGTCGGCCAGAGCGGACCTGGGGATCCCGAACAGTCCGCACATCTCCTCGGACCACCGGCGCCGGGCGATGTCGAAAAGCATCGTCCGTGAAGCATTCGACGGGTCGGTGACGTGGACGCCCAGGTCGGGACCGCCGGTGAGGTTCCAGCAGATCCACGAGTCGACCGTGCCCAGGGCAAGGCGGGGACTTGCCTCGATGCCCCCTTCGTCTAGAAGCCAACCCATCTTCGATGCCGAGAAGTAGGGGTCGAGCATCAGGCCGGTGGTCGAGCGGACGGCGTCCAGATGGCCCGCTTCCCTCAGCCTGTCGCAGTACGGAGCGGTGCGGCGATCCTGCCAGACGATTGCCCGTGCGAGGGGCAGTCCCCGAGCCCGATCCCATGCGACCACCGTTTCGCGCTGGTTGGTGATCCCTATGCAGGTGATTGCCTGTCTCGCTGAGGCAAGGTTTGCGGCTACATCGGTCAGGGTGGCCCGCACCAGGTCCCAGATCTCCATCGGATCGTGTTCCACCCAGCCCGGTCGGGGGAAGTGCTGGGTGAGCTCCCGGTAGGAGTGGGTGAGGTACCCGCTCCCGTCGGTGTCGTACGCCACGCACCGAATCCCGGTGGTGCCCGCGTCTATTGCCACCACAGCGGCCATCAGCGTGCCTGTACCCTGTTCGGCGGCCTCATAGGAGAGAGGCTAGGGCCTCGGAGGGTGCGATGCCCCCGCGCCGCTCGCGATCCACGTAGTGGTGCAAACCTTCGCGAACGCCCAATGACCAGGGAGAACGGCTACGGGAAGCATTGACCTGGGCTGTTCACAGTGGTGTAGTTTGGAGACATACGCCACATCATCTAGTGGTTGGTGGGAAACGGACCACAACATCTTGTGTTTTGACCGCTGACGCCGCGCACCCGTCTCAGGGAAGGGACGGCGTGAGGACGCCGAA
>JAKAWH010000046.1 GCA_021817065.1 Actinomycetes bacterium
ATGAAACCAAATGTGAACCGGCTCCACGATGAAACGTGAAGACGTCCTGGTCGGGCTGCCGGGATTTGAACCCGGGACCTCCACGTCCCGAACGTGGCGCGCTAACCAAGCTGCGCTACAGCCCGTCGCCGGCGGGAGAAGCGGGGAAGCCCTCCGACCGCCCCATGGTAGCCCGGCGTCAACCCCCGTTGATCCGGGCGGCTACCGCTTCGGGATCGGAGACGGTGACCACCAGCCGGTCGAAGTCGGCCCCCTCCAGGTCGATCACAACCGCGGGCTTCGTGCCATAGACGGCAGCGAAGTCCTTGATACCATTCCCGCGGCGGGTACAGAGGGAGATCACCCTCGGAATTCCCGTTCCCGGCGCGCGGAGGCCCCGGAGTTCTTCCCATGGGTTCGGTGAAACTCGGCAGGCGGTGATGGTGGAACGGGGAACTCGAACATTCCCGCGGAACGCACCCAGTTTCTCGAGGGCTCCCAGGCGGACCACCAGGTCGTCTCCGTCAAGGAACAGGTGGGCCACCGAGTGCCTCTAGGCCGGCTTGGGAAGGTAAGCGTCGTCCTCGAAACGGCCGCCTTCGAGGAGGGAGGCCGCTGCCTTTCGAAGACGCACCGGATTGATCGGCTTGACCACGAACCCGTCCGCCTGGGCCCGCCGGGCAAGGAACACGTCGGGGCGCCGATCCACCATGAGAAGGACCGGTACATGCCCGATCCGGCCCGCCGACTCCTCCAGACGGAGTTCGAGGCAGGTGGCCATCCCGCCCATCTTGCCCGTCTGCATGTCCAACACGACCAGATCCGGCTCCTGCTCGCCGATCAGCGAGATCACCTCGTACCCGTCGTTGGCGTCGAGGAACTCGCAGTCGAGGAGCCCGAGGGCGGACTTGACCTCGTCGCGAATCTGCTGGCTGTCACCGGAGACGATCACCTGGGGCACCCGGCCAGAATAGCGACGGGTGCCGGGCCACTACCAATACCAATTCAAAGGCCGGCACGAAAACCAACCTGAGGGCCGGGACCAATATCGCAGGAACTCGTTCGGACGGCGAATGCGCCTCAGGCGAGGAACGACGCCACCGCCCAGATCCCCTCGATGTCGTGGACGTCGCTTCCCATCAGGGGGACCTCCACCACCGGAGCGGGAGCGATCTTTTCCCGTAGTGCGACCAGGTGGGCTTGCTCTTGCTCGGCGACCCGGTTCATGTCTACCCAGTTCTCGACGAGCGCGGCGAGCGACGAGGGGGCCGAGTCAGAAGGCGAGCCGAGCGACGAGGGGGCCGAGCCAGGGGGAGTGTTTAGGGCGTTCAGCTCCCCGGCGACCGACGGTGGCGGGTCGAATCGGGGGTGAACCCGGTTCACCACCAATGCCTCCACACCGATCCGAGACGCACGGAGCTTGGCGGCGAAGAACATCGCCTCCTCGGCCGCCTCCGCACGGGGGGCAGTCATCAGGACGAAAGCAGTGGAGGGGTCGGACAGTACCGACTCGACTTTGGAGGCCCGGTCGCGGAATCCCTCCTCCAACCCCTCGAACGCCTGGAAAAAGGCAACCGTGTCGGCGACCACCTCACCGCCCACCACCCGGGACACCGTCCGAAGAAAAGTTCGCGTGGCGACCGATACCGCCCTCAGGTAGGTACGGGCGGGCATCATGAGAAGCCGGAAGATCTTGTTGTCGAGGAACCTTCCCAGCTGCCGGGGCGCGTCGAGGAAGTCGAGGGCATTGCGGGTGGGGGGGGTGTCAACGATCACCAAGTCGAAGCGGTCGTCCATGTGGAGCTCGTAGAGCTTCTCCATCGCCATGTATTCCTGGGTTCCCGACAGGGAACCTGACATGTTCTTGTAGAGGCGGTTGGAAAAGATCGACTCGACCTGTTCGGGGTTCGACGAGTAGGTGCGGATTAGGTCGTCAAAAGTCCCCTTGGTGTCCAGCATCATCGCCCACAGCTCACCCGGCCACGGTCCATCGATCTGGCGAGGCTTGTTTCCCAGGTCGCCGATTCCTAGCGCGTCGGCCAAGCGGCGAGCCGGGTCGATGGTAACCACGCAGGTGCGCCTCCCCGCGGTCGCGCCGGCCAGGGCGAGCGCTGCGGCCACGGTTGTCTTGCCCACTCCTCCCGACCCGCAGCAGATTACCGTGTCACGATCCCGGACCAGCGAAGCGAGAGGTCCCGGCGGGTTTACCGAGTGCGCGCCGGCGCCTTTTTCCGCAGAGTGGGCCTCGGTCGAGTGGGGCACGCGGTTGCCCCCCGAACGGGCCGTGCTCACAATTCCTCCATGTCCTGCACCTCAGAGGCAAGAGCATCCGCCATCAGGTCCAGCTCCCCCATCCCCATGCGGGTGGTGAAAAGGTGCGGCAGGCGTAATTGCGGTAGCGGCAGGGTCTCGGCGAGCCGCGCCAACTGCTCTTGCTGGAGGCCTTGGCGCGACAGGCGGAAGGACGCCGCCGCGCCCAGCACCGAAGCAACTTCAGGGTCGATGGAGGCTCCCGCCTCGTTGGCGGCGACCGTGGGATCGACATCGAGGCCGGGTACGACCGGGTAGACGCTGTTGACCACCACCGGCCCCAGATTGACCCCAACCTTGTCCTCCATCTCAAAGGCGGCCTGGGCCACCTCGTTCACCGGAGTCTCCTCGGGCAAGGTGACCAGCATCACCTGGCAGCGCGCCTTGTCGCTCAGGAGCCCGATCACGTCCTGGGCCTGCACCCTGATGGGGCCCACCTGGATCGCCTCGTGGAGACCCTGAGGGGTGGCCAGGGCGGTGACCGCGTGGCCGGTGGCCGGGGCGTCGACCACGATCAACCCGGCGGTGTCCTCCCTCTCTAGTTGTTTGATCTTTCCGAGAACCAGGATGTCGCGCAACCCTGGCACCGCGGTGGCTACAACGTCGAGCGCGCCCGACTGGACCAGCCTCTTGGAGATGCGCCCGAGCCCATGGTCCCGGAGGTACTCGAGAAGGGCGTCATCGGGGGTGAGCCGGCGCGCACGGATCACCGCGGTGGCAGGCTTGCCGTTCCCGCCCACCGAGGCGGGGACAAGCTCGATCTCCTCGTATCCCAACGGGCTGTCGATGCCGAAGATGGTTGGCAATCCGCTCTTGCCGTCTAGCTCGATGATGAGAGTGGGGACGCCAGCCCGACCCGCCATCCGGGCAAGCACAGCGGTTACGGTGGTCTTGCCGACACCGCCCTTTCCGGCGACGATCACCACCTTGGTGCGCCGGCAGAAGCCAGCTACGTCCATGACAACCGAGTCGGGGCCGGGTTGGCTCGGCCGATCCGGAGAGTGCGCCCGCAGAAGCCAGCTACGGCCATCAGCGTGCCTTCACAGGAGAAGCGGTCCGGACCGGGAGAAAAGTCACCGGTGGGCAGGCTACCGCCCCTCAGGGTCTCACCACGATTTTCCCGAATGCCTCCCCGGCGGCAAGGCGGGCCAGCGCACCCCGCGCGTCGGCGAGGGGGAAGACCGAGTCCACCGGAGGGCGCACACCGTGCCTCACCATGAGATCGATCAGGGCTTCCAGCTCGGCCCGCGAACCCATGGTCGAACCGATCACCCGGAGCTGCAGGAAGAAGACGCGCTTCAGCTCGGAAGGCGGGTCGTCCCCGGAGGTGGCTCCCGACACCACCACCGTCCCTCCCGGGCGAAGCGCCCTCAGCGAATGACCCCAGGTCGCCCTCCCCACCGTCTCCATCACCGCGTCCACCTTTTCGGGGAGCCGCGCTCCCGAAGGAAAAGCCCGGTCGGCCCCCAGCGCGACTGCCCGCTCGCCCTTGGCCGGGTCCCGGCTGGTCACCCACACCCGTAGCCCCAAAGCCTGGCCGAGCATGATCAGGGCGGTGGAGACGCCTCCGCCCGCCCCCTGGACGAGCACAGTGCCCCCGGGGGTGAGGCCCGAGTCTCGAGTCAGCATCCGGTAGGCGGTCAACCAGGCGGTGGGAAGGCAGGCAGCCTCCTCCCACCCGAGAGCGGGTGGCTTGGGCAGCAGGTTGCGGACCGGGACTGCCACCTGCTCGGCAAGTGTTCCGTCGTGGACCTCCGAGAGGAGTGTGCGCTTCGGATCCAAGGTCTCGTCTGGATAGGCGACGCTGTCGCCGATCACCGCGTGGACCACCACCTCGGTGCCGTCGGAGGTGATGCCGGCCGCGTCGCACCCGAGCACCATGGGCAGGCGGCTCTCGTCAAGCCCCACCCCCTGGAGGGACCACAGATCATGATGATTGAGGGCGGCGGCCATCACGGTGACGGTGGTCCAGCCCTCATCCGGCCGGGGTTCGGGGCGGTCGAGTAGGGCGAGTCCCGACAGGGGATCCTCCCGGTCGATGGCCACGGCGCAGGCGGCAAGCACGATTCCGACGCTATCAGCGCGCAAAGTGCGCGAGTTCGCGCCACGGTGGGTGACATCAGAAGAAACCCTGGTCAGACCCCTTGTATACCGCTACCGCCCCCTGTACGCTCCTCTGTGGATAACCCCCCACGGACGGAGTTCCTGGGGAACTGCATGGTCAGGAGGAATGAGGGGAACATGGCACAGTACGCACCTCACTACGACGAGGAGTGGCAGCAGAAGGCCGCATGCAGGGGGCCACAGGCATCGCTGTTCTTCCCGCCGGTCACCACCGAGCGCAAGGAGGAGAGACTTCGTCGAGAAGGCCGCGCCAAGGCGGTATGCAAGCCGTGCCCGGTCGCCAAGGAGTGCCTGGAGTACGCCATCCGGATCGAGGAGCCACACGGAGTCTGGGGTGGTCTCAACGAGACCGAGCGCAAGCAGGTCCTCCTCAAACGCGCCCGTAAGGCGTCGTAGGACTCTCTTCGCGAAAAGGGGGCAGTGCCGCCACTTCCCCGTCTGGCGCGTATCCCCCATTCGCACCCCCTAGGGTGGGGCAGTGCCCCCGGAACCTCTCGCGGGTTCGTTTAGCGACCCAGCACTCGGCCATCCCGCCTTCGACCCGGCACTGCTCACCGACGAGGTGGTGGTGCCCCGGGATGCCTCCACCCTCATCGTGGTTCGCGGAGGCGGTACTGCCGAGCCGGTCCCCAAAGGCGATCGGGGAGTGCCGGCGCCGGCCGGCGCCGGCCGGTGGGGTCCGCTCGAGGTTCTCCTCCTGCGCAAGACGATCAAGGCCGAATTCGCCGGTGGTGCCCACGTTTTCCCGGGAGGATCGGTGGACGAGGCCGACCGGAATCCGGAGATGGCCCGTCTATGCGCCGGCAGGGACGATGCCGATGCCAGCGTCCAGCTAGGCATCGAGTCGGGGGGTCTCGCTTTCTGGATCGCGGCGGTGCGCGAATGTTTCGAGGAGGCGGGAATCCTCCTCGCCTACGGGCCTGGGGGCGAGCTGGTGTCGATGAGCGACCCTTCGGTGGCCCGGCGGTTCCATGTGTACCGGGACGAGGTGAACCGCGATCCGCAGGCTTTTTCCCGGATCTGTGCGGAGGAAGGTCTGCGGGTGGCGGCGGACAGGATCCACTACTTCAGCCACTGGATCACCCCGGTAGGTGCTCCGCGCCGCTACGACACCCGCTTCTTCGTGGTGGAGGCACCGGCGGGCCAGACCGCTCTCAACGACGGATCGGAGACCGTGGAAAACATCTGGATCACCCCAGAGGATGCCCTGGGGCGCAGCCTCGCCGGGACCATGGCGCTGGTGTACCCGACCATCAAAAGCCTGGAGGCGATCGGCCGCTTCGGCTCGGCGGCGGAGGCGATCGCCGCAGCTCGCGCCATCGAGGAAATTCCCGCCAGCATTCCCCGGATCGCCGTCGACGGCCGTGAGGTGCGGATCCTGCTTCCCGGCGACGCCGGCTACGAGGAGGTGGAGGGGTCGATGTTCCGCCCGGACCCCGCGCCATGAGCGGCGGTCCCCGACCCGGCGTCGAAGTTTCCGTATCGCCGACGATCCGGCGGATCCTCGCCCCCAACCCGGGAATGATGACCGGACCGGGGACCAACACCTACCTTGTCGGCCACGCGGAGGTGGCAGTCATCGACCCCGGACCGGACATCGCCGCACACGTCGACGCGGTGGCCGAGGCGGGCGGCGGGCGTATCCGGTGGATCCTGGTGACCCACACCCACTCCGATCACTCACCCGCTGCCGCCGCGCTGGCGGAAGCTACAGGGGCAGCACGGTTGGGTTTCGGGGCACGCGACGGCTTCGAGCCCGACCAGGAGATCGGCGACGGATTCGTCCTGGAGATCGGCGGGGCGGTCCGGCTGCGGGCCCTCCACACTCCCGGGCACGCGTCCAATCACCTGTGCTACCTGCACGAAAGCGACGGCGTTTTGTTTTCCGGCGACCACATCATGGAGGGCTCGACAGTGGTGATCGCTCCCTTGGACGGCGACATGGCCGAGTACCTGGTTAGCCTGAAGCGCCTTCGCGACGAGGAGCCCTCCATCCGGGCGATCGCTCCAGGGCACGGCGACCTCATCACCCGCCCCCGGGACAAGTTCGACGAATACTTGAACCACCGGATGGAGAGGGAAGTGGCCATCGCGGGAGCGCTGGCCTCGTCCAGCTCGGCCCGCATTCCGGAGATCGTCGCCACCGTCTATACCGACGTTCCCGACTTCCTCCACCCGGTCGCCGAGTATTCCGTCTGGGCGCACTTGCGTGCCTTGGTCGCCGAAGGCCGGGTCCATTGCACCGATCCCGACGACCGTTCGTCGGTGTGGGAGTGGGTCCGCTAGGTCGACCCGCTCAGGTCATGTAACACCGGCTGTCGCGGTGCACGGAAGGCTGGGTTACGGCGCGACGTGCTTCTCGATTGCGTCAATCATGCGAGCACTGCACCCCGACATCTCGATCACCGGGGCGATATCGGTCACGATGCGCTGGGCGATCAGTTCGAAGGCGAGCGCAGCCGGGCTCGCCTCCAGGGCCACCGGGCTCCCACGATCGCCTCCTGACGCGATAGACGGATCGATGGGGACAGACCCCACCAAGGGGACCCCGATGTCGCGGGCGAGCCGATCACCGCCCCCGCTGCCGAAAAGGGGATACGAGTCACCGTGCGCGCAGGTGAACGCGCTCATGTTCTCGACCACGCCGGCCACCCGCAGATAGCCCTTGCGCGCCATCGAAGCTGCCCGGGACGCCACTTTCTGAGCGGCGAGGGGAGGGGTGGTAACAATCAACACCTCGGCGCGCGGAAGGAGCCGGGCGAGTCCCATCTGGACGTCACCGGTGCCCGGGGGCATGTCGATGAGCAGGTAGTCCATCGTGCCCCAGGCGACGTCCTGGAGGAACTGCTGGACCGCCTTGTTGAGCATGAGCCCCCGCCACATGATGGCGGTGTCCTCCTTGGCGAGAAAACCCATCGAGACCACCTTGATGGATCCCCCTCCGTCGATCTCCTTCGTCAGCGGGATGATCTTGCGATCGTCGCCCGCTTTCAAGGCGCCTGCGATGCCGAGCATCCGCGGCACGGAAAAGCCCCAGATATCCGCGTCGAGGAGCCCGACAGTGAGCCCCCTCCGGGCGAGCGCGACGGCGGTGTTGACGGTGACGGAAGACTTGCCGACCCCCCCTTTTCCCGAAGCGATGGCGAGGATGCGGGTGTTGTCGGGCACCTCGGTGGGTTCGGCACTCTCGTGGGCTTTGCGACGGGCCCGTGCCATGAGCGCCGACCGCTCGGCGGCGTCCATCGACCCGGTAGTCACGGTCACCGACGTGACCTCTGGCAGGGCGGAGACCATCGCTACCGCGTCGGACTCGATCTGATTCCGCAGCGGGCACCCGGCGATGGTGAGAGCGATCTCCACGCCCACCGCACCGTCCGGGCTCACCGTGATTCCCCGCACCATTCCCAAGTCCACAATGTCGAGGCCCAGCTCCGGGTCCACCACCCCGCGCAGTGCGTTGTGCACCGCGTCCTCGCTGACCGGGCTCACCTTCCGAGTCTACCGGGGGTACCGAACCTCCAGGAGGGCTGGTAATCTGGGCCGCATGAGCGTGACGACCAATTCCATCTCGATCGGCAAGAAGCCGAACCTGATCACTTTGACCGATGCGGCCGTCGCCAAGGTAGCCGCCCTCATCTCCTTGGAGGAGGACGGCGAAGCGCTGGTTCTGCGAGTTGCGGTGAAGCCGGGGGGATGCTCCGGTTTCAGCTATGACCTCTACTTCGATACCGAAGTAGCCGACGACGACGCGATCAGCTCTTTTGGCGACGTCCGGGTGGCCATTGATCCGGCTTCGGCCGACCACCTCAAGGGTTCGACCCTCGACTACGTGGACGGGCTGAACGGTGCCGGGTTCACTTTCTCGAATCCGAACGCCACCCGCTCCTGCGGGTGCGGGTCGTCGTTCAGCTAGGCAACCCACTTCCTTCGAGCGGGATCGACTTCACAGGGACGGCGGGAGAGTCCTCCGTGCCCGCTCCAGTCGGCCCGTACACCCCGGTGGTCGTTGCTGGCGACTGGATCGTGTGCTCCGGCCAACTGGGCCTTTTCGAAGGTGCGCTCGTCGAAGGCCTCGGTCCCCAGGTCACCCGGGCAATAGCCAACCTGGACAACCTCCTTGCCTCTGAGGGCGCATCTCTGGCCGATGTGGTCAAGACAACCGTCTTTCTATCCGACATCGGTGGCTACGCCGAGATGAATGCCGCCTACGTGGCAGCTTTTGACGGGCACGCTCCGGCCCGCTCCGCGGTGGCGGTTGCGGGGCTCCCGCTCGGCGCGCTGGTGGAGATCGAGGCGTGGGCTCGCCGACCCGGTCCAATCGCACCGGATAACTAGCCGGGCCAGCACGTGCCCCAGGCCTTCCCCAGCTCCGGTGATGGATGGAGCCGGACGGATATCTCAGCCGGTGCGACGCCGGCACCGGCGCCCGGGGCGGGGGGCGCCGAGCGAATGGTCCTGCCATTCGGATGGGACATGGTCAAGCTGCATTCCCTGCACCCCCCGGTACGCACCCTTCCGGTGGCCGAACTGCGCTGGCAGCTTGCCTGGAAAGTGTGGTCGCACTACGGCGCCCCGTTCCTGGTCTCACCTGTCGAGGTGCGCCGGGACCCGCGCAAGTACGCAGTGCAATATGCGAGGGTGATGGCCGCCGACCTCGCCTACCCCCTTTATGTCGTTCGGTGGGGGAGCCGATGGACGATCCTGGACGGTGTCCACCGCCTGCTAAAGGCGGAGATACTCGGGTGGGACACCGTGGAGGTGTACGTTCTCGAACCCGAGCAGCTTGCCGCGATCATGGTGCCGCCGACCGATGAGGCGATGACCAAGGTCGGCGGGCTTTTCGAATATCTCGAGGACCGATCCACCGGCGGTTTACCCGAGGGCTCCTCAAACGGCGACGAGACCACTGGATCGGCATGGCGGTGAGGATCGTGCATGGCGGGTGGCCCGTCGAGGAGTTGCCAGACCTACCGGCTTCCCCCCGACGAGTTTCCGGTTCATTGGCGTGTTCCCCAGCGCGCCTCTCCGAAGCGGTACCCCACCGATCGCACCGTCTGGATGAGGTGGGCGTGCTCCTCGCCGAGCTTGGCGCGCAGTCGCCTCACGTGGACGTCGACGGTGCGCGCACCTCCGAAATACTCGTATCCCCATACCCGCGAGAGGAGGGTCTCTCGATTGAAGACCTTTCCCGGCGCCGAGGAGAGGAACTTCAGGAGCTCGTATTCCATGAAGGTGAGATCGAGGTGCCGCCCGGCCAGGGTCGCCTGGTAGGTCTCCACGTTGAGTGAAAGTGGGCCGTACTCGATCAGTTCGGGGCGCGAACCCTGACCGGTCCTCCAGAAGAGGTGGGCCAGGCGAGCCTCCAGTTCGGTGTCGTCGCCCTTTGCCACCATGAAGTCGTCGAAAAGGTCGTCGCGCAAGGGAAGCGACCCCACCTCTCCGGGCGGCACGATGAGCAGGAGCGGGCGCAGCGGCAGGTCGCCGGATCGCAGGTTGTGGCAGAAGGCGAGGGCTGCGTCGTGGTCGTCCACCGACCAGACCACCGCTCCCGACCACCCGTCGGCGGGTGCGAGAGCCAGAGCGCCGTCGGAGTTCGACACCGCCTTCCACGGGTAGCCGGTTGCGTCGAGCACCGATGCCATTGGGGCGGGAATCGGGTCGGGGAAGCAGAGGAGGGGTTCCACTCGTACCTACAACTGGCTGAAGTACCGGTCGATCTCGAACTGGGTCACGTGCGCCCGGTAGGCCGCGCTCTCGGCCCGCTTGTTGCGGATGAACCATTCGAAAACGTGGTCGCCGAGCGTTTCGGCCACCAGGTCGGAGCCCTGCATCAGCTCGATGGCCGATGCGAGAGTCGAGGGCAGCGCGCGGATGTCCCGAGAGGTGATGTAGTCGGGCGATGCATCGAAGAGGTCGATATCGGTTTCCGGTGGGAGTTCGTAGCCCTCCTCGACCCCTTTGAGCCCGGCGGCCAGGACCACCGCGTAGCAGAGATACGGGTTGCATGCCGGGTCGGGTGCCCGGAATTCGATGCGGGTCGCCTCGGCTCTGCCTCCTTTGGGAGACGGGACCCGTACCAGGGCGGAACGGTTCTGCCGGGACCAGGTGGCGTAGAGGGGCGCTTCGTACCCTGCCACCAGCCTCTTGTAGGAGTTGACCCACTGGTTGGTGACCGCCATGATTTCGGGGGCATGGGCCAAGAGTCCGGCGATGAAGCCCTTGGCGGTCTTGGAAAGATGGAAAGGGTCACCGGGATCGTGGAAGGCGTTCACCTCGCCCTCGAAGAGGGAAAAGTGGGTGTGCATCCCCGAGCCCTGGACGCCCTCGATGGGTTTGGGCATGAACGTGGCGTACGCTCCCTGCTCGGACGCGATCTCCTTGATGACCTGGCGGGCGGTCATCACCGTGTCGGCCATGGAGAGCGCGTCGGTGTAGCGGAGGTCGATCTCGTGCTGGCCGGGAGCGTCCTCGTGCTGGGCATATTCGACCGGAATGCCCATGTCCTCGAGGGTGAGCACGGTTCGCTCGTGCAGCTCGCCGGATAGTCCGGCAGACCGCATCTCGAAATAGCTTCCTGAGTCGAGAGGCTGGGGCGCGCGGTTCCCGGTCCCGTCCGGTCCTTCTCCGGCGGGCCGGAAGTAGAAGTACTCCAGTTCGGGGGCGGCATAGAAGGTGAAGCCCCGAGTGCGGGCACGCTCCATTGCTCGCCGGAGAACGTGGCGGGGGCATCCCTCGAAGGGAGTGCCGTCCAGGTTGAAGATGTCGCAAAAGACCCGGGCGGTGGGTACCCCAGCAGTCCGCCAAGGAAGAATCTGGAATGTCATCGGGTCCGGCTGGGCCAGCACGTCGCTCTCCACCACCCGGGAAAAACCGTCGATCGCCGACCCGTCGAAGGTCATCCCCTCATCCAGGGCGACCTCCAGTTCGGCGGGGGTTATCGAGAAAGCCTTGGCGGTGCCCAGGACGTCGGTGAACCAGAGCTGGACGAAGCGGACACCCTGCTGCTCCACCGTCCGGATGACGTATTCGTTCTGGCTCACCATGATGCACTAGTCTCCCACCCGAGCCGCTCCCGGTTCCACGCCCGGTTGAAGAATTTACGAGCTGTTCACATGGGTGCAATCGGTGCGAAACGACCATGGGGCAAGCTCGCCCGAACGCCGGTGCTGAACTCCGGCGGGGTCCGGTGCCTACAGGTCTCCGGGCTGGAAGTGCAGCCGGCGCCATCGAGGTGCCGGGCAGGAGATGCAGTACGGTCCGGACTCCCCGGAAGCCGGACCGAGGAAATAAATACTCACGCGAGGAGAAAACCGTGCAAGACAGAACCCCGGCCGAAGTCCTGAAACTGATCAAGGACAGCAAGATCGAGATCGTCGACTTGCGGTTCTGCGATCTGCCCGGACTAATGCAGCACTTCTCAGTGCCCGCACACTGCCTGACTGCCGAGTCGTTCGGCGATGGATTCGGCTTCGACGGCTCATCCATCCGCGGCTTCCAGGCGATCAACGAATCGGACATGCTGCTGATGCCCGACCCCAACACGGCGGTGATCGATCCTTTTCGCCAGCATTCCACCCTCAACCTGAACTGCTTCATCACAGACCCGATCACCGGGGAGAGCTATTCCCGTGATCCCCGCTACATCGCGCAGAAGGCGGAGGCGTATCTGAAGACGACCAAGATTGCCGATACGGCCTACTTCGGCCCGGAAGCCGAGTTCTTCATCTTCGACAATGTTCGGTTCTCCCAGGACTCGCACTCGGGCTTCTACGAAGTCGACTCGGTCGAAGGGATCTGGAACTCCGATGACGACTCGATGCCCAACCTCGGGTACAAGCCCCGCTACAAGGAGGGTTACTTCCCGGTTCCCCCGACAGACCACTTCCAGGACCTCCGGTCGGAGATGATCCTCACCATGGAGCGTCTTGGCATCGAGATCGAGGTCCAGCACCACGAGGTGGCCACCGCCGGTCAGGCCGAGATCGACATGCGTTTCGACACCCTGCTCACCATGGCGGACAAGTTGATGCTCTACAAGTACGTGGTGAAGAACGTGGCCCGGGCTAACGGGTACACGGCGACGTTCATGCCCAAGCCCCTCTTCGAGGACAACGGGTCGGGGATGCACGTCCACTCGTCTCTGTGGAAGGCGGGCAAGCCCCTTTTCTTCCAGAAGGGTACCTATGCCGAACTGTCCGACATGGCCCGTTGGTACATCGGGGGCATCATCAAGCACGCACCCTCGGTGCTCGCGTTCGCCGCTCCGACCACCAACTCCTACAAGCGGCTGGTGCCTGGATACGAGGCGCCGGTCAACCTGGTCTACTCGCAGCGTAACCGGTCGGCTGCCTGCCGCATCCCGACCTATTCGGCTTCGCCCAAGGCCAAGCGGGTCGAGTTCCGCTGCCCGGACCCGGCTTGCAACCCCTATATCGCCTTTTCCGCCATCCTCATGGCCGGCCTCGACGGGGTCAAGAACAAGATCGAGCCGCCCGCGCCGGTCGACGACGACCTCTTCGAGCTTTCCGCCAAGGAACTGAAGAAGATCGGCACCGTGCCCGCATCACTCGACGAGGCGCTGGTGTGCCTGGAGAAGGACAACGCCTACCTCAAGGAGGGCGGTGTCTTCACCGACGATCTGATCGAGACCTGGATCGACTACAAGCGGGTCAACGAGCACGACGCGGTGCGGCTCCGTCCCCACCCGTGGGAGTTCATGCTCTACTACGACATCTAGGCGTCAATCGCATTCTCGGCAGGCCGGCTCGTTCGCGAGCCGGCCTCGTCGCGCACGGACGGCGCGGATACTTCGACCCACCGATTCTGTCGGGATATCGGCGGGACGCGATCCGGTCCCCGGTCACCCTGCGGGGATTGCGCGGCGAGATCGCGTCGAACCTCCGTCCGGCACTGGGGAGGATCCCCCTGAAGCGTCTCGGTCCGGCCGATCTCGACGCCTACTACACCGCCAAGTCGCGCGAGGGGAAGTCACCGGCGACGGCGCGCCGCTACCACGTCCATATCTCCGCTGCCCTGACCGGCGCCCGGCGGGGTGAGATCTGCGTGTTCCTGCGAGGAGATCGCGTCGGCAGTAGGAATATCGTGGGCCGAGACGTCGCTCGTGTTCTCCCCCGAACCGGACGGGTCGATCCTTTTCAATTCCGAGCAGCTCACCGTCCTGCTCGATGACGGCTGCACTATCGCAGGCTGCTGTGGAGTGATGGCGTTGGTAACCGCGACGGCCTCCACGGTTGAATGGTCCAACTTCTTCGCCCGCGGGACACCTCGCCTTCCACCGGATATCCGTTTCGAATTCGACCGAAAGCAGTATCGAAATGCTCTCGCGCAGCTTCCGGATGTTCCCAAGCTGAGAATCGGAGATCACTCGTGAACTCGGGAATCTGGCGGCCTTGGGCGTTGATCTCGATAACCGCCTTGCTGTGTATCGCAACCGGTCTGATCTCGGCCAAGACCGCAAATGGAACTGACGCGATCCCACCCACCGCAGCACCGGGAGGACCGTCAGGCTATCTCTGCGCTGGATGGATGGGTGTGGAATGGATCCAACTTTCCGAGAATGGAGATCGAATTAGAGCGGCGGGCGAGATTTCGGGGATCTACCTTTCCGCCCAGAGTCCGAGTGCCAACAGGAAGCCTGGCACGATGCAAATGGAATTCGGATCTGTTCGCTACGCGATGACAGGAAGTATCGACGGTGATGCAATCTCCCTTCGGGCCAAAGTAGTGGGAGAGAGCGATCAGCGAGGAAATGCGCAGAGAGCCTTGTGTATCTTACACGGAGACACCGCGATTCAGGTGTGGCCAGATCACCAACCCCGAGACGTTCTTCACCTTACGACCGCGCGCCTTTTCCAACGTGAACGAATAGCTCAAATCCTCAATCTCTACCGGTGCCTCCCATCGATTTGTCTATCCCAAAAGCCTCTCGTGTCGCCCTCAGTGAGGGTGGTGAACTTCGTCAGAACCTGAACACGAGTGTCACGCCGAACACTACGCACTCTGTCGAAGACGAACGCCGCTTGCTTTGATGTCGATGGTGAAATCCTCACCCAGTGCAGTAGCGAGCCGAACCAGAGCGGAGAAGGACGGTTCGTGTTCGCCGGACTCCAACCGGGCGACGTGCGGCTGCCGCATTCCGACCAAGCGACCGAACGCCGTCTGGGTCATACCGTGTTCGGTTCGGTAACGAAGGACACGGATGGCGATCTCGTGTGCGAACCGGGTCGGTTCGTACTCGACCCGGTAGGCGGAATCGGATATATCCCGGTCGTGGATCTCATCTCAGCGCTGTTGGCGCAACTGGCCGATCAGCCCGTCGAACTCGTTCACATCGTCTCCCAACACCGATCCCGCATGTTTCACCGCCCGATCCAGCTCGCCCGTCCCGAGAACAGCCGCCGCCTTGAGGAAGTTCGTCCACAGGGTCCTGTCGTAGGGCGCAGCCGAGAGCCCTTGGAGCACCGCCCACCGTGCTGCGTCGGCGCTCTCCGTTTCGAGCTGAAGCTCGGAGAGGCGAAGAGCCGCCTTGGTGACGGCGACCTCAATCCGGGCGACAAACAGGTCCGTCCACGCCCAGGTGAAGGTCCCGGGACTCATCCCCACTCACCCCCTCGAAAGGTGCCACAGCGACGATCGGTCCGGCTCCGATTGCCAGCCCTACCGTCCGGTACCACCGATTCCCTTGTCCCCAACACATCCCCCCATCATGGACCACTATTTCCCTGTCAGCTCGCCGGACGATCCGCTTGTTCGTGGCGGCGGTATCGAACTCCGGTCGGTCGGGAACTGCGCCGGTTTCGAGGCAGACCCATATGCCGGACCCGTTCCGCATTCCCCTGTTTGACCCACACCGGCCATCCCCGAAGCCTACGGGGGGCTTTCCTCTCAGCCACTCGGGACACGCCGGAGAGGTACCACCAGAGCTATTTCCGTCAGGTAGCCTCCCTCGGGTGCGACATCGGGAGTCTCTGGAAGTGGTCCCGTCTTGGCAGCGGCGTGAAATCCGGAAGTTAGTTTCAGGTGTGCATTCCCGATACGTCGCTCTCTCCATGTGGCAGTCCAGATGGTGAAATCACGAACGATTCGTGAGGGCGCTAACCCCACCTCCGACCAACTCGCGATCCGGGGTTTGCCTTCCGGTGGCGACGTCGATGCCGCGGATGTGCGGAGGAGCGCAGCTCTCAACTGCGAGCTGTACGGGTTCCACGGGATCTCGGTCTGGGTACCGAACGCCGACTATCCGGTCGAATGGCTCCAGCGGACCAAACTCGCCAAATTCGACCGCTATGCCGAGTACCTCGTCGGGGACCTGAAGGCCTACGGAATGGGCTTGCGGGCCACCGGGCAGAGCCCGCACTACGATGTGGTGAGTGAAACGGATGACCTCGATGACCTTGTGCGGCAGTTCATGAGCACTCCGCATCGTGTCGGGTTCAACCCACGCGCCGACCGGGACGATGTCTGACGTGATCTATATCGATCTGCCCGCTGACCTCAATATGGAGGACGACGAAGGACGCAATGTCGCTCGTCTTTCCGATGCGGTCAATCCGGACCACATCGCCACGGGCTCGGTTCTGGTGGCCGGTGCTCCAGGCGGCTGGTCGTGGGTGCTCGTCGAGGAAATCGAAGAGGGCTTCGTGTACTTCCGACAGATCAGTGGTTCCGAGGCGGGCCGCCGGGCACCGCTGGTCACCCCACTTCCCCAATCGGTTTGACCGTCCGCGCCGCAGGCGCCCTTCAGCGATTGCGCTGCAGATTCCACCGTCCACTCGGGCAGAATCGGGGCAACTTGGGCGTCCTTACAACCGACCCAACAAATAGCCGTCGCCGCACTCGGAATGATCGCAGATCTCGAAATCAGGCGCAGCGCGTGATCTGAGTGGCTACCGGATTCTGGCGGGATATCGGAGGGACGCGAGTTCCGGCGGTCAGGCTGCTATTTCATTTCCACTGTGTCGAGGAATTCCTCTCTCCAGTAGGTAAAGCGTTCTTCTGGAAGGCATAAGGCGTGGGTTGGATCGAGTGCCGCGACGAAGGACCGGTCGTGGCTCACTAGCACGATCGTTCCCTGCCATCGGCTCAGCATGGTGCCGACTGCAGCGATCGATGACGGATCGAGATTGTTGGTGGGTTCGTCGAGAATCAGAAGGTTAGCGTGGCCTGCCGCCAGCATGGCAAGGCCCAGCTTGGCCCTCTCTCCTCCCGACAATGTGTCCGGCATCTGGTGGACTGTCTTACCCGAGAGCCCGAACGAGCCCAGTAGCGCCCTTCGTTCCGTCTCGGTAACGAGGAAAGTGTCGTCAACGTTCTCGAGAACGTTGAGGCTCGGATCCACTTGCTCGTGTTCCTGGGCGAAATAGCCGATCGAGACGTTGGCTCCGAGCTCCACCGTTCCACCGGTAGGTATCTGCACTCCCGCGAGACATCGTAGCAAGCTGGATTTTCCGGCTCCATTGCGACCGATGACTACTACCCGGTCACCCCGGTTCAGAGGCATATTGATGCTTCCGAGCACTTTGATCTCGTCATAGGCGACCGAGAGGTCGGTCACCGTTAGAGGTATCGCACCGGACCTAAGGGGGGCAGGCAGGCGGAATTTGCTGAGCTTCTCTCTGCGGCTCACTTCGGTCTTGGTGCTCTCGAGTCGTTCGACCCTCTTGTCAAGGCCCTTGGCGATACGCGCCCTACGATTGGTGCTGCCGCGCATCTGATCGGCGAGAGTGGAAAGTCGTTTGATTTCCTTCTCCTCCCGGGCGGCGGAATGCTCACGTCTATCTTGATCAGCTTCGACTTGTTGCCGATAGCTGGAATAGGTCCCCTTGAACTCGCGCAACTTGCTATCGGAGAGGTGCAATATCTTGGTTATAGAGCGGTCAAGGAGCTTCAAGTCATGGCTGACGACGAGCAATGCACCCGAGAACCGTTCAAGTCTGTCCATGAGCCATTTCTTGGCCGGAAGATCGAGATGGTTGGTCGGTTCGTCCAGAATCATCACGTCCGGCTCTTGGAAGAGGACTCGTATCAGATCGACGCGCCGGCGTTGCCCTCCGGAAAGGCCGTCGATGTCTTCGAGAAGCAACTCCTGGTCGAGACCGATGCCATCCGCCAACTTGCCAATTACGCCTTCTACTTCGTAGCCCCCGGATTGCCGGAACTGCTCCTCGAGATCCGAGAAGTGCTGAATGTTCTCGTGGGTAGGTGAGGTTGCCATCTCGTCTCGTGCACGGACCAAAGCTGCGTCGAGGACATCGAGACCACGTGCTGAGAGTACGTGAGAGAATCCGTTCGGGTCTATGCCGAGCCCGAGCGGGTTCGGCACCTGGGGAAGGTAGGCAACCGTGCCACGTATGGTGACCTCTCCCTCTGAGCGAACCTGCTCGGCAGCGTCCCCGACAATGACCGAGATGAGGGACGACTTACCCGTACCATTCCTGCCGACAAGGCCGACCTTCTCTCCGGCATTCACCAGGAAGGAAGAGTCTCGCAATAGCACGCGATTGCCGATCTCCAAGGTCAGTGACGATCCAGATATCATGCTTGAGCCGGATCTCCCGTTACCTGTGAGCAGTTATCGAGGCGACCCTTCACCTCGGGTAATGAAGCTTACAGCCTTCGGGCCCTCTGCCCCGCGCCTGCACGATTGTACGGCCGATCCGGGCCCAGACGGCGACCCGGCTCGCGAGCTTGGGACGGCAACCTACTCAACGGTGGCGCTCGTCCCGGGAAGGTGCTGGGCGATACCGTTG
This sequence comes from Actinomycetes bacterium, assembly GCA_021817065.1. GTDB lineage: Bacteria > Actinomycetota > Acidimicrobiia > Acidimicrobiales > JAKAVM01 > JAKAWH01. The sequence goes on from JAKAWH010000046.1 coordinate 18,183, forward strand.
GCCCAATTATCGATATCGGACCAGTCCCGAAAGTCGCCCTCGGGGAGATGTGTGCGAGCGGGAGGGAGTTTCCTCATCACCCGGATCGGCAAGCCGAGTTTGCCCGGGTCCAGCGCCCCGAAGAAGACCCGGTGGTCCCGAGGGCCGATGGTCTTCCTGAATTCGGCGATCTCCTTGGGCTCGGCCGTGACGATCAGCTCCCGCCCCTTGGCGTCAGTGGCCTCGGTGCCCAGCGGTCCGCTACTGAACATCCAGACCGGCTTGCTGCCGAGAAGGGCGCGGTTGTGGCGCACGAACCGTGTAGCTTCCTTCCGCCAGTGGGTTAGATAGATGGCGCTGCCCACCACGAACGCTTCGTAACCACTCAGATCGCCAACAGCCTCAACCGGACTTGCCTCCGCCTCGTGTCCAGCCGAAGTCAGTGTCTTGGCTACACGCTCGGCGATCCCTTGGGTGGAACCATGTTTGCTGGCGTAGGCTACGAGTATCGACACGGCCTCACCGTAGGGTTGGGCCAGGTGCCGGGTCAATTCAACAACCCCGTCACTCCGGAGGTGACTCCTGACATCCGACCGCCCTTGCGGTGGAGGCTCAGGCGTAGAGCTCCTCGATCTCCTTGGCGTACTTGGTGAGAACGCCGCGGCGCTTGAGCTTCATGGTGGGTGTCAACTCATCCGAGTCGGGAAGCCATTCGTCACCGAGGATGGTGAAACGCTTGATCCGCTCCGCATTGGAAAAACCCTTGTTGGCCTCTGCGACACCCCTCTCAACCTCGGCTCGGATATCGGGATCGGCCGCCAGGTCAGCCAGCGACGTCGCGGCGATTCCATGCTGCTTCGCCCACGAGGGCGCCACTTCCGGGTCGAGCACCAGAAGGGCGGCGACATAAGGCTTCGCGTCGCCGATCGCGCAGGCCTGCCCGATGAGGGGGACCGACTTGAGGGCCGCCTCCAGGTTAGCGGGAGAAATGTTCTTGCCTCCAGCGGTGATGATCAGCTCCTTCTTCCGATCGATGATCCGGAGAAAGCCGTCCTCGTCGATGGTGCCGATGTCCCCGGTGTGCAGCCATCCGTCCTCGTCGAGGACCTCTGCGGTTCGTGCTGGATCGTCCAGGTATCCGATGAAGTTGTTGCCTCCGCGCGACACCACCTCCCCGTCGTCCAGAAGTATGACCTCCGAGCCCGGAATCGCACGGCCTACCGTGCGGGAGCGAACCCGGAACCTCTCCCAGGTCATCGGACCGCAGCACTCCGACAATCCGTAAATCTCGGAAAGAGGGACTCCGATGATCCGGAAGAAATCGAAGACCTCTCCGGTTATCGGGGCGGCAGCGGATATAGCGACCTCCATCTGGTCGATTCCGAGCATCTCCCGGATGACCCGGAACACTGAGTTGTCCACCCTCTCCCACTCCGGTGCCAGATCGGGAGGGAGCGACCTCCCGTCCTCGCGCGCCGCATTGCATCGGCGCCCGACCTCGAGCGCGGCGTCGAAGTCGGCACGCCCGGCTGGATTGGCGCTGGCCATCGCCTGAACGCCCGCGTGGATCTTCTCCCAGACTCGCGGCACACCCATGAAGAACTGGGGACGGACCTCTCGCAGGTAGGACGAGAGTTGAGACAGCTCGGGGCAGTCGGTCACTTCGGTCCCGAGCATGGTGTGCTGGTAGTGGCTGAGCATCCGCTCGGCGATGTGTGCCATCGGAAGGTAGGAGACCATTCTCTTGCCTGCTACCACCTCGTTGAGCATCCGGGACATCGATTCCACCGTCCAGCAGATGGTGTAGTGCGAGAGCATGACGCCTTTGGGGGGACCGGTGGTACCGGAGGTGTAGATCACCGTTGCTATCGTGTCGGGCCCGACCCGCGCCGCTGCCTCGGAGAGGTCTGCCGGCGACCCGGCGACCAGGTCGCCGTAGCGGGCAACGCCCTCCTGCGAACCCGACCCGGGATCCTCGATGCTGACGATGGATCGAAGGGCGGGAAGCTCGGAACGTACCTTGACGAAACGGTCGAGGAAATCCTTGTTCTCGACGATCGCAATAGATGCAGCGCTGTGGGAGGCCAGATAGGCGACCTGTTCCGGCGAAGAAGAATTGTAGAGAGAGATCGGTGTGGCACCGAGAAAAAGGGTCGCTAAGTCGATCACGTGGAACTCGGTCCGGTTGCGCATCATGATCACCAACCGGTCGCCCGGCCCGATTCCCAGGTCGGCCAACCCCCCGACCGCCCGGGCCACCTGATCGGCCAGGTCCCGCCAGGTCCACTCGTTCCACCCGTCGTCGGTCTTCCATCTCAAGGAGACGGCATCCGGTCGGGCCGCCACCGTCTTGAGAAATTCGGAAACCACGGTCTTACCGTTCACCGCCGCGTCGATCTCTTCTCGGGTTGGGACGTTCATGGGTCCATGCTAGGCGCCGCCGGAACCGCGCGGCGGGTTGAGGTCGGGCAGCCCCGTCACCGGCCAGCAGCGCTGGGCTGGGCAACCTCATGCAGGTAGGCTCCGCCTGATGCGGATGCTCCGTGTGGCGGCGTGCCAGATCGACCCGGTGGTGGGCGACCTCGATGGTAACGCTGACCGGATCGTGTCAGCGTGGTGCGCCGCCGATCGGGCGGGGTGCGAACTGGCGGTTACCCCCGAACTGGCGGTGACCGGATATCCCCCCGAGGACCTGCTCCTCAAGCCTCGCTTCGTCGACGACAATCTCGAAAGCCTCGACCGGATCGCACGCGCAACCCGCAACCTCCAATGCGTGGGGGTGATCGGCTTCGTCGACCGCGAAGCTGAGCGGCTATTCGACGCTGCCGCCGTCATCGAAAGGGGGGTGAAGCTGGGCGTGTACCGCAAGCACCTTCTGCCTAACTATGCGGTGTTCGACGAGGAGCGATATTTCGAGCAGGGCCCTTTGACTCAGAGGGTATTTCGAGTGAGGGGAGTTCCGGTAGCGGTCCTGGTGTGCGAGGACCTCTGGCAACCGGAGCCTGCCCAGGAGGCGGCCAGGTCGGGGGCGTCGCTGATTGTTTCTCTCAACGGCTCGCCCTTTTACCGGGGACGGTTGGTCGAGCGGGAGCAGGTTGTAGCCCAGCGTGCCCGGGAGAGCGGCTGCCCGATCGTGTACGTCAACCAGGTGGGTGGGCAGGACGAGTTGGTGTTCGACGGAGCTTCGATGATTGTGTCCGGCGACGGCACGCTTCGCGCCCGATCCCCCCAGTTCGTCGAGGACCTGCTGGTGGTAGATGTCGAGGTGGCGGTGTCGACGAATGGCGAACACCCGGAGCCGGACGCCGAGCACGCGGGGATGGTTGACGGTGAGATGGCACCCGATGGCCACCCGGGCGTCGCGGATCTGCTCGACCCGGACGAGGAAGTCTACGAGGCTCTGGTGCTCGGAACCCGCGACTACGTGCGCAAGAACGGCTTCACCGACGCGCTGGTTGCCATGTCGGGAGGCATCGACTCGTCGCTGGTGGCAGCGATCGCCTCCGACGCGCTCGGTCCCGACCACGTGCACGGAGTGGGGATGCCCTCCCGGTTCTCCAGCGAAGGATCGTGGCTCGATGCGGAGGAGGTGGCGAGGAGGTTGGGAATCGATTTCCGGATCGTCCCCATCGAGCAGGTTCACGCGGCCTTCCTCTCGACGGTGGGCGACCAGGCGAGAGAAGGTGCGGTGGGCGACCAGGCCAGTCACGGTGCCATCACACTCGCTGAGGAGAACCTCCAGTCCCGCATTCGGGGGGTAATCATCATGTTCCTGTCCAACCAGAACGGCTGGATAGTTCTCACCACCGGGAACAAGAGCGAGCTAGCCGTCGGTTACTCGACTCTCTACGGGGACACCGCCGGGGGATTCGCGGTGATCAAAGACGTCCCGAAGACCATGGTGTACGACCTCTGCAGATATCGGAACCGAAGGGGGAGCGCCGCGGGTGGAGAGGACACCTGGGTGATACCCGAGTCAATCCTGACCAAGCCCCCCTCAGCCGAGCTACGTCCCGATCAACGGGACGACCAATCCCTCCCGCCCTATGAGGTTCTCGACAAGATCCTGGAGGCTTACGTCGAAGAGGACGTCACCGTGTCCGAGCTTGTCGACCGGGGAGTGGACCCCGCCCTGGCCGGCCGGATTGCCCGGCTGGTTGACCTGGCCGAATACAAGCGGCGCCAGAATCCCCCCGGAGTGCGGGTGACCCCGAAGGCCTTTGGGAAGGATCGCCGGATGCCCATCACCAATGGGTACTCTGGTCGCCGCCATGATCGTCCCCACACCTGACTCGGGCTCAACACTCTGATGGACCTCCTCCAGTCCTCGCGGACCATCGGTTCCTGGTGCTGGCGTCAGGCACGCGCCTTCGAAATCGTGGGGAGCTGGGTCCAGCCGGAGGCCGATGCCGAGGCGAAGATTCAATTCTTCTCCCACTCCCGAAGAAAAGGCGCCCACGCGCAACTCCTCTCCGCCCTCCTTCCGGCCATAGCCGGCTCCGACCCGGCGGAGTTCGTGGAGCCGGGAACCGGCGACCTCGAACTGATCGGTGCTCTGGAGGGTGCTTCGTCCGGTACTACACGAGCGCGCCTCGCAGCGCTCTATGGAGTTCTAGCCCCTCGCGAGGTCGCCGAGATCCGCGATTTCCTCGGGGGAGC
>JAKAWH010000154.1 GCA_021817065.1 Actinomycetes bacterium
GATCTCGGGGTCTCGTCGAGTATCACCCAGGGAAAGCTCACCGTGACGACGGAAGAAATCCGCTCAATGTGGTCGTGGATGGAACTGACCCCCCGATGAAGACAGACCCCTCGATTTCTGGTGTGAAGCCGAAAACCGCTCATGGGTTTGCTCCATCGTGACCTAGTCTGACCCCATGGCTCCGATCGAAACGCTGAATGCCCGCAGGAAGATCTACGTGGAGGGATCCCGTCCCGATCTCCGGGTGCCATTCACCGAAGTGTCGGTCGGGCCCACCGAGGGACCGGAGGGCCCGGTGGCCAACAGGGCGGTCCGGCTCTACGACACCAGCGGCCCCGGCAGCCGATCCGAGGAGGGCCTGGAGCCGCTGCGCCTCGCCTGGATCGTCGAGCGGGGCGACACCGAGGAGGTACCGGCGGTCGGGCACGGGAACACCGTGGCGGCGGCCACCCCGCGGAGCGTTCCAGGTGGCGGGACGATCCCACGGCGGCACCCGGTGAGAAGGGCCAAGCCCGGGGCCACGGTGACCCAGTTGCACTACGCACGTCGGGGCGAGGTGACCCCGGAGATGGAGTTCGTGGCCATCCGGGAGGGAGTCGCGCCCGAGTTCGTCCGGGACGAAGTGGCCGCTGGGCGGGCGATCATTCCAGCCAACGTGAACCACCCGGAATCCGAGCCAATGGCCATCGGGCGCAACTTCCTGGTCAAGGTGAACGCCAACATCGGCAACTCGTCGGTGCGCGCGTCGATCGACGACGAAGTGGAGAAGATGGCCTGGGCAACCAGGTGGGGGGCCGACACGGTGATGGACCTCTCGACCGGGCGGGAGATCCATGCAACCCGCGAATGGATCATCCGCAACTCCCCGGTTCCTATCGGCACCGTCCCCCTCTACCAGGCCCTCGAGAAGGTGAAGGGCGTTCCGGCAGACCTGACCTGGGAGGCGTACCGCGACACCCTGGTCGAGCAGGCAGAGCAGGGAGTGGACTACTTCACCATCCACGCAGGAGTCCTGCTGCGATTCGTCCCGCTGACTGCCAGCCGGGTGACCGGCATCGTGTCCAGGGGAGGATCGATCATGGCGGCCTGGTGCCTTGCCCACCACCGCGAGAATTTTCTCTACACCCACTTCGAGGAGATTTGCGAGATCATGGCCGCCTACGACGTGGCCTTTTCACTGGGCGACGGGCTGCGCCCCGGCTCCTTGGCGGATGCCAACGACGAGCCCCAGCTCGCCGAGTTGGGCACCCTGGGCGAACTGACCGAGGTGGCCTGGAGCCACGACGTTCAGGTGATGATCGAGGGTCCGGGTCACGTTCCGATGCACAAGATCAAGGAGAACGTGGACCTCCAGCTCCGTCTCTGCCACGAGGCCCCCTTCTACACCCTGGGTCCTCTGACAGTAGATATTGCACCAGGATATGATCACATCACCTCGGCGATCGGTGCGGCGATGATCGGCATGTACGGGACCGCCATGCTCTGCTATGTCACCCCCAAGGAGCACTTGGGTCTGCCCGACCGCGAGGACGTCAAGGCGGGGATGATCGCATACAAGATCGCTGCCCATGCAGCCGATGTTGCCAAGGGCCATCCGGGTGCCCGCGACTGGGACGACGCGCTCTCGGCCGCTCGTTTCGAGTTCCGTTGGGAGGACCAGTTCAACCTGTCGCTCGACCCGGAGACTGCCCGCAGCTATCACGACGAGACGCTCCCCGCCGAGCCAGCCAAGACCGCCCACTTCTGCTCGATGTGCGGCCCCCGCTTCTGCTCGATGCGAATAAGCCACGACGTGCGCGCCTATGCAGCCGAGCACGGGGTGGGCGAGACCGAGGCACTCGAACTCGGGATGAAGGAGAAATCGGCCGAATTCGTCGAGACCGGGTCGTCGGTGTATATCGCGCAGCGGCGGTGAGGTAACCGAGGATATGCTTCTCCCCTCGTTCACTGCGGTTCTGGAGGGGATAATGAGAGTTCTGGTGCGTCGGGGGAGTGTGCTCGGATCGGTCGCCGTCCTGACGGCAGCTTCCTTCGCTCTGGCCGGACCGAGCGCGGCCGCCGCCGCAGGGGGGAGCGCGGTAGGGAGGAGCGCGGCGGCTCTATCGGCGCGCGGGGTCTCCGTCCACCTGGTCCCGGTGGGGCAGGCAGCGCACCTGGGCCCGGCGGCGCATCTGATGGGACCTCTCGCCTCGTCGACTCCGGTCCGCCTAGATGTGGTACTGAAGCCGCGCGACCCGGCTGCTCTTTCTGCCGAAGTTCAGGCGGTGTCCGATCCGGCATCCCCCGAGTACCATCACTTCCTCGCTCGCGGCCAATTCGCTGCACTCTTCGGGCCTTCCGCATCCACCATCTCGGCGGTCCGGTCGTCCATCGTTGCTCTCGGTCTCCAGCCTGGCCAGGTATCCAGCGACGGTTTGGTGATACCGGTCCGCACCACCGCGGCTCGGGTGCAATCGGCGCTGCACGTCCATCTGAGCGCGTATTCGGTGGAGGGTCGGAGCGCTTTCGCCGCAACCACGCCTCCTTCCCTCCCCTCGTCGATCGCCACTGCGGTTCAGGCGATCACCGGGCTCGACACCGTCGACTTGCCCCGGCCGCACATATCGGTCTTAGCCCAGCACGCGCCGGGTGTCTTCCCGTCGCCCGCAGCGACCCACCTCGTGCCGGCGCAGCATCTCGGACCGCGGACCGCGGGGCCTTCGTGCGCAGCGGTAACCACCCAGGCTGCCAACCACGGCGCCTGGACCGCGTGCCAGATCGCCTCGGCCTACGGTTTCACTTCGGCGTATGCCAATGGCGACCTGGGTGCTGGAGAGACCATCGCTCTCTACGAGGAGGAGCCCTATTCCCCATCCGACGTCCAGTCCTTCGAGCAGGCATACGGCATCTCCACCACGGTTACCCAGGTCAACGTCGACGGGGGTCCAGGTACCGGGGCGGGGAGTGGCGAGGCTGCTCTCGACATCGAGAACGTGATAAGCCTGGCTCCGGACGCCACGGTGCTGGTGTACCAGGGACCGCCGGGATCAGGTACCGATATCTGGAACAAGATCATCTCCGACATGAGGGCCGCGGTGGTTTCCACCAGTTGGGGCCTGTGCGAATCGAGCGAAGGCTCGGCGAATGCCCAGGCCGAGGCGCCCTTGTTTCAGGAGGCTGCCCTGAACGGCCAATCCATTCTTGCCGCGGCGGGCGATTCCGGTTCGGAGGACTGCTTCACTGCCAACAACCCCGACAGTTCCCTCCAGGTGGACGATCCAGGTTCGCAGCCGGACGTAACTTCGGTGGGCGGCACGTCGCTCACTTCGGTGAGTCCACCGGCGGAGGTGACCTGGAACAACTGCCAGGCCCAGGGTGCATCGTGCGCGACCGGCACTCTTAGCGCGGGCGCCGGCGGCGGGGGCATCTCGTCCAACTGGACCATGCCCTCCTGGCAGGCGGGGGCCGGCGTCCTCAATCCGTACTCGTCCTCGGCACCCTGCGGAGGCGGGACCACCGACTGCCGGGAAGTCCCCGACGTGTCAGCAGAAGCCGACCCTTCCGACGGGTACCTCGTGTACCACAGCGCCGCATGGGGCGGGGCCGGCGGGACCAGTGGGGCTGCCCCGGTGTGGGCAGCGGTAGTGGCGTTGGCCGACCAAGCCTGCGGAAGCCCCGCCGGGTTGCTGAACCCCACCCTTTACGGCTTGGCGGCGAGCCACCCCTCCGACTTCAACGACGTGACCTCGGGGAACAACGACTTCACCAACACCCACAACGGGCTGTACCCGGCCACCCCCGGCTATGACATGGCGACCGGGTTGGGCACTCCCACCGCTTCACTGTTCCTTCCCGGAGCGCTGTGCCAGGGCACGAGCCCCCCAGCAACCACGACTACAACCTCGACCACGAGCCCTCCAGCAACCACGACTACCACCTCGACCACGAGCCCCCCAGCAACCACGACTACAACCTCGACCACGAGCCCTCCAGCGACCACGACTACAACCTCGACCGCTCCCGCAACGTCGACTACCACTGTAAGGCAGCCCACGC
>JAKAWH010000047.1 GCA_021817065.1 Actinomycetes bacterium
CCCATGTTCTCCGCATTGATGCGGAAATACGCCTGCAGGGGCATCTCCACGTTCACTCCTGGCGGGACGTAGATGAAGGAACCACCCGACCACACTGCCGAGTTCAGGGCGGCGAACTTGTTGTCGTTGGGGGGGATGAGGGTGCCGAACCACCTCTGGACAATGTCGGGATGTTCCCGTACCGCGGTGTCCATATCGCAGAACAGGACGCCCTGCTCCTCCAAATCTATCCTATTACGATGGTATACGACTTCGCTCTCGTACTGGGCTGTGACTCCGGCCAGGTACTTGCGCTCCGCTTCGGGGATACCGAGCCTCTCGTAGGTGTTCTTGACCGAGTCGGGAAGCTCGTCCCAGGCGTCCACCTGCTTGTCGGTCGGCTTGATGTAGTAGTAGATGTCATCGAAGTCGATGCTGGGCATGTTGACCGCGAACCAGGGAAGCATGGGCTTTCGCTCGAAGATGCCGAGGGCGCGCAGCCGGAACCGGGTCATCCACTCAGGTTCCTTCTTCATGGCCGACATCTCGCGAACGACCTCTTCGTTCAGGCCCTTCTTCGGCTTGAAGACGTAGTCCTCGACGTCGGACCATCCGAGCTGGTACCGGCCCAGGTCAATGTCTGTCGTGGCCATCGTTCACCTCCTCGGCTCGTGTTCTGCGGGCGGGGCGGGTAGGCGACCCACGCTCCCCGAATTTCTACTACCGCCATAGTAACAATTCCCGGAGGTGTGGGAAAAGGGCACCCGCGATCGCGGTTGAAAGGGGCTTCTCTCGCGGGAAAAGGGCACCCGCGATCGCGGAAAAGGGCGGCTCGGCGCGGGTGAAGAGGGAGTATGCCGGCGGACCGCCACCCAGATCCTCAGCGTGGCGCCACGGTGACCGAGGCGGTAGCTGGGTCGCCTGACTGGCTCACCACCAGGGTCGAGCTATTCGGAGCGGACACGACCCTGCCCCCGGAGATGGTGACTGTGTATCCCTTTGGGTAGTTGATCGAGGCAACGGCAAAGGTGGATAGGGAACCCTGCCCGAATCGCCCGGAGCGTCCCGCTCGCATGGTGCTCCAGATGAAGTGCATCCGGTGGCCTGCAGAGTCGCGGTCGGCGACTGAGCGTACTGGTGGAAAGCCAGGCCGGCTGGGCTTGCTGCCCGGGGTAGAACCAGATGGGTCGGAGCAAGGCCGAAGTTGAACAGCACGAACGGCTCGAAGAAGATCAGATGCTTCCGGTCCACGGACCGGATCGCGGTGGTCGCCCGGGCGTAGAAGGGCTCCAGCTCGGTGGCCTCCAGCCTCGGGCAGCCAGCGCCGGCCAGGCCCACCGGTCCGGTGGGAAGGCCGATGGGAATGCCGGGGGAAGAGCTCAGGCGGCTGGAGGCGCCGCATCCGGTTACCACCAGGGCAGCCACGACCGCCACGGCGGCCCCTATGGGCCACCGACCCCCGCGGCTCTGCACCGGCTTAGTAGTGCAGAGAAATGAGCTGGAAGAGAAAAGCCACCCCAATAAGAAGGCCGGCGACCATGGTTACCACGCCCCGGTTCTCGCGATCGTTCGGCTTGCGGGAGAGCATGTATCCCTGCACGATCAAGAAGATCGCTCCCAGACCACCGACAACCCAGCCGATCTCGGACACCCGACGCTTTCCGGCGACGGTCATTCCCAACATCATGATATGACCCAAATGGAACATATTCCTACTGTACCGCCGATACTCGTGCCGTGCCGGTACCCCGGGCGGCCCGGCAGGTGACGCTGGTCGGGCAGAACGTCAGGTCGGTCGGTCGAGCCGGGTGAGGATTGTCTTCTCTATCCGGTCAAGTTCGTGTCGATCGGCGATCTTGGTGGCGGTGCCGCCGACGATCCGGCGAACGTAAAAGGTGTCGACCACCTCGTGCCCGAGTGTGTGGACTTTGGCGGTGACGATGTCCAGGTCGCATGCGAGAAGCGCCGAGGTGATCCGGTACAGCACGCCGATACCGTCGGGAGCCCTGACCTCCACCACAGTGGCTCGTTCGGAGGCTCCGTTGTCGAAGATCACTCGGGGATCGGCGGCCAGGGCGGCTCCGGGTCGTTTAACGCCCGCGTAGTCGGATGTCTTGGCCGCCAGGCGCGCATCGAGGTCGAGTGAGCCGTCGAGGGCGTCTCTGACTTCAGTTTCCAGCAGGTCCCAACGGGGTTCCCGGTCGAACATCGGTGCCACCGCGAACTGCTCGGTGGCGATGCCTGGTTCGGGTTCGTGGGCCTGGGCGCCCCGCACGCTCAAGCCGTGCAGGGCGAGGGTGCCGGCGATCGACGCGAGCAAACCGGGCCGGTCCCGAGCAGCGACGCGCAACTCCCATCCGTCTCCGTCCGGGAGAGGACTGTGCGAAAGAGCCGGCTGCCCCTCTTCCGCCACCATCCCTGCCAGGCGCACGAGCTCTGGGTCGGGGGTAGCCGTTTCCCCGATCTCCTCGTGGGGGAGGCCGGAGAGTCGCTTGGCGGTGCGGGCGACCAGGTCGCGCACCATCCGCATCTTCCAGGGCGACGAGGCGGCCGGACCGGTCGCCACGCTGTCCGCCTGGGTGAGAGCGGACAGCAAGAGGAGCAGCTCCTGATCGCCTACCTTCGCGGCTACCGCATCGATGGTGGCAGGGTCGTCCAGGTCTCGTTTGGCCGCCGTGTCCGGGAGCAGGAGGTGATACTCCACCAACCCGACCAGAGTGGCGGAGTCCGAGTCGTCGAACCCCATCCGCCGGGCAATCCGCCCCACCACTTCCATCCCTGCTGCAGTGTGGTCGCCTGGGAGGCCCTTGCCGATGTCGTGGAGGAGCGCCCCCAGGAGGAGGAGGTCCGGGCGCGATACATCGCGGACGAACTCGCACGCTGCTGCTGCCGTTTCGCAGAGGTGGCGGTCGACGGTGAACCGGTGGAAGGCGTTGCGCTGGGGAAGGTTCCGGACCCCCTGCCACTCCGGGAGGTGCCGGACCATCAATCCGTGGCTGTCGAGAGCCTCGATCTCGCCAATGGCGGCACGCCCGGTTCCCAACAGGCGAACCAGTGCCTGGACCAGTGTTGCCGGCCAGGGATCCGCCGGCACCGGAGTCGCTTCGGAGAGCCGGTCAAGGCATGCATGGGACATTGGCACACCGGTCTCGGCCGCCACCGCGGCGCAGCGGAAGGCGAGTGAGCAGTCGGTCGCGGGGTCCGCGCCGTCTTCGAGGGTGATCTCCCGCTCGTGCATGACGATGCCGCGCTCGATCGGGCGGTCGGCGACGGGCCCCCTCTTGGGCCCAGCCAGCCAAGTCTCCACCCGGCGCCAGCAGTCGTCGCCGGCCCAGGCGATGCTGCGGCCAGCCGTGGCGATGTCGGTCATCAGGGCATCGGCGTCGGTGTAGCCGAGTGCTTCCGCAACCGGATCCTGCTCCTGGAGGAGGAGCTGGTTGGTTTCCTTGCCCGACCGGCGATGCAGCTCGACACGGGTGGCGAGGAGGATCTGGTTGGCTCGAAGGAGATTAGGGTCACCCGAGGGATCGGCCACACCGGTCACCGCGGCGGCTGCCGAGTGCACCGCGTGGAGATCGCGCAGGCCCCCGCGATCCTCCTTGATGTCCGGTTCGAGCAAGAAGGCGACGTCCCCGTGGGTGGCATGTCGCTGGCGGAGCGCCTCGGACAATAGGGGAACCATCGTCCGCGCCTCGGCCTGCCACTCTTCGCGGGCGCGCTCGATTACCTGCTCGGCCAGGGCTGTATCGCCTGCAATCAAGCGGGCGTCCAGAAGGCCCAGGATCACCTTGAGATCGTCCCGTGCTGTGGCAAGGACTCCCTTGGGGGTGCGCACGCTGTGATCGAGGTGTACGCCCTCGTCCCACACCGGGTACCAGATCGCGTCGGCGATCTGCTTGACGTGCCGCAGGCGCGGGTGATGGACCAGCGCGACGTCGAGGTCGCTGCCCGGACACAGCTCGCCCCGGCCGTACCCTCCTACAGCGATGAGCGCGATCTTCGAGGTGTCTCCGCCGGTGGCCCGTTCGAGGAGCCCGGCCAGCCAGGCGTCGGCTGCCTGCGCGTATCTCTGGCAAAAGGCGGTCCCCTGCAACCCGGCCATGCCCACCAGCTCGGCCCGCGCTAAACGCAGCGAGGTAACTGGCGCGGTGGACATGGCGTTACAGCTTACGGCCCGATGTGGTCGGCCCCTCCGGCACATGCGAGACTGAGCGGATGCCGATGCGGGAGGAATGTAAGAATTTTCAAAGCAGGACGTACTCCTCGGGAGAGGTGGCGCGGTTCTGCATCCTCGACCTGGCACCCGAGGCACCGTGGCGCTGCCCAGAGAACTGCCCCAAGTACGAGCGCCGGCTGGCCGATGCGGGCTGGGTTCATGGCAAGCTGGTCGAGCCGGCCATCGAAGACGAACCGGACCTCCCCGGAGGCGATATAGCGGCGTTGCTGGACCAAGCCGAGGATGTGATTAATGCAGTGGGACCCGCAATCGCCGCCGAGATCGAGCGAGCCGAGATGCGGCGCACCCGTGGTGTCTCCAAGAAGTGGCGCTGGAAGAGGTAGGCGCGCCCGACTATCGGCGGGCAATCCGCACCCGTACTGAGCCGTCGTTCACGGGCTGCTACGCACCCGTACTGAGCCGTCGTTCACGGGCTGCTACGCACCCGTACTGAGCCGTCGTTCACGGGCTGCTACGCACCCGTGAAGCCAGGGGCCCTCTTTTCCAGGAATGCTCCCATGGCTTCGGCCAGGTCGTCGGAGACCAGCATCCCCGCATTCCAGGCGGCCACGTAGGCGAGGCCGTCCTGGTCGGGCCGGCCCTCGCTGGCTCGTAGCACCGCCTTGGACCCGGCGACTGACAGGGGGGAGTTGGCGGCTATCTGTCCGGCGAGTTCCCGGGCCGCGCGAAGCAGCTCGTCATGGTCTGCGTAGATGTGGTTGACCAGACCGATTTCACCGGCGCGGGCCGCGTCGATGTCGGCGCCCGTGTAGATCAGCTCGGCCGCGTGGCCGGGACCGACGATGCGGGGAAGGCGCTGGAGGGTGCCCAGGTCGGCAACGATGGCGATCCGGGTCTCTCTCACCGAGAAAGTTGCGTTCGCCGCGGCCAGGCGGATATCGCAGGCGGTTATCAGGTCTACGCCACCCCCCAGGCAGTAGCCGTGTACCGCCGCGATGGTCGGCTTGGGGCACGAGTACACCGAGGTGATCGAGTCCTGCAGGCGCCGGATCTCCCGGTGGCGCGCGATGGACTGGGAGGCCGGGGAGGCCACCGATGAGGGAGCGGCGGCTTGTGTGGTGAAGGCGTCCTTGAGGTCGAGGCCGACAGTGAAACAGGTCCCCCGGGCGGCGACGATCACGCAGCGGACTTCGGGGTCGGAGCCCACCTCGTCCATAGCCGCGGGCAGATCCGACCAAAAGGCCGATCCCATCGCGTTGCGCCGCTCGGGGCTGTCCAGCCAGACGACGGCAATTGAGCCGTCCTTTTCCACGGTGAGCACATCCGAAGAGAACATGGTCGACAATGGTAGGCGGGCCGCCGAGCTCAGGATGGATCCCGGTGGGTTCTTGGCCGAATGGTGCCTCGCTCCGGAGTGAGTGACGGTCTATCCCACCCGCCATCCAACCCTCCGTCCGGGCGTTCCTCTAGCGCCCGGTAGAGTAAGGGCGTGGCGACCGCACGGGCTTTCACCGCTTACGCTTCGTCCGCTCTGGGCGGGCCGGAGTGGCTGCGCCGGCGCCGGGAGGAAGCCTTCTCTCGCTGGGAAGCTGCCGGTCTGCCCTCCCAGTCCGAGGAGGTGTGGCGTTACAGCCGGATCGACGAGCTCGACCTGGACGCGTACTCGCCGGTGCCGCCGGGTACCGCTGCTATGGACCCGGATACCCTTCCCTGTGGCGACGCCTTTCCCGGCTCAGCGGCGCTGGTGTGGTCCCACGACGCCCAGGTCACCCATGTCGAGCTGGGAGACGAGCTTGCTTCCAAGGGAGTGGTGGTCGGGACGGTGCTCGCCGGCCCCCCCGGGGGGAACGCCGCGGCAGCGGGTGAGATTGCCGAGGAGCACTATGGAACCGCCGCCCCGCCCCGAGATGGGCTCGGGAACCTGGCCGGGGCATTCGTCGACGACGTCGTGGTCGTTTCCATCCCGGACGGAGTGGTGATTGACTCGCCCATCGTGGTGGTCCACTGGGGATCGGCTTCCCAAGAACCCTCGCTGGGGTCCAACGCCATCTTCCCCCGCACCCTGATCGTCGCCGGGACGAACTCGAAGGCGACCGTGGTCGAGATCTCCACCTCTGCCCCCTGGGGGGCGGTGGGCACCCGCTTGCTGGTCGTGCCGGTAACCGAAGTGGTAGTGGCCGCCAATGCCCATCTCGACTACGTATCGCTTCAGGATCTTGGTCCCCACGATTGGCAGATTGCGCATCAGGCATCCACCGTCGGGCGCGACGCGCGTTTCACCTCGTTTACCACCGCCCTGGGCGCCGATTACGCCCGGGTGCGGACCGACTCAAAGGCGGTGGCTCCGGGGGCTGAGACTCGACTTTTCGCCGCCTATTTCGGCACCGGTACCCAGATGCACGACTTCCGCACGCTGCAGGACCACGCGGCGCCCCACACCAAGAGCGACCTCTATTTCAAGGGTGCGGTCGCCGACGAGGCCCGGTCGGTCTATTCGGGACTGATCCGGATATGCAAGGGAGCGGTCCGTTCGGTCGCCTTCCAGGAGAACCGGAACCTGGTGCTGTCCGAAGGTGCACACGCCGACTCGGTGCCCAACCTGGACATCCAGGAGAACGACGTGCGGTGCAGCCACGCTTCGGCAGTCGGACCGGTCGACCCTGACCAGCGCTACTATCTGGAGAGCCGCGGGGTGCCGCCGGAGGAGGCAGAGCAACTGGTGGTGGAGGGCTTTTTCGACGACATCGTCGCCCGCGCTCCCGGTGTTCCGGCGGTGCGCGCCATGATCCATCAGAAAGTGACCGCCAAGTTGAAGGAGAAGTTCTGATGCAGAAGGTGCACCTCTGCTCGGTTGACGATCTTTCCGATGGCGAGGTGAAGAGCTTCACCGCCGGCAGGGAGAAGATCGCTCTGGTACGGATCGGGGGGCAGTTCTACGCAGTCGGAGACACGTGCAGCCATGCCAATTACTCTCTATCGGAGGGCGAGGTGTATACCGAGGAGCATTCCATCGAGTGCTGGAAGCACGGGTCCACCTTTTCTCTCGCCACCGGCATGGCGAAGAACCTGCCGGCCACCCGTCCGGTTCCCGTCTACCCTGTCGAAGTTGACGGCAGCGACGTGTCGGTTGTGCTCCCGTGACCCGCTTCGCCGTGGGTCGTGCCGAGGGGGTGCTCCGGTGACCCGCTTCGCCGTGGGTCGTGCCGAGGGGGTGCTCCGGTGACCCGCTTCGCCGTGGGTCGTGCCGAGGGGGTGCTCCGGTGACCTTAGGCGGCGCGGTCCTGCAGGTGGCCGGGCTGCGGGCGCGAGTCGACGGGTCGGATGCCGAGATCCTCCGCGGAGTCGACATCGAGGTCCCTGCCGGCCAGGTGGTCGCCATCATGGGACCCAACGGATCGGGCAAGTCCACCCTCGGCCACGTTCTCATGGGCCGACCCGGCTACACCGTGACCGGGGGAACCGCCAGCATCAACGGCGAGGACTTGCTGGCGATGCCGACCTATCGGCGTGCCCAAGCTGGCCTCTTCCTCGCGCACCAGTACCCCATCGAGGTGCCGGGTGTCCCCCTCGACAGGGCATTGGCCAGAGCGATGTCGGCGAGGGCCGGAGTCGGCGTGCGAAGCCGTCCGGCGGTAGCGGCCGCGCTGGCTGCCGAAATCGCCTCCATGGGGATGGATCCCCGGTTCGTGGACTGGCCTCTCAACGTCGATCTATCCGGGGGGGAGAAGAAGCGCAACGAGACGGTCCAGATCGGGGTGCTCAAGCCCCGCATCGCCGTTCTCGACGAGATCGACTCCGGTCTCGACGTCGACGCCCTGGCGGTGGTGGCCGCTCGTATCGCGGAGGCCACACGGGAGTGGGGGCTGGGGGTGCTGGCCATCACACATTACAATCGGCTGCTCACCTACCTGCCGGCTACCACCGTTCACGTGATGGCCCACGGTCAGATCGTTGACTCGGGAGGGCCCGACCTGGCGCTTTCCCTGGAAGAGTCGGGCTACCAAGGGTACGAGTAGTTTCGCTCCGCCGTCCAGCGTTGCTCGGAGCTGGCGCCGGCGCCGGGGTCTGGGTACCAAGGCTACGAGTAGGTTCGCTCCGCACCGAGGAGCGGGGAAGCAGTCTCTGCGCGGCCCGGCTTGAGGACACATGGGTTCTCCGCTCGTGCACATCACCGGTTCACGTTGTTGCGAATCACCGACCCAAGTCGTTGCATATCACCGGTTCACGTTGTTGCGAATCACCGACCCAAGTCGTTGCATATCACCGGTTCACGTTGTTGCGAATCACCGACCCAAGTCGTTGCATATCACCGAATAGATGCTATCCTCCCAGGTCATGGCTCCAAAACAAAGCTATATGGCACGAGTGGTGGATGCTGAGCTGGGCGAGGTGCTCCGCGGCCAGATGGCGGTGTTGATCGAGGGTGCCAAGGGCGTCGGCAAGACCGAGACGGCTCGCCAGCAGGCCCGAAGCAGCGCCTTCCTTGATGTCGACCAGCAGGCCCGAGCCGCCGCCTCCATCGACCCCTCGCTCCTCCTCGCTGGAGACAGGCCACGCCTTATCGACGAATGGCAGGAAATGCCAGCCATCTGGAACCATGTCCGGAGAGCTGTTGACGCACACGAGGGACCCTTCATCCTGACCGGCTCGGCCGTGCCCGTCGACGATGCCACCCGGCACACCGGCGCCGGCCGCTTCTCCCGATTACGGATGCGGCCGATGACCCTTTTCGAACTCGGGAAATCCTCTGGAGCGGTATCCCTGGGAAGTCTCCTTGATGGTGAACCAACGAGCACCAATGCGACGGAAATCACCATCTCCGACGTGGTCGAGATCACCTGCGCAGGGGGCTGGCCCGCCCTCGTCGGGAGCAGCGTCGCCCACGCTCAGCGAATCCTTCACAGCTACCTCGACTCCGTTGCCCGCACCGACATTCGCCGTGTCGACGGTGTCTCTCGGGACCCTATGAAGGTCTGGGCTGTCCTGCGATCCCTCGCACGCAATATCGGCACCGAAGTGTCGATGGCGACGATCGCTCGAGACGCTCGCGGGGCTGACGGTCCGGTCGACGAGGACACCGCACGAGCACATCTGGCCGCTTTGGAGCGCCTCATGGTCGTCGAGAACCAGCCCGCGTGGGCTCCGCGGCTACGGTCACGGGCCAGGCTACGTTCTGCGCCCAAGCGCCACTTCTGCGACCCGAGCCTTGCGGCTGCGGCCGTACGGGCAACCCCGGCGCGCCTGATGCGAGATCTCAATTTCGTTGGTTTCCTTTTCGAGAGCCTGGTTGTGCGGGACCTGCGGGTTTACGCGCAACACGCCGGCGGGAGCGTACTGCACTACCGTGACAACATCGGTGAAGTCGACGCCATCGTCGATGACGGCACTCGTTGGGGCGCTCTGGAAGTGAAGCTCGGTGCCACCCACATCGAGGAAGCTGCTGCCAACCTCACACGGTTCGTCGAGAGGATCGATACTGAACAACATGGAGAGCCGGCGTTCCTCGGGGTGGTCCTACCAACACGATACGGTTACACGCGCCGCGACGGCGTTCACGTTATCCCGGTTCAGTCGCTCGGTCCGTGAACAACGCGATGTGCACGAGGGCGCAACCCGGATTGAATCTTGATCTTATCGCGCTCTATAACGGCTCGAAAGGCCTCGCTCACCCGGTTCACGTCCACGATGTCGACCTTCCAGGGCAGGTCGGACTCGCAGAACGCTTCAGACAGCTCTGCGTGAAGGTCGATGCTCAACGCCTCGGGTGTCTTGAGGGCCAGGTCCAGATCCGAGTATTCCTTGGAGCTTGCTCTGGTGCGCGATCCGAACACCCAAACGTCGGCCTGAGGAACCACGCGTGCAAGGATCGATCGAACGATCTCGAGCTGCTCCGGGGAGATCGAGATCGTTGCCGTCATGGGGAGTCCGATCCCGATGTTCGGTCATTCAATCCGCTCTCGACGTCTTCCCTGTCCCGGCCGATGGTGGCTTCTCTGTCATCGGGATGCTCGGAATGTCGGTTGAACCGTTCGAGCATGTACTCAACCTCTTCCAGGAACCCGGGAATACCCGCTACAACATCCCGAGCCGCGGACTCCTCATAAGTATGACTGGTCTTGTTGCGGAGATCGCGAAAACTTCTCCACGCGGGCCACCCTGACTTCACGACGGACATTTCGCTTGCCGTGCGGATCAAATCGGGGAAAGGCATGCCCCTCACCTCAGAGGGAGTAGCCAGGTTCTCTCCGATGTAACGCTGCAGGTTCTTCCAGGCCAGCTCGTAGGTGAACTCGAAACGCTGAATGAGACCGTCACGGAGCTGGTCATCTCCGATGTTTCGCTGGTAGCGGTCGAGCCCTTCTCGCAGCCTGGAAGCCGCATTTGCAAGGGTGCGAGTATCGAGCGTCACGGTGGGTCCAGTCTAGGAGGAGGCGGCGGTTACGGTCACCGGCGTGACCCCTATCGCTGAGGCTCCCGCGCTCCACGACCGGTTGGCCAGGGTAAGGTGGTGATTGAAGGCTCCCATGTCCACCAGCACGTTGGTGCCGCCGACCGCGGTGATGTCGCCCATCAGGTAGGCATAGTTCCGGCAACCCGCCATCAGATCGGCGCGGGCCAGCCGGCGGGAAGCCGGTGCTGCGATCCGCGACAATCGACTGGCGCACGAAGCGAACGAGCGCTGTGCCGTCCGCGCCTCGAGAACCTGGCCGGCGGTGGGAACGTCGCTGAGGGACACTTGGGCGACCAAGGTCTGGATCGAGGCGACGGCGCGGTTGGCCTGGTCGACCGGGGCTCGCACCTGTCCGGCGTAGCGGGCGGGAGTCAGCTCGATATCCCGCTGCCAGACCAGGTAGCCGCCGGCCACCAGTCCGGCCAACGCCACCAGGGTGGTCATAGCCAGCACGAGGCGCCGAAAAAGGCGCCGTTTCCTTCCTTTCCGGCGATGGGCGGCACGGGCGTGGCGGATCTCCATCCGGGTCATCGGGTACTCGGCGTGTTCTCCCTGGCCCTCGGCGAGGTCCCACGTCTCGGAAGCCAGGTGCACCGCCTTCCAGGTGGAGGTGTCGGCTTCAGGCAGTGCTTCCCCGGCGGGATCGGGTGGGTCCTGTGCGGCGTCCGAGGTTCCGCCGGATTGCGAGCGGTCCGGCGCTTCCACACCGTTACCAACCGGCTCCCGGTGGGATCCCGATGCACCGTCGTGCGCCGGCCGGGCCTGCGCATCACCTCCCTGCAGCTCCGAAACACCGTCGTGCGCCGGCGAGGAGCGGGAAGCGCCTCCTTGTGGCCCCGAGGAACCCGTAGCCGGTGGCAAGACTGCCGGAACCACCGCGGTGAAGCACCGGTGGCACCATGTCTGCCCAAGATATACAGGAGCGCCGCAGCTATGGCAGTTTCCGACTTGGACCGGGACGGGGGTCACGGTGTTCCCAAGAGCGTCACGTGCGGCGATGCTTCGGTGGCAGCGTGGATCGGCTTTCCCGGGAGCATTCCTGGGTACGCGCATCCGATCGCCGCACATCCAAAGGGGATGCAGGCGAGTGAGTGCCGACGATCGTCGCAATCGGGATGCCGGGAATCGGGCGGGCAATGACCCTGTCGCCCATGTCTACCTCCATGACGTCGGCTGCCTTCCACCGGCATCGCATCGCGCCAGGAATCGAGAGACGATCATTGGAGGATATGTGGACCTCGTGCACGAGCACGGCAAAATCATACAATCGACTGGGAAAACGTTGTCTGGATTTCGGCGGGACACGCGCCGGCAGGCCGGTAGGAGCGACTCAGGAACGTTCGCTGTACACCGCTTCCACGGTCGCCCGCTCGGCGATCAGATTGCGCAGGGCGATGATCCGAGCCGGACGGCCGACCCCCAGCGCACCGGTGAGCACTCGGTCCCGCGAGTAGACGGCCAGGAACTTGCCCTCCTCGGTCGAGCCTTCGACCAAGAGCACCTCGTCTCCCGGCGACCTCAGCCCGACGAACTGGATCTTCTTGCCGAACTGATCCGACCAGAAAAGCGGTACGTCGAGGTAGCCGGTTTCGGCCCCGGGCACCGCCATCAGCCGTAGCGCGGCAGCCTCACCCATTGCCACCGCGTTCTCCCAATGCTCCACCCGGACCGGTCGTCCGAACAAGGGGTGGTCCCAGCGAGCGACATCTCCTGCAGCGACGATTCCCTCAAGTACGGCCCCGTTCTCACCGAGCACCGCGCAGGTGCCATCGCACACCACGCTCCCATCGGCAGGATCCAGGGCGACACCCGAGCCGGCGAGCCAGCCAGTGGCCGGGGTCACCCCGATTCCCACGACTACCACGTCGCACGCCAGCCGGGAGCCGTCGGAGAGCAGGCAGCAGGAGACAGCTCCATCGGGCGTGGATTCCAGGGAGACCACCCCCACCCCCAAGCGAAGCGAGACTCCGTGCCCGGAGTGGAGCCCTTCGAAGTAGGGCCCGAAATCATCGCCCAGTACCCGGCCCATCAGGGAGGGCAGCGGATCGACGATGGTCACCCAGACCTCCCGGGTCGCCAGGGTGGCGGCGACCTCCGAACCGATGAACCCGCCCCCGATGACCACCACATGCTCGGCGGACGCTGCTGCCGAACGGAGGAAAAGGGCATCCTCGATGGTCCGCAGGGTGAAGACGTTGGAGAGCCCCTCGGTGCCGGGGAGAGCGCGCGGTGTGGCACCGGTGGCGATGACCAGGCCGTCGAATTCCAGCGCGCTGCCATCGTCGAGAGCCACCGTGCGGCTGGGAAGGTCGAGACTCGTTGCGGTCCGCCCGAGGTGCCAGGATGCTTCGAAATCCTCAGGCAGATCGACCGAGGCCCGCTCGAATTCCCACACCCCGGCCAGGATCTGTTTGGAGAGCGGTGGCCTCTCGTAAGGGGGGTGCTTCTCGGCTCCGACCAGATCGAGGGTACCGGCGAAACCCTGGCGCCGCAGGGCATCGGCGGCCCGAGCTCCTGCCAGGGATGCGCCCACCACCACGATGCGCTCCAGGGCGAGTGGACTAGCCACAGATGAGCACGCGATCCATCGGGATGCGACGAGTTAAGCTGGAAGCACTCAGGCGGAGGTGGCGATCTCGTCCAACCCCTGGGCGAGAGTGTTCCACGACAGGGTGGCGCACTTGATGCGCACCGGGAACTTCACCACTCCCTGGAGGGCGGCCAGGTCGCCCAAGGCAGTGAGCTCTGCTTCCGAGGGGGGACGCAATTCGTCGGAGGGATCCTCGTCCAGCCCCGAGTCCTCGGAAGAAACGCCTTCCGGTATCTCCGGATCGGAGGCAAGACCGGCAGAGGTATCCAGTGTCGATTCGTGGATCGACATCATCGACTTGAACGTGGCGATGGTTCGGCGTGCTTCTGCCGTCGTCTTTCCCTTGACCGCCGCCGACATCATCGATGCGGACGACTGGCTGATAGAGCACCCCTGGCCCCCTATACGCAGGTCCTCCACAATTCCATCGGTGACAGATAGGTAAACTACTATTTCGTCCCCGCAGAGTGGATTGAAGCCCTCGGTGCGGTGCGCAGGGGGAACGGGAAGCTCGCCGCGATTGCGCGGATTGCGGTAGTGATCGAGGATGATCTCCCGGTAGAGGTCTTCGAGTCCGGCCATCAGGAGGCCCCAACCGGAGCTACGGGTGTCGAAGAGGTGTTGCTCACCCGCCTCAGCCTATCCCGAACAGCTCGTCGGCTTTGCCGAGCGCCTTTACCAGCGCCTCCACGTCCTGCTCGTCGTTGTACACGTAAAAGGACGCCCGGGCGGTGGCCGAAACGTCCAGCTTTCGCATCAGAGGCTTGGCGCAGTGATGTCCAGCTCGGATACACACTCCTTCGGCGTCTAGCACCTGGGAGATGTCGTGGGGATGAAGGTCTTTGAAGGCGAAGGAGAGGACTCCACCGCGATTGGAAGGCCCGTCCGGGCCGAATAGCACGATCTCGTCGCCGTAAGCATGCTGCAGGGCGTCCATTGCATACCCGGTCAGGGCGATCTCGTGGGCACGCACCGCATCCATTCCCAGACCTTCCAGATAGGACAGTGCCGCGGCGAGACCGACTGCCTCGGCGATCGGGGGGGTGCCCGCTTCGAACTTCCAGGGCACCTCGTTGGGGGTGAATCCGTCGAGACGAACGTCCCGGATCATCTCTCCCCCCCCGAGAAAAGGCGGCATCTCTTCCAGGAGAGCCCTCCGGGCCCAGAGCATTCCGATACCGGTTGGTCCCAGCATCTTGTGCCCGGTGGCGACCAGGAAATCACAGCCGAGAGCGGTTACCGAGGTGGCCATGTGGGGGACGAACTGGGCTCCGTCGGCCAGTACCAGCGCGCCCTGGGCGTGGGCCAATGCAGCCAGCTCGGCAACAGGATTGAGCGTGCCGAGGACATTGGACACCAGGGTGACGCCGAGCAGCTTGGCGCCGTCGAGCAGAGCATCGATATCCGACAGGTCGAGCCAGCCGGACCTGTCCACCGGGATGTACCGGATGGAGAACCCCTTTTGTTCGGAAAGCATCAACCACGGCACCAGGTTGGCGTGGTGCTCCATCTCGGTGAGCACGATGTGGTCGCCGGGCCCCAAGTTGGCACGCCCCCAGGTACCGGCCACCAGGTTTACCGCCTCGGTGGCGTTCTTGGTGAACACCACCTCATGGGCAGGATCGGGTGCACCGACGAAGCGCCCGTAGGCGTGGCGCGCCTCTTCGAAGAGGCGGGTGGCCTCTTCGGCAATGGCGTAGACACCTCGATGCACATTGGCATGGGTGGTGCGATAGTACGTATCCATCGCATCGAGAACCGCTTCAGGTCGCTGCGAGGAGGCGGCGGAATCGAGATAGACGATCTTCCTGCCATTGAAGCAGCGTTGAAGAATGGGGAAGTCTGCCTTGATCGCCGCGACGTCGAACGTGTTCACGTACCCTCCTCGGGAGCCTCGACGCCTACGCCCGCCACTTCTCGTATCCCTCCGCGTCGAGAATACCTGCCAGCTCCGGTCCCCCCGACTCCACCACCCGTCCGTCCACCAAGATGTGGACGGCGTCAGGCGCGACGTGGTCGAGCAGGCGGCGGTAGTGGGTGATAAGCAGCACGCCTAGCTGGGGCCGTTCGGCACGCACTTCCTGAATGCCTCGTGAAACGATCTTGAGCGCATCGATGTCGAGACCTGAGTCGGTTTCGTCGAGTACCGCCATGTCCGGTTCGAGCAGGGCCATCTGGAGAATCTCGTTACGCTTCTTCTCCCCGCCGGAGAATCCTTCGTTGAGGTGCCGATCGGCGAAGGACGGGTCCATCCCGAGCCGCTTCATCCATTCCATCATCGATACCCGCAGCTCCAACATGGACAGCTCGGCCTGCCGCCGAGCGCCGAGAGCCTGGCGGAGAAACTGGACTACTGGCACCCCGGGTATCTCCTCGGGGTACTGGAACCCCAGGAAAAGACCCGCCTTGGCGCGGGCATCGGGCGACCAGCAGGTGATGTCGGCTCCGTGGAGCATCACTCGCCCAGCGGTAACTTCGTAGCCGGGATTGCCGAGCAGGACGTTGGCCAGGGTGGACTTGCCCGACCCGTTGGGCCCCATCAGAGCATGCACCTCACCTGGCCGGACGGTGAGGTCCACGCCCCGGAGGATCTCGCCACCCCCGGCGTCCTCGGCCAGGGGGCGGGCGTGCAGATCCTCTACGGAGAAGAGCGCGCCATCAGTCGAAACCATGTCCCTCATGGTATTACCACTACACAGATAGGGGAAAAGGAGGATTCCCTCCGTCGCTTCGGCTTCTCACGCTGGTCCTCAGCCGTTTACTGACCGGGCTCACCACCCCCGGTCGATCCATTCCTGGAGGTGGGGTCGCTCGTTGCCCACAGTGGTGGATAACCCGTGGCCCGGCAGGACCAGCGTCTCGGCGGCGAGCTGGGAGAAGAGTCTCCGGTCGATCGAGTCGATGATGGCGGCGAAGTCCCCGCCGGGAAACCCGGTGGCCCCCGGCCCCCCGGGGAAAAGGGTGTCCCCCGAGAAGAGGAGGGGAGCTCCCTGCAGGGAAAAGCACATCGAGCCCGGGGTGTGTCCCGGGGTGGCGATGGTACGGAGGCGGAGCTCTCCCACCTCGATCACCGCGTCGTCCTCGAGGACGAAATCATAGGAGGGAAGCATCGCCGCGTCGGCACCGCCCACCCCCACCTCGTAACCGGCATCCCGTACCGCGGGGACCGCCTGAATGTGGTCCCAGTGCCCGTGGGTCTCCAGTACCCGCCGTACCCCCAGCGTGGCGCACAGCTCCAGGAGCCTGCCGTGCTCGTTGGCTGCGTCGAGGAGTACCGCCTCCCCGGTCGCCCGGCAGGCCAGTACGTACACGTTGTTGTCCATCGGACCGACCACCACCCGGAACACCTCGGCAGCGGAGTCGCTCCAGTCGAGCGACACTCCGGTTGGCAGCCGCACTTTTCCCGGCGTCTCTTCAGCCACGGGTCAAATCTACCGGCGACTGAGCCGTGCTCGGGCCCGGTTGTCACACCTCACTGTTATGGTCACCTGCATGAGCCTGCGGTTCCTGCATGCAGCCGATTTGCACCTGGACACGCCGTTCGAGGGAATATCCCGGGCCAATCGGGAGCTTGCCGAACGGCTGCGGGACGCCTCGCTGGCTGCGTTCGACAATCTGGTCGACTGTGCGCTCGCCCGCCAGGTTTGCTTCGTCGTACTGGCAGGTGACATCTACGACGGCGAAGAGCGAGGCGTTCGGGCCCAGCTACGGTTCCGCCGGGGCCTGGAGAGGTTGAGCGAAGCTGGGATACCCAGCTTCGTAGTCCACGGAAACCACGACCCGGTGGCCGCAGGATGGAGTGCAGTACGGGGAGAGTGGCCCGATCGGGTCACCGTCTTCGGCCACACCGACGTCGGGTCGGTTGACGTCGAGGTGGGCGGCGAGATGGTCGCCACCGTCCACGGAATCAGCTACGCGACCCGCGAGGAACCTGCCAACCTGGCACTTCGTTTCCGGGCCGGAGCGGGGAACGGTTTTCAGGTGGGAATCCTTCACTGCAACGCCGGCTCGAACGGTGACCACGCCCCCTACGCCCCGTGCACCCTTGACGATCTACTCGCCGCCGGGATGGATTATTGGGCGCTCGGGCACATCCACGCACGCCAGACGCTCAGGCGGGGCCAGCCGTGGGTCGTCTATCCGGGCAACACCCAGGGGCGCAGCTTCAAGCCGAGCGAGTGCGGCGCGAAGGGGGCCTACCTGGTCGAGTTCGATGGCCGCGAGGTGGCCGGTCTGGAGTTCGTGCCTCTCGATTCGGTGCGCTTCGAGCATGTTGTCCTCGACGTCACCGGCATCGACGACCTGCCTGGGCTGGAGCAGCGCCTGGTTGAGGAGGCGGCCACCGTGGCTGGCGAGGCGGGCGACCGGGCGGTGGTCGTCGAAGCGACTCTGGAGGGGACCGGGGTGGTCCATGGCGACCTGGCGCGAGCCGGGGCGGTTGACGAGCTGCTTCATGTCCTGCGCGACCAGTTCGAAGGGGGAGCCGGCGAGGTGTGGTGGGACCGGATCCAGGATCGGACTCGGCCGGTTCTGGACATCGAGACGATCCGGAGCCGAGGCGACTTTTCTGGTGAGTTGCTCGCTTTGGCCGGAGAGCTGGAAGTCGATCCGGTGCGGGTGGAGCAGCTCCTCGCATCTCGGATGCCTGCAACCCTGGTCCCCGAGCTGTCCCGACTCGGAATCCCGAATCTGTCTGATCCGGAATTGGTGCGGCGTGCCTCGTTGCGTGCCCTGGAGTGCTTGTCGGGGGAGCGGTGAGGATCACTGGCTGGCACATCGACGGGTTCGGCATGTTCGCTGCCCACCGGGTGACGGACCTGCCACCGGGGCTCACCCTCATCTACGGGCCGAATGAGGCCGGTAAGTCGACCCTGCTCCACTTCATCCGGGGTGTTCTTTTCGGTTTCCCCGACGGGCGATCGAAGGGGAAGAGGTATCCGGCGCTGGCAGGTGGGCGGCCGGGCGGCAGGCTATTCGTGGAGGACGACCGGGGGAAGAGCTGGACGGTGGAGAGGTACTCCAGCCCGTCCGAGCTGGTCGTCACCGGTCCCGGCGGGACAACAGCCGGCCCCGATGATCTGGGCCTTCTGGTCGGCCACGTCGACAGGGAGCTCTTTGGCAACATCTTTGCCTTCACCCTGAGCGAGCTGGACTCGTTCGAGGCGCTGGAGGACCGGTCGGTCCGGGAGAAGATCTTCGCGTCGACGGTGAGCGGGGCAGGCCGTTCGCCGGGAGAAGCAATGAAGGAACTGCGGGAAGCCCGGGAGAAGCTCCTTCGGCCCCGCGGGGCATCGGAGATCAACGACGCCCGGGGAGAGCTGAAGGAGCTGCGTGCCCGCCTGCGCGAGGCACGCCGTGCCGCCGGGGGATACGGAGAGGTGTTGAGGGCGGAGCAACAAGCGGCCACCTTGTTTGCCGCCGCCGACGGGCGGTGGGAGGAGGCTCACGGGAAGCTCAGGCGGGTCCGCCTCTTGATCGATCTCTGGGAGGACTGGGCTGAGATCGCCGGCGCTCGCTCACAGGTGGCGGATCTTGATGTTCCCGCCGGAGTGACCGAGGATTGCGAAGGCACCTTGAACGAGCTGGTGACCGGTATCAGCGCGGCGACTGCAACTTTCGAGGAGAACCGGAAGGAGCTGGAGCGCCTTTCCGATCGGCATGGCCGGGTGGTGGTCGATGATCGCATGGCGAGCGTGGCCGCGGAAGTGTTCCGCGCCCACGGCGATCTGTCCGGGTACGAGCTTCAGCTCGAACAGGTGGCCGAGGCGCGTCGTGCTGCTTTGGCAGCCCGCTCGGCAGTGGACCAGCTGTTGATCGAGTTGGGTCCCGGATGGGACATGTCTCGGGTCGCGGACTTCGACCGGTCGATTCCAGCTCGGGAGGCGGTGCGGGAGTGGGCGGGGCGCATGGGGGACGCCGCGCGCGATGTCGAGGAAAGCCGCCGGGAGCTGGACCAGATCGGCCGCGAATGGTCGGGGGCGACCGCCGCGCTCGACGCGCGGGAGCGAGAGCTCGCCGAGTTCACTGAAGAGGAAGGCGATATCCGGGGATCAGATGAGCTTGACAACCGGGATCGGCTTGCCCGGCAACTCCGGGCGCGCCTGGCCGACCTGGCCGCGGTGGAAGCCAAGGTTCAGGCGACCCAAGCCACCTGGGAGGACCGTCAAGCGGCCGAAGCTGCGGGGCGGCGTTCAGCCCCCGGGGGGGTTCCCCGGATGTTGGTGGCCATTGCGGCCCTGCTGGCACTGGTCGCGGTGGCCGAGGTGGCCCTTCACACCTGGGCAGCGGCGGTCGTACTCGGTGTCGCCGCGGCGGTGCTGGCGGTAGCCGCGGCGCGCCTTTCGGCCGGCCCCCCCGGCGATCCTGCCGGCGATAGCCCGGTGGAACGAGCACGGCGCGCCTACCAGGAGCACCTCGATCGCCGTGGGACGATCAAATCGGAGATTGCCTCCCTCGCTGGCTCGCTGGGTCTCCGAGAGGTTCCCACCGCCGACGACGTCGAAGAAGTCTTGGCGCGAGGGGAGGAGGCGCGCCGGGTGGGCCGCACCATGCTCTCGTTGAAGAAAGAGGCGGACGGCGCGCGGGAGCTTGTCAGTGACATCGGGAGACGGAGGGAAGAAGCCGCGGAGCGGCTGGCGAGGGCAGCCGGTGAGCAGGACCGGCTGGCTGCCGACTGGGACCGCTGGCGCGCTGGCCACGGGTTGCCCGAAGGGGGCTCGCCCGAAGTGGTCGAGGATGTGTTCGATGCGGTGGGAAGGGCACGCGATGCCCTGGAGGTCTTGCGACGTTCGGAGGGCAAGCAGGAGGACCTGGAACGGCAGGTGGGGGAATACCTATCTGCAGTCGAGCGGGTGTTCTCCGGAGCGGGTGTCGCGTTCGATCCGTCGACGGATTCCCTCCGGGGAGTGTTGACCTCATTGCGCGAGAGGGTGGACGCGGATGCCAAGGCCAGGCTGGATCGGGAGCGCCTGGCGGTGGCCATATCCGGGGCCGAGAAGGACTTGGCTGAAGCGTCCGCCCGTCGTGACGAGCTGGTGGAGGCGCTCTCGACTTTGCTGGCTACAGCGGGGGTGACGACCGAGGCCGCGTTGCGCGACGCGCTCAAGCGATTGCGGCGCCAGGAGGAGCTGGCGACGTTGGAGAGGAATGCCATGGTGCGCATCGAGAAGCGCATCGGGACCGGCCCCGAGGCGGAACGCCTTCTCGACGAGGTCCGGATGGGGGACCGTACCGGGTGGGAGGCGGAGCGGGACCGTCTGGTGATTGAGACCGAGCTTCTCAAGGCGGAGCGGGACGATGCGCTGGAAGCCCGCAATTCCACTGCCCGCGAGCGCCGATCGGTGGAGGAATCCTCGGACATCTCGTCGCTGGAGATCGAGGCCCAAGCCTTGCACGCCCGGATCGGTGAGGCATTCGCCCGGTGGCAGGAGATCGCGCTGGCTGAAGCTCTGGTCGAAGAAACGGTGGGCCGATTCGAGGCCAAGCACCAGCCCGCAGTGGTGGCTCGAGCCGGGGAGCTTTTCTCGGCGGCCACCGCCGGGGCGTACACCTCTCTCCGGGCAGGGGAGCAGGAGTTGGCGGTGTGCAATGCGAGCTCGACCATGGTGGACGTGGCCGACCTCAGCACTGGTGCTGCCCAGCAGCTCTACCTCTGCGTCCGGGTGGGATTGGCTGAGGAGTTCGCCCGTCGAGGTGCCTCCCTACCATTTGTCATGGACGAGGTGCTGGTGAGTTTCGACCCGGAGCGAGCCGGCGCGATTGCTCGGATGATTGCCGGTGTGTCTCAGCAGCGGCAGGTGATCATGCTGAGCTGCCACCCCGAAGCGGTCGAGCGGATGCGGGAGGCGTGTCCGGAGGCCCGGGTGGTCACCCTGGAACGATATGCAGGGGGGGCGGTGCATTTCTCTGGAGGTGCATCTTGACTGTTCGGTCTAGTAGAACTGGTACCGCCCAGCAGACGAGCCCTATGCCTATCCCGGGTGGGACCCGGGCGGGCGGGGCTGAGACCCGAAAGGGGAAGACCCGGCCGTGAACTTCGCATTCAGTGAGGAGCAGGAGGAGCTGCGGAGCTCCGTCCGCCGTTTCTTGGAGGACAAGTCTCCGATGACCGAGGTGCGCCGGTTGATGGAGACCAGCGAGGGATACGACCCGGCGGTCTGGTCGCAGATGGCGGACCAGCTAGGCCTCCAGGCCATGGCCATTCCCGAGGATCTCGGTGGTGCCGGCTTCGGGTACGTGGAGCTGATCGTGGTCTTCGAGGAAATGGGTAGATCTCTCCTCTGCGCTCCCTACTTCTCCTCGGTAGCGCTCGGCGCCAATGCCCTTCTCTCGTCGGGAGACGACGCGGCCAAGAAGGACCTCCTCCCCGGGATCGCGTCGGGGGAGACCATCGCCACCCTCGCGGTCACCGAGGACAGTGGGAGGTGGGACGAGGAAGGGATAACCCTGTCCGCCACCGGCACAGGGTCGGAGTTCACCCTGAGCGGCCACAAGAACTTCGTCATCGACGGCCACATCGCCAACCTGCTGGTCGTGGCAGCGCGGACCGCCGGGGGGATCAGCCTCTTCGCAGTCGACGGCGGGGCGAGCGGCATCACTCGCACCCAGCTGGTAACCATGGACCAGTGCCGCAAGCAGGCGCGCATCGAATTCGATTCCACACCGGCCCGCCTGATCGGCACCGAGGGCGGCGGCTCGGCGGCGCTTTCCAAGACCCTCGATCTGGCCGCGGTCGCCCTTGCGGCCGAGCAGGTCGGCGGCGCCCAGCGCTGCCTGGAGATGAGCGTGCAGTATGCCAAAGAGCGCATCCAGTTCGGCCGGCCCATCGGCAGCTTTCAGGCGATCAAGCACAAGTGTGCCGACATGCTGCTGGAGGTGGAGTCGGCCAAGTCCGCCGCCTACTACGCGGGATGGGCGGCAGCCGAGGATTCCGACGAGCTGCCGGTGGTTTCCAGCCTCGCCAAGGCGTACTGCTCGGATGCCTATTTCCACGCAGCCGCCGAGAACATCCAGATCCACGGCGGCATCGGTTTCACCTGGGAGCACGACGCCCACCTCTACTTCAAGAGGGCGAAGTCGTCGGAACTGTTCCTGGGCGATCCCACCTACCACCGGGAGCTGCTCGCTCAGCGCATCGGGATCTGACCCGGC
>JAKAWH010000048.1 GCA_021817065.1 Actinomycetes bacterium
GTGCACGCTGGCGGCCGACGGGGTGGCACGAGTGGCGGTGCCCCCCTTTCCCAATTCGGCGATGGATGGGTATGCCCTGCGTTCCGCCGACGTGGCCCGTGTGCCGGCAACCCTCCGGGTGGTGGGCATCGTTCTGGCCGGATCCGGCGACCCGGGGCGAATGGCCTCCGGCGAGGCGATCCGGATCATGACCGGAGCGCCGGTGCCCTCCGGTGCCGACGCGGTGTGCATGGTCGAGAAGACCCGCACCGATGGCGACATGGTGGTAATCGACTCTTCCGTATCGCTGGGCGAGAATATCAGGGTGGCCGGTGAAGACATCGCCTGCGGAGCGGTGGTCGTCGCAGCGGGGACCACCATTGGAGCCACCCAATTGGCCGCCCTGGTCAGCGCCGGTTGTTCGGAGGTGTACGTCGTGCCGCGCCCGCGAGTCGGGGTGATCTCCACCGGCGATGAGCTCGTCGACCCCGGCCAATCGCTCGGAATCGGCCAGATTTACGATTCGAATCGGCCAATGCTGCGAGCGATGGTCGCCGAAGCGGGGTGCGTACCGGTTGACCTGGGCCACGCGCGCGACGACGAGGAGACGATCACCTCGATCGTGGAAACCGCCCGGGATCAGATCGACGCATTGGTGCTCTCAGGTGGGGTGAGTGTGGGGGACGTCGACCTGGTGCGGGTAGTGCTGGAGAAGTTGGGGGGTGGTACCGGCCGCTCGCTCAGCATCGCCATCCGCCCGGCGAAGCCTTTTGCTTTCGCGATGCTGGGCGGGGAGGGGGCGGGGCTTGTAGGCACCAGTACCAACGTTCCGGCTTTCGGCCTTCCAGGAAACCCGGTCTCGGCGGCGGTGAGCTTCGAGTTGCTGGTGCGGCCCGCGCTCCTCACTATGGCAGGGCTCCACCGGGTCGACCGTCCGGTGGTGACAGCCCGTGCCGCAGTGCCGTTGAAGCGGAGGGACGACGGCAAGGTGTTCTTCCTCCGGGTAGCCCTCAGCCGCGACGTCGATGGGTGGGTCGCCGTCCCGGTCGCCGGCCAGGGTTCCCACCAGATCGGATCGATGGCCCGCGCCGACGGCTTGGCGATCCTCGACGAGGGACCCGGTATCGCCGAAGGCGAGCAGGTGCGGGTGATGATCACCAGCCCCGACCGTTTGGCCGAGGAGCGTGTCCGGTGGTGAGGGAAGCCCATGTTCTTCGCTCCCGCGAGGAGCGTGTCCGGTGGTGAGGGAAGCCCAACCGGTGCGTATCCGCACCCGCGCCGAGACGCTCGGATCGCCCGACGGTAACGGCGTTGCCGACGCGACCATGCCGACGACCGGCCCGCTGGTGGACGCCTTCGGCCGGATCCACCGCGACCTTCGTATATCGGTGACCGATAGGTGCAATCTTCGCTGCACCTATTGCATGCCAGAGGAAGGGGTGGTCTTCCTTCCGCGCCAGGAGGTGCTCAGCTACGAGGAGATCACCCGGGTGGCCGCGGCGGCGCACCGGCTGGGAGTGACCACCGTGCGCCTTTCCGGGGGGGAGCCCCTGCTCCGGCAGCACCTCCACCGCCTGGTCGGTTACCTGTCCGGCGTCGGTTTCGAGGACATCGCCGCCACCACCAACGGGATGTTTCTGGCCGCCCGGGCTGCTGAGCTCCGTGATGCCGGGTTGAACCGTGTGAACGTGAGCTGTGACTCCCTGGATCCGGAGCAGTTCGCCCGGATCCGCCGTGGTGGCCACCTGGCGACCGTGCTGGCCGCGATGGATGCTGCAGAGGTGGCCGGCCTCACACCGGTCAAGGTCAACGTGGTACTGGTGGCCGGGATCAACGATGGCGAGGTGGAAGCCTTCGCAGCCTTCGGCCGGGAGACAGGCCGGACGGTGCGATTCATCGAGTTCATGCCGCTGGACGCCTCCGGCACCTGGGACCGCTCCCTTGTGGTGGCTGCCGGTGAGGTGGTGGAGCGGATAGGGAGCCGGTGGCCGCTGGAGCCGGTGCCCGATCAGGAAGGCGGTCCGGCAGTTCGCTACCGCTACCGGGACGGGGCGGGCGAGGTGGGGGTGATCGCCTCGGTGACCCAGCCTTTCTGCGGGAGTTGCGACCGGTTGCGGTTGACTGCCGACGGGAACGTGCGCAACTGCCTTTTTGCTCACGAAGAGATATCGGTACGAGATATACTTCGAGGGGACCAGGTTGGCGATGGTGCCATAGAGACTGCTCTACGCCGGGCGGTATGGCGCAAGCGGGCGGGGCACGGCATCGGCGAACCCGACTTCACCCGACCCCGGCGCACCATGTCGATGATCGGGGGCTGAGCGATGGCTACCCTCCTCTTGTTCGGCCCGGCACGGACTGCCGCCGGCACCAGTCGTGTCGAGATACAGGGAACCACCGTGGAAGAGGTGCGCAGGGAAGCCGGCGCGCTCTTCGGGGACGCGCTCACCTCGGTGCTGGCATCGTCGGCGGTGTGGGTCAACGGGGAGCCGGCATCGCCGGGTACGCCGGTGGGCCCTGGCGATGAGGTGGCGGTGGTCCCCCCGGTATCGGGGGGATGAGCAGTGCACTCAGCCAGGTGCTCGATCCAACTCGGCAAGCACGTCCACCAGAATCAGCTTGGGATCGCTCGCGGCGCGCTTCCGTAGTCCGGGTGAGTAGCCGGACTTCGAAAGAAGAAGGGTCGTCACTTCGGGCGAGATGCGAAGTCCCGCCTGGCGAAGAGCGGGGACCTTGAAGCGTTCGAGCGCATCGACGACATGGGCAGACATCGGCTTGTTGGTCCATTTTGCTTCGCCGATCAGAGTGACCTCAGACCTTCTCATGCCAACGATGTCGATTTCTTCACTGGTGCGCTCGCCGGTACGACGGAATTCGTTCACGGCATTTCCCCACCACGACGAGACGGTTGTGGCATTCTGGCCGAAATTCCGGCGAGTCCATTCGCGGCTCCACTCCTCGAATGCATGAGAAACGTGTCCGGTTACGGCAGGTGCGACTTCGGTGTCGAATAGATCTCCTGCACCCAGCCCACTCTCCACATCGTCTTGAAACGGGAAGACGAATCGAAACCAGAATGCGAAAAAGGGATCCGTTAGGTGCCAATGGCCGACCCGGGAGTTGGACGGTGCGCCGAGCGGCAGCTTTCGTTCGACAAGGCCGAGCCGGGAGAGGATATCGAGGTAGCTGGTCAGATCTGCCGGCTTCGCTCGAAGTTGATCGGCGATCTCGCTGGTCAACTTGTCACCTGTTGCAAGCTGTTCGAGGATCGAGAAGTGCTGTCCGGACTGTGCAAGCTCTTGGGCGAGCGCGGTACGAACCTCGTTGAACAACGGTGCGTTCTGATCGAGGATCTCCTTGGAGATCGCCCTCCTCAAGCTGCCGTTCCCGAGCAGCGACAAGTACCGCGGCATTCCGCCGGCGATAGCGAATCGTTCGAAGCTCTCCACTGCCGTGAGCCCGTTCATGAAAAGCCTTGCATGCGCGAACGAGAGCGGGCGGACGCTCATGGGAGTAAACCGCCCATGGAGGGGGTTTCGCTCGCTCTGGAGGGACTCCATCACGGACACGGTGGACCCGCATACGATGAGCTTCAACTGCGAACTCCCGAGTTCCTCCTCGAGTACCGCAGCGATGCCGCTCAGGAGACGATCGGAAGCTACTTCGCCGCGTGGCAGGAGGTAGGGGAATTCGTCGATGATTGCGAGGATCTTCTGCGTTCGCCCCGCGCGCAGTAGAACCCGGAAAAGGGACGGGACGTCTGAGATCTCAGGGCGCACACCGAGGACCTGCTCAAGTTGTACGGCGAATTCGCTGAGCTGCCGTCCTGGCGCCGAACGCCGCGCCACTAGGAAGATGGACGGCTTGCCGTGCGCCACTCGCCTCAACAGCCAGGACTTACCGACGCGCCGCCTTCCGTACACGTTGATGGGTTGGCGATCCCGGGATTCCCACCATTGATCGAGGCGAGAGCGCTCTGCGTCGCGATCGAGAAACGACCCCACCTCCGGCCAGGCAAAAGTCTTCACCACCGCTCCAACTGTATAAGTCTGATTAATATAGGAGAGATTATAGAGAGTTGGGGTACGCCGTTCTTTGTCCTTCCCGGTCAGCAGCCCAGACCCCGCCGGAGCGGGCTCGCCGTGACCAGGGAAGATGCCGAATCTTCGTGTCAGTGCCCCCCGGAGTCCCCGCCCAGGAGCGCCAGGGCATGGGGAAGCACGTCGAGCACCGCGTCCAATCCGTCCACCGCCCCTCCCGGTGATCCGGGGAGGTTGAGGACCAGGGCACCTCCCAGTGTCCCCGCCACTCCCCGCGACAGCCGGCCGCGTGGGTCGATCGACCGGGCCGCCTCGGCCAGACCGGGGGCCTCTCGTTCGAGAACCGCCCGGGTGCCCTCCGGGGTCAGGTCGGTGGGGGCGAAGCCGGTTCCCCCGGTGGTGACCACCAGCCCGGTGAAGTTCCCGCACATCTCGGAAAGCGCCCCGGCCACCGCCTCTCTCCCGTCGGCGACCACTCGAACCTCGGCCACGGTAAAGCCGGCCTCTGCGAGTCGGGAGGCCAGGGCCGGCCCCGACAGGTCTTCTCTCTCTCCCGCGGCCGAGCGGGTCGAGACGGTGAGAACCTTGGCGCTCAGCAATGGAACACGTTCCAGGAGGCGGCTACGCTCGACCCGATCAGGAGGCTATCGCAGGAGAGGGGACCGATCGCAGTGAATGGGACACATGGCCGGGGATGGATGGCGGTCGCAGCCGGGCTGGTCGTCGGCGCCGCCATTGCTTCCTGCTCTGCACAAGCTGCGCCATCGGCCACATCCGGCACCGCTCCCCTCCCGAGGCCGATGGTGCTCCACCCGGCGTCGTACGAGGTGGGTGGGGATCCGCTCACCATCAGAACGCTATCCGGGCCGGTGCACGGGATGCTCCAAGGCGACGTCCGGCGCTTCCTGGGGGTCCCCTACGCTGCCCCGCCGGTGGGCTTATTGCGCTTCCGCTCGCCTCAACCCGTCGTGTCGTGGACCGCCACCCTGGATGCCACCAAGCCTGGTAACCAGTGCCCGCAGATCCTCCCCATCGTCAATCTGATAACCGGGAACGAGGACTGCCTTTTCCTGAACGTCTTCACCCCCGACCCCGCTCCCACCCGGGCGCTTCCGGTCATGGTGTGGATCCATGGAGGCGGCTTCACCGTGGGTTCGGGCATGGACGACGATCCGACCACCATGGTGGCCAAGACGGGAGTGATCGCGGTATCGATCAATTACCGCCTGGGTCCACTCGGGTTCCTCGCCCTGCCCCAGCTCGCCGGACTGGACCCGCACCATTCCACCGGCGACGTCGGGTTGGAGGATCAGCAAGCCGCCCTCAAATGGGTGCAGGCCAACATAGCCCGGTTCGGTGGGGACCCCAACAACGTCACCATCTTCGGTGAGTCGGCGGGGGGGATCAGCGTGTGTGCCCAGTTCGCCTCCCCGCTCTCCGACGGGCTTTTCGAAAAGGGGATCACCGAGAGCGGCCCCTGCAACCTGCCTGCCCCCTCGCTTGCCCAGGCGGAGGCCCAGGGTGCCCGGTACGCCTCCGCGCTCGGCTGCGCCAATTCCGACCAACCGCTGGCATGCCTGGACACCAAGCCGATCAACCAGATCCTCACCACCATGCCTCCCGATCCGACTTTCGTCTTCGATCGAACTGTGAGTTGGTTCCCCACCGCGGACGGGGTGGTGCTGCCTGCCAACACCGTCGAAGCCTTCGATCACGGGGACTTCAAGCACTTGCCGGTGATCGTCGGCGCCAACCAGGACGAGGGACGCCTGTTCGCTTTCCTCGCTTACACCGCGCAGAAACGGACGTTGTTGCCCGGGCAATGGGCCGACGAGGTCAACACCTACTTCGGTCCGAAGGTGGGGCCGGGAGTGCAGGAGAACTATCCCTTGTCAGCATATCCCAACCCGGTCGCCGCTTTCGGCGAGGCGCTGGGTGACGGTTTCCTCGCCTGTCCGGCAGTGGAGTCGGCGGCGGGAGCTGCCCGCTACCAACCGGTGTACGAGTACGAATTCTCCGTGCAAGACAACCCCTTCGTGCTGGCCACGCCGGGCCAGCTCTCGGGTGCCTTTCACTCCTCCGAGCTTCCCTACGTGTTCGGCGGCCCGGTGGAGTCCAGCGGCCCCATTTCTTTCACCCCCGCCCAGCAGCGGCTTTCCGATGCAATGATGCACGCCTGGGCCCGCTTCGCGGCTACCGGTAATCCGAGTGGAGGGGGGTTCACCTGGCCGCGCCTGACCAGGCTGGGGGGAAGCTACGTCGACTTCGACATCGGAGGCCCGTTCGTGGCCACCAATATGAAGGGATCGGTCTGCCCGTTCTGGGAGCACAACGGCTGGTCGGCAGCCGACATCGGAAAGTACGGTTCTGCGGTGCCCAATCCCTTCACCAGCGCGCCGCTTCCCTGAGAGCCACCTCGGGCTGGTCGGGCCGCGGAAAGTAGCCCGCGGCGAGCGAACTCCTGCCGATAACCACGCCGCGGGGACGGCGGGAGTCTCGAGCCGGACGTTGCCGCGGTCTATGCGGCCGGGACGGCGGGAGTCTCGACGGTGACGTAGAGACTTGGGCTGAGCTTGGGGGATAGCTCCACCGGCCCGTCCCCAACCTGGAGTACCACCTGTCCTCCCGGGGACCGGGACACCACTTCGGCAACCGCTCCGGTGATGAACCCGTGCTCGCCGAGATGGGAGAGTGCCGCGGTGTCGATTTCCACTTCCTCGGTGACCCGGACCAGCTTGACCATCGCACCAGGAGTTACGTCGGAGAGCCGGACCACGGTGCGCGCGTCCTGGTCGGGCCCCCCGGGGATGGGGTTGCCGTGGGGGCAGGTCGAGGGATTGCCCAGCAGGGTGACCAGGCGAGCCTCCACCTCGTCGGAGATGACGTGCTCCCAGCGACCGGCCTCCATGTGGGCCTTGTGCCATTCCAGCCCGATCACGTCCACCAGAAGCCGCTCGGCCAGACGGTGCTTGCGCACGACCCGGTGGGCGATGGCTTCACCCTCCGGGGTGAGGGTGAGGCGGCGCCCGTGGCGTTCGATGTAACCGTCGTCTTCGAGCCGCCCCAGCATCTCCGACACCGACGGGGCGGACCGGCCGATCCGCTCGGCGATACGGGCTTGGATCACTTCGGTGCCCTCCTCGGCGAGGGTGTGGATGGCTTCCAGGTACTCCTCGACCGGGGGGTGGAATTCGGGAGGATCACTTGGCGGGGGGGCCATCAGTACGCCAGAAGGGGACTGGCGGCTTCAGCCGTCGGAGAAGTCACAACCTCATGGTATCCCAGGGGCAAAGAGGACTTGACGAATTATCTTAGGTGAGCCTAACCTAATCAACGATGGTCGCCACCTTCGTGATCTTCCTCCGCGAGGGGATCGAGGCGTCGCTGGTCGTGGCCATCCTCCTCGCCTACCTGGACAAGATCGGGAGGAGGGACCTGTTCCGTGACATCGCCATCGGGGTAGGGTCCGCGGTATTGCTGGCTGCCGGAGGCGGGGTGGCGGCCTACCTCACCATCAAGACCTACGCCGGTTCCCGCCAGCAGACCATCTTCGAAACAGTCACCTACCTGCTGGCAACCGCCGTGCTCACCTATATGACCTTTTGGATGCGCTCCCACGCCCGGACGATGTCGGCAGAGCTGGCGGCGCGGGCGGAGGCGGTGCTGGACGGCCGAGCGCGTTTCGCCCTCTCGTTTCTCGCGTTCCAGGCAGTGGGAAGGGAAGGGCTGGAGACGGCGGTCTTCACCCTGGCGATCCTTTTCGCCCAGTCGACCCGGTTTCCGATGGTGGGGGGGGTCGGGGGCCTGCTGGTCGCCGCGGGGATCGCTCTCGCCATCTTCAAGGCGGGCAAGAGGCTCGACCTCGGCAAGTTCTTCAACGTGGTGGGGGCGGTGTTGATGGTTTTCGCAGCAGGGCTTCTCGGCGATGCGGTGGAGAACATGCAGCAACTCGGCTGGATCGGGTTCCTCTCCCACCCCCTCTGGAACACCGCGGGGCTCCTCCGGGAGAATTCCACGCTGGGCGATATTTTCCACAGCTTCCTCGGTTATGCGGAGCGTCCCACCGTCCTGCAGATGGCGGTGTACGCCAGCTACCTGGCCGCGGCGCTGGTGATCTTCCTGGCTGTCAAGAAAGGGGGGGCGCCGACTGTACGGGAGGACACCCGGCAACCTCTCGCAGCCTGAGGTCCCACTCGCGTTAACCGACTACTGGCGTGGAATCACCGGAGCCTGAACACTTTTCTGCCCGGCGGAGCCCGCTTGTTGCGTGGAATTGCGGATGTCGGTGCATTCGGTCGTTCGCTAGCGTCGAAGGTGCTGTGAGAATCCGAACCGGGGGGTGGCTCCTAGTCGTTCCAGCCGCCATGATGGTGGCCGCCACCATGCTTGCCGGGTGCGGATCGCCGGCAGCTTCTCTCGCTCCC
Organism: Actinomycetes bacterium; assembly: GCA_021817065.1. Classification (GTDB taxonomy): domain Bacteria; phylum Actinomycetota; class Acidimicrobiia; order Acidimicrobiales; family JAKAVM01; genus JAKAWH01. Next base: position 8,444 of record JAKAWH010000048.1, read on the forward strand.
TGTACGCCGGTTCCGCCGATTGCATCGCCCCATGACGGATCTCCCGGTGCCGCCAGACTGGTCGCGACAGCCGCCCGTAACGCACTGAGGGACCGGGTGTCGGTGACCGAGACGTTCTCCGAGGCAGTATTCCTGGGGGCCGCCTGCACTCCTATGTCGGGGAGCGGGACTTTCGGCGTGACCGGTGAGCAGGGCCAGCTTTCAGTCGCCCCGGGCCACTCCCAGGGCCGGAGCTACCAGCTACTTTTCGTTCCCTCCGGGGTCTACGTTCGCTTGCCGGCCGACCAGGCCCGGATGCTGCCGGCGGGGCGCAACTGGGTGGACGCCCCCTTTTCATCTGTGCGCGATAAGAAATACCAGGAGGAGGTGCGGGCGTTCTTCGCCCAGGTGCTCAATGCCGATCCGCGTCTGGCATTGGAGGAACTGGCCGGGGGAGCGACGGTGGCAAGCCCGGGAACGCCGGTGCCAGGGGGAGGAACGGGCTATGCGGTGTCGCTGAGCCTTACCGCGGCTGCGACCGGGCTCACCGGCGCCGGGGGACGGGTCCTCGCCGCGGTGCTGGCCAACCTGGTCCCGCTTGCGGGGACCACCACCACTGTTTCGACCGCGCCGCCCAATCCGTGGCTGCCGCCGGCGACCCCGGTTTCCGCCGGTTCCGCCACTATGGAGGTGGTGCTCGATCCTGCCGGGAGGCTCAACCAGGTGAGCTGGGTCCCTCCAGGTGCCGGGCTGGGCAGGGTGACCATGGTCTTCGGGCTGGGTGACGGCATTCTCGCGGTTCAGGCTCCCGGTGTGGGAGCGCAGGTCGAACTGTCCTCGGTGGCCAAAGCGTTTGGAGGAGAGGGACACGAAGGGGGAGAGCCCGGTGGCGGCTAGGCGGACTGCCTCGCGCGTTGGCGATCGTGGATTGCCCAACCCCCGACCGGCTCGGTCGCGGTTTCCTCGCGGGCTTCTGATCGCCTGCCTGGTGGCAGAGGCGGTGATCGTCCTTCCCATTCTGGTTGCAGTGAGCCAGGCTGTGGGCGGGGGATGGCACGCTGCTTTCCACGACATTAGGCAGGCAGGGATGGGCACCCTCATCCTGCATACCTTGGCGGTATGCGTCCTGGTGACACTGATCTGTGGCGCGGTGGGGCTGGGTACCGCCTGGTGGGTGGAGCGGACCGATCTCCCCGGCCGGCGCGGGTGGAGGATGGCGATGGTGGCACCGCTCACCGTCCCCCCTTTTGTCACCAGCTATGCGTGGGTGACGGTGAGCTCGGCGTTCAACGGCCTGGCCGGTGCGGTGGTGATCACCTCGTGCACCTACTTCCCGCTGGTCTTCCTCATGGTGTCGGCTTCTCTGCGGGGATTGGACCCCGCCCTGGAGGAGTCCGCCCGCTCGCTGGGATGTTCGCCCGGGCGGGTATTCCGGAGGGTGGTACTCCCCCAGGTCAAGCCCGCCCTTCTGGGGGGGATGCTGCTGGTCGGCCTCGACGCGCTGGTCGAGTTCGATGCCTTCGCCGCGGTGAAGTTCCAGACCTTCTCGACCGACGTCTACGCGCAGTACCTCACCGGAATCTCGGTGTCGGGAGCGGCGGTGCTGTCGATGGTGTCGATCGTGCTGTGCATCGCCATGCTGGGTGGCGAGTGGAAGCTGCGGGGCGGTGCCCAGTACACCCGGGTGAGCCAGGGCGCCCGGCGCCCTCCGTCCCTCTACCCGCTGGGAGGCTCTGCACCCGGGGTGCTCGCCGGGATGGGGGTGGTGGTAGCTGCTTCCCTGGGAGTTCCACTCGGCACCCTGGTCTACTGGTTCACCCGTTCCTCCCACCAGGGGCTCGCAGCAGCGGCAGCAGGGACCCGCTACCTGGTGCCTTCCACGGCCACCTCGGTCGGCCTGGCGATCGCGTCCGCCGCAGTTGGTCTTGTACTGGCGCTGCCCATCGCCGTCGCGGTGACCTCCCACCGGGGAAAGCTGGTCACCCTGCTGGAGCGGGGCTCCTACCTTTCCTATGCACTTCCCGACCTGGTCGGTGCTATCGCGTTGGGATATGCTGCCGCGCACTGGGCACGCCCTCTCTACGAGTCAGTGTTCCTTCTGGTGGTGGCCTATGCCATCCTGTTCGTTCCCTTGGGCGTGGTGGCCCTGCGTGCCACCCTGGGGCAGATCGAACCGGGCATGGAGGACTGTGCTCGCTCACTGGGCGCCGGCCGGCTGTCCTCCCTGTGGCGGGTGACCCTGCCGGTCGCCCGCCCCGGAATCGGGGCAGCAGCGGTCCTCATCTTCGCCTTCGTCATCGGCGACCTGTCCACCACCCAGGTACTGCTCCCGCCGGGGATGTACACCCTGTCCACCCAGTTCTGGTCCAACAGCTCAACGGTGGCCTTTGCCGCAGCCGCTCCCTACGCGGCCGTCCTGATCGGTCTGGCTCTGATCGCGACCTACGTCCTGATGAGCCGCTTCGGCCGGGTGCGCACGCTGGAGGCAGGATGACTGAAATGTCGCTGACAGATAAGACCTGTCGCCCGCACGCTGGAGGCAGGATGACGGATAAGTTGTCGACGGATAGGAAGTCCTACCCCGGGGTGCTCCGGTGACCGCCGACCTCACCTGCGCGGGGATCCACAAGTACTACGGTTCCCGGCCGGTGCTCACCGGCATCGACCTATCGGTCCCGGCCGGCACGCTGACCGCCATCTTGGGGGCCTCGGGGAGCGGCAAGACCACTCTTCTGCGGGTGATCGCAGGATTCGAGGAACCGGACGCGGGACGGGTAACTGTCGGGACGTCCTGCGTGGCCGACGCCTCGCCGGCCGGCGCTTCTCGTCCCGTCTTCGTTCCTCCTGAAAAGCGTGGCATCGGCTATGTAGCCCAAGAGGGTGCCCTTTTCCCCCATATCTCGGTAGGAGGCAATGTCGGTTTCGGGCTGGAGCGCGCCGTACGCAGGTCGGGCTCGCGCATCGACGAGGCGCTAGAATTGGTCGGGCTGGGCTCCGGATTCGCTTCACGGCGACCTCACCAGCTCTCCGGCGGCGAGCAGCGACGGGTCGCCCTCGCTCGCGCCCTGGCGCCGCGGCCCTCCCTCATCGTGCTGGACGAACCTTTTTCCGGATTGGACGCCGGATTGCGGTCGGAGACCCGCGCCGCGGTTTCGGCCGCCCTGGAGGCGACCGGGACCACCGGCCTGCTTGTCACCCACGACCAGGCCGAGGCGATGTCGATGGGGCGGGAGGTGGCCGTGCTTCGTTCCGGCAGGCTGGTCCAGACCGCGGCACCCGAGACGGTCTACCGGCGTCCGGTGGACCTGGAGGTGGCACGATTCGTGGGCGACGCGGTGGTACTGAGTGGCATCGCGGCGACCGGAAGTGTCGAATGTGCTCTCGGCAAACTACCTATCGTTGAAGAATATAAGCTGGTGGGCCCGGTTTCGGTGATGATCCGGCCGGAGCAGATAGTTCTGGCCGGCAACGGTTCACCGGGCGCCATCAGCGCGCGGGTGGTGGGGAACGAGTTCTTCGGCCCGCACCAGAGGGTTTCTCTGTCGGTGGGCGGTGCCCCCGATCAAGTCGTCGCCCGCCTAGCTGGGCACGGGAGGTACCCGGTGGGCAGCAATGTCGCGATCGAGGTCCACGGGCCTGTGTGTGTGTACCCGGTTCTCGCCACGCGTTCCCCTGCCCCTCCGGGTTGACCGGCCGCTCAGGGTTCACCTGCCCCTCCGGGTTGACCGGCCGCTCCGGGCTGACTGGCCCCGATCCGGTGATGGACATTACCGGTTACTACCGGTAGCATGCGCCCTATGTCGACCAAGGTTGCACTGTCGGGGTCCCTGGCTCTGGTGACCGGTGCGGGAAGCGGTATCGGCCGGGCGACCGCGCTCGCCCTGGCCGAACGCGGTGCCACCGTGGTGGCGGTCGACTTGGACGGGGAGGCGGCCGATCGAACTGCCTCCGAGTGTGCGGCTGCAGCCGACAGCTCCGGCTTCACGGTTGTCCGTCGGGGAGGGCACGCCGTCCAGTGTGACGTGCGTGACCCGGCGGCGGTGGACAAGCTCGCCGGAGAGGTCCATAGTGAGTTGGGGACGTTGACCATCCTCGTCAACAACGCCGGGGTGGGAATGAGTGGGCCCTTTCTCTCCATGTCGGCGGAGGACTGGGAGTGGATCCGGTCGGTCAACCTCGACGGGGTGCTGTCGTGCTGCCGGGCCTTCGTACCGGCCATGCTCGAGGCGGGGACCGGGCAGGTGGTTAATCTCTCGTCGGGGCTCGGGTACACGCCGAGGGCCACCGAACCCGGATACGTGTGCACCAAGGCGGCGGTACTCGCGTTCTCCCTCAGCGTGCGGGCGGACTGGCGCCGCCAGGGAGTGGGCGTTTCGGCGATCTGTCCGGGGATCATCAACACCCCGATCATCCGGTCCACCCGGTACCTGGGGAAGCAGGCCGAGGAGCGCGAGCGCACCAAGGTGGACAAGCTCTTTTCCCGGGGGCACCCGCCCGAGCGGGTCGCTCGGGCGATCATCGCTGCGATAGAGCGCAATCGGGCTGTCGTGCCGGTGGGATGGGAGTCGTGGGTCGGCTGGGGGATCCATCGCTTCGCTCCGGTAGGTTTCCAGCAGCTTGTGGCCCGCCAGAGCCCGCTTTGACGTGCGTCCTCCTTTGAGCGGGCACGGTGCGGGTGGACGGGCGACTCCCTTTTCCCAAGGGCTGCTCGGCACCCCGGCTTTTGCGGTCCCGATGGGCTGGGGTACCATGAGCAGAGGCTCACAAGAACGCGTTCTACGCAAGTAGAGGGGAGTGCCGAATGGCCATCACCGAGTACGACCGTCTTTTCATCGGTGGCGAGTGGGTCGCCCCGTCGGGGACCTCCACCTTGGAGGTGGTCTCCCCCTTCACAGAGGAGGTGATCGGCCGGGTTCCCGATCCGGTGACCGCCGACGTGGACCGGGCGGTGGCTGCCGCTCGCGACGCATTCGACCACGGGCCCTGGCCCCGGATGACCCCCCTGGAGCGGGCGGAGATCGTGCGCAAGGCGGCCAATGCCATTGCCGCGGACACCCAATCGTGGGCCGAGTTGATCAGCTCGGAGATGGGTGCGCCGGTGGCCTGGGGGATGCTCGGCCAGGCGCTGGCTCCCACCATGATCCTCTCCTACTTCGCCGATCTGGCTGCCACCTTCCCCTTCGACGAGGTGCGCCAGGGCTTGCTCAGCCAGGTGCTGGTGACCAAGGAGCCTGTCGGGGTGGTGGGCGCGATAACACCGTGGAACGTGCCGTTGCTGCTGGCGTGCGGCAAGCTGGCGCCCGCTTTTGTCGCCGGTTGCACGGTGGTCTTGAAGCCGGCCCCCGAGACTCCCCTCGATGCCAACCGGCTTGCCGAAGTCTTTGCCGAGGCTGGACTCCCCAAGGGCGTGCTGAGCGTGCTGCCCGCAGATCGTGAGGTGGGCGAGCATCTTGTCCGCCACCCGGGCATCGACAAGATCTCCTTCACCGGTTCCAGCGTGGCCGGGCGCAAGATCGCCTCCATCTGCGGCGAGCATCTCAAGCGCTGCACTCTGGAGCTGGGGGGCAAGTCGGCTGCCGTCCTCCTTGACGACGTGAACCTGGAAGATGCCCTTTCCTCCATGCTCCCCAACGCCATCATGAACAACGGAGAGGCGTGTATCGCGCTGACCCGGGTCCTGGCGCCTCGCGATCGCTACGACGAGGTTGTCGACGCGCTGGTCGAGAGGGTGAAGGCGATGAAGGTGGGCGATCCTCTCGACATGGCCACCGAGGTCGGACCCCTGGTGGCCGAGAGGCAGCGGGTCCGGGTGGAGGGCTATATCAAGGCCGGTCAGGACGAGGGCGCCAAAGTTGCAGTCGGCGGCGGCCGCCCGGCCGGATTCTCCAAGGGGTGGTTCGTCGAACCGACCGTTTTCGTCAATGTGGACAACTCGATGAAGATCGCCCAGGAGGAGATCTTCGGTCCGGTGTTGTCGGTGATTCCCTACGACGGTGACGCCGACGCGGTGGCCATCGCCAATGACTCGAACTACGGGCTGTGCGGTGCGGTGTACACCGCCGATGCTGACCGCGGGCTGGCTGTTGCCCGGGGAGTTCGCACCGGGACATACATGCTGAACTCGATGATCCCGTTCGACTTTGCAACCCCTTTTGGCGGGTACAAGACGTCGGGGATCGGGCGGGAGTTCGGTCCCGAGGGATTGAGCCTTTTCATGGAGACCAAGTCGATCAATCTGCAACCCGGGTACGTGCCGAAGGTCGGCTGAGCGGTCTTCGCCCCCGCTCGCTTCACCCTCCTCCGGTCGCTCCCGCTCCGCTCGGTACCCGGTGTCCCTGGCCAGCCAGTCGCCTGACACCGTCCCCGAACTGCTCGACTCGCTCATCGAACGCTCAGGTGACGACGAAGCTTTCGTCGACGGGGAGCGGCGGCTGACTTTCGCGCAGTGGGGGTGGGTGTCGGAAGGAGTGGCGCGCCTTTTCGCCGGCGCAGGGGTTGGCCGGGGTTCCGTGGTTTGCCTCCAGCTTCCCTCGTCCATCGATTACGCGGTGTGTTACATGGCGGCTATGCGGATCGGGGCGGTGACCTCGGGTATCAATCCACGCCTGGGGGCGGCGGAGGTAGCGAGCATCCTCGATCGCACCCGTCCCCGGGTCACCGTTGTCGCCTCTCGCTCGCAGGTAGTCAGGCCGGACCAGGCTGGGAAGGTTTTAACCGTCGAGGAGGTGCGCGCAGCATTCGATGCGGGGCCCTGCGTCCGGGTGCGGCTTGATCCGGCCGATCCGGTGGCAGTCGTGTGGACCAGCGGGACCACCGGGGTGCCAAAGGGAGCCGTCTACTCCCACCGGAATCTTGCCGCGGTGGCTCGTGCCACCGGTGACCTGAGTGCGGACGGAGACAGGCGGCTCTCCCCGCTGCCCTTTTCTCATGTGGGGTACATGACCCGCCCGTGGGACGAGATCTCGCGGCGGATCACTACCGTCATCGTGCCTACTCCCTGGCGGGCATCGACTGCACTTTCCCTCATCGAGAAGGAAAAGGTCACGGTGGCTCAGGGGGTGCCTGCCCAGTGGCGCCTCATGCTTGCCGATCCCGCGTTCGCGTCCACTTCCTTCGCCTCCCTGCGGGTGGCAGGCACCGGCGCATCGGCGGTCCCCCCCGAGCTGGTGCGAACCTTGCGCTCACGGTTGGGATGCCCCATCGTGGTGGGATATGCGAGTACGGAGACGGCGGTGATTGCCAGGTCGGCGATCGGTGACAGCGACGAGGACGTGGCGCGGACGGTCGGTCAGGCAGCCGAGGGAGTCTCGGTGCGGGTGGTTCCGGTGGCTGATCTTCCGCTCGGTTCGCAGACTGCCGTGCCCTCAGGTTCGCAGACTGCCGTGCCCTCAGGCGAGGTAGGGACCGTGCAGGTTCGTTCGGAGGCGGCGATGACCGGGTACTGGGGCGATCCTGTCCTGACTGCCGCCTCGATCACGCCGGATGGATGGATCGTGACCGGAGATCTCGGCTATCTGGACGATCGCGGGTATCTCACTCTGGTGGGGCGCACAACCGAGATGTATATCCGAGGTGGATATAATGTCTATCCGGTGGAGGTGGAGGCAGCCCTGGTGGAGCACCCAGCGGTGGTCCAGGCGGCGGTGGTGGGCGCTTCTGATCCGGTTCTAGGCGAGGTGGGTGTGGCTTTCGTGGTGCTCGACCCTTCTCCGCAGGCCCCCGGTACCTCCGGGGCTTCCCTGGCCTTTGCTACCTCCCCCGGGGGGAGGTGGTTCGACGAGCTGCGTTCATGGTGCCGGGCCCGACTCGCCGACTACAAGGCCCCCGACGTGGTCGAGGTGGTGGACGAGTTGCCGCTCACCACCATGTCCAAGGTCGACAAGGCGTCACTGGCCGGGCGGGCCGCCAAGCTTGCCGATGGGCGACGTCGGTAGCGCTTGCGTGCGGATGGCACGGCCGGGATCGATCACCGTGGTGAACCGTAGCCGGGGCCAGTGCCGTTCGAGTACCGTCTGATTCCGTGAATATCCGCAGGCGCGCCGATCGGCTCGCATCGGTGGCGATCAACCGGGGATGGTCATGGATCGTGCGTCACGGCCGGGTCGACGCTGGGGATGCCCTGGCCCGCCAGTTCGGCTACTTCGGCGCGGGGGCGTGCCTCTTCTTCCCCCATGGCACCATCTTCGGCGAGCGGTGGATTTCGATCGGGGATGCGACCATGGTCGGGCCGCACGCCAGCCTCTCTGCGGGCATGGTGCCGGGCCAGAAGATGGTCACCGACCCGGTGGTGTCGATAGGCAAGAGGTGCATGATCGGTCGGGGCTCCCATGTCGTGGGGCACCTCAGCATCGAGATCGGCGACGACGTGTTCACCGGACCCTATGTCTACATCACCGACCAGAATCACAGCTATGACGATCCCAATGTCCCGATAGGTCGCCAGTGGCCGAAAGAGGCGCCGGTGAGGATCGGTTCGGGAAGCTGGCTCGGGACCAATGTGACGGTACTCCCGGGAGCCCAGATTGGCGAGCAGGTGGTGATCGCTGCAGGATCAGTCGTCTTGGGAGAGATACCCGATAGGTGCGTCATAGCGGGCGCCCCTGCCCAGGTGGTGCGCCAGTACGAGCCGGGTAATGGATGGGTGCGCCCCGACGTGGCGGCGATCGGTGGAGACGGTTCGGATCTCGAGGGCTCCCGAGTGGTCGCCGAGGAGGTCATCGCCGACGTGACGGCCGTTGCTCCTGCCATCTGACCTTCGGCGCTATCCGCCGATCGCGGTCACGGTCGACGTCGTGGTCTTCACCGAGCTGGAGGGTTCCCGGGGTGTGCTCCTCATCCGGAGAGGCAACCATCCCTACCAGGGCGCCTGGGCTCTGCCCGGCGGTTTCCTCGAGGTTGACGAAGAGCTGATCGACGGTGCTGTGCGGGAACTTGCCGAGGAGACCGGTCTCGCTCTGGACCCTGGCGCTCTCTCTCAGCTCGGTGCCTATGGTGCGGTCGGGCGCGATCCACGGGGCCGCACCGTGTCGGTGGTGTTCGTGGCACTGGTTCCTGGACGGGTATGCGCCGACATTCGGGGTGGCGACGACGCCGCCGAGGCGCGCGTCTTCCTCCTCGCCGAGCTGGACAAGCCGGGCGGACCGGAACTCGCATTCGACCATGGGGACATCCTCGCCGACGCGCGGGCGTGGGTGTCGAGTTTCCGAGATTGATCAACGAGACTCTGACGCTACGCGGCCGTCCACAGGTGGCGTAGATCGGTGGGAAGGGTGGCAGCGATCGCACCGACCTCTTCCGGTATCAAGGTGCGAAGCCGCCCGAGCAAGCCGTCCACGACCGGCCGGGCTCCGGATGGAGCGAGAGCGCCGAAGGCGGTGACTTCCTCAACGAACTCCTCGACCAGGTGGATCTCGGTTGTCGGGGAGTCCTCCCACTCGTTGGGAGGCAGGAGCTCGATTACGTCGACGGGAAGGTGCGCGGCAAGATGGTGCCGCGTCCGAACCGGAAGCCGGCGCAGAAGGGTGAGGAGGACCGCGCCGATCGCTGCGGGGGCATCGGACGCGGATACCCCGGCGAGAATGGCAGCATCGGTTAATTCTCGGAGGCAATGGGACGGTTCGATCACCGCGCAGCCTTGAGACGGTCGGGTCTCGCCCCGAGTGAAACCTACCTTGAGGTGGGATACCACCTCTCTCACGCCAGAAATGTGGCGGGTCGCGGCGATGATCGCTGCCGCGGTCGCGGAAGTGTCCACGTCACCATGGAGAACAATGCGGTGGCGCTCGGCAGTGACATGTATCCGTGGGAGATCGTAACGCTTCTCGATCGGGCCGAGCATCGAGCGCACTCGGTCGGCAAGCCGGTCCCCGCCGACCTCGGGATCGGGAAAGCGGTTTCCGGTGCGGTAGAGGAATCCTTGCCACCTCCCTTGCTCGAAGCGCTTGCGCTGCTGGGATCGACGCCTGGTCCGGCGGAGGAAGCGCCTGGCCCGCGCCTCCGACTCGCGGATGAACCGTACCGACTCCTTGCTGTGCATCCCCCCGTGCCACCAAACAGTGGCCGTCACTGCTGCTACGGCGGTAGCCAGGCAAATCGTGACCGTTCTCTCTCGCCGATTGCTCATCGTAATGCTCCTTCCCCGGACCGTGCCTGGATATACGGAAGTAGGGACGTGAGGTGCGGCGTCCCGTTATGAATCCGGCACAAATTTGCGACCGCTTCTACAAGCGAGCCCGATTCCTGATCGGTGTCGACCCGATGTGCTTCTGGCCATGGATCGAATCGTTCCGCAATCATCTTTGACACCTCGACAGTTGCCTCCGAGAAGTCGTCGCCTCGAGTAGTTCTCTCCCCAATTCTCGCGCGAACGGTGCGGTCATCGGCATCGCACTCGAATTCGCACACAGATGCGGATGCTGCCTCTGCCAGGTCACGAGCCAGGCGGCGGTAGTGTTCGCTCGACCACGTCGCGTCGAGAATGACCGGCTCACCCATCACCAACAGCTCCCGAGCCTCCTTCAGCATCGTGTGGTAGGTGAAGTCGGTCGCAAATGCCGAGTAGTCACCGGGTGCAATTTGCCGCCGGACCTCGTCCGAGCGGAGCACAGTCCATCCCCGATCATCACCGAGACCTGCGGCCAGCATTGACTTGCCTGTACCCGGTCTGCCACCGATCAGCACCAACCGTACGGTCGAGGCAGCAAGATAGTCCCGCGCGAGGACAAGCCACCGAAGAGGATTCTCGGTCTGCGGAGCGCCCTGAGAGGTGGTGATCCAGGCGACTTTGGCTCGCACGGTTGCCCAGTAGGCTTTGTAGAAGAGTGCGAGTGAGGAAGGAAAGTGGTCGCCGGACATCTCGTGGTACGCAGACAGGAGGAGGGCGCTCTCGGCGGTGCGATTGCGGTAGTCAAGATCGGCGGCCAGGAAAGAGATGTCGCAGAGCCCGTCCAGAAGGCGGAGCCGGTCGTCGAATTCCAGGCAGTCGATGATGCGCGGGCCGTCATCCAGGCAATAGACGCTTTCGCAGCGTAGATCGCCATGACCGTCTCGGATGCGGCCGTCGCGGACTCGTCGCGTCAGGAGAGGCGCTCTCCCGCGAAGGTACTGGCTGCCCAGGCTTTCGATCTCCCCCATGCAATCTTCGATGCCCGATGCTGCCACTGTTCTCAACTGGCTGAGGTTCTCGTTCCACAGGTCAGCCATCCGAGTGCCATCGGGGAGATCTACAATTCCCGATCTCTCCGTTCGCTCGGCGCGGAAGTCGGCAAACGGAGCAGCGGTGCCATCGAAGCCTATTTGCGGCTCTGACTCTACCGACGCGTGGAATGAGGCCATACGGTGAGCGATTGCTGTGATCTCGCGGCTGACATCGGAACCGCTTTCGACCATGTGCGAGAGTTGCATCTCGGCGGGGAGGCGCTCCATGACGAGGACGGCATCGCGGAGGGAGCCGTCCGGCTCCCGGATCTCGAGCACTTCGCGGTATACGTCCGGAGCCAGCCGTTGATTGAGAGCGAACTCCTTTTGACATGCCGCATGCCGTTCTTGCGGGGCGTGGAAGTCGACAAAGGCGTATCGAACCGGCTTCTTCGCTTTGTAGGCACGGCTGCCGACGAGGAAGACCATCGCCGTATGGGTCTCCACGACGGATGGCGGGCCCGGCCGCGCAGGAAGGGGGGTGTGCCTCACGATCTCATCATCGGGCCTCAGCAGCTTCTTACCCAGAGGCAAAGGTCCATGGTGCATCGTTTTCCCCAGATTGGCAGTTCTACCCGATCGGGTGGGGACCAAAGACCCTGATAATTACCGTGAACTGGCGAGAGAGTGTGAGTTGGGCAACCCTTGCCCAGCCTGATCGTAAGGGGTGATCAATATGCACTTTTTTGCTGTCGTTCTCTTTTTCGGATTCGGCGTCATGGCGCTCACCATGCTGGGGGAGCATCTCTACCATCGGCTTCGCGAGATGAGGGCCCTGGTGGCTGGTGCGCTCGGCGTGGCTCTCGCCTGGCTGGCTGACGTGAACATGTGGACCGGTTGGGGTATCACCAACCTTCGCTACGATTGGGTCGGAGTGACCGTTACCGGGTTGGCGATCGGCGGTGCGGCACTCGTGTCCTACGCGCTGGTCGGATTCTTCACAGGCTTGCATCGCAAGATCGACGACGAGGCCGAGCGGATAGAGCGTACCGAGCTTCGCCGGGTCGCTTGAGGAGGTACAGAAGTGCCTACACAGACCATGAAAGCCAATCCTGGTGACCGCTTGGTTGTCAAGGGCCATCGAGTCGGTGAGCCCGATCGTGACGGAGAGATCCTGGAAGTCCAGGGAACCGATGGTGCTCCGCCGTACCTGGTGCGTTGGGAGGAGGACGGGCGCGAAGGCATTGTGTTTCCAGGTTCGGACACCTTCGTCGAGCATTTCACTCGGGGCGGCAGGAAGAAACGAACCTGATCGCCTGCCGGGCGCTAAGGGGCGAAATGCCCTACATTCCAGGGGAGCCGTTGCTCATACTGCTATCGTGCTCCAGGTTCGCATCCACGGTCGCGGTGGGCAGGGGGTAGTGACTGCTGCCGAGTTGCTGTCGTTGGCGGGCTTTATCGAAGGTCGGCATGCCATGGCGTTTCCGAGCTTCGGTTCGGAGCGCATGGGCGCACCGGTGGTCGCAAACTGCCGGATCGACGTTGCCCGGATCGCCACCTACGAGCCGGTGGAGGAACCCGACGCGGTGATCGTTGCCGATCCCACTTTGCTGCACTCCGTGGACGTCTTTGGAGGACTTGTGAACGGCGGGCTGGTCCTCTTGAACACGTCCCGGAGACCGGCCCAGCTCGGCCTTTCCGGAGCGCGGTGGCCTATTATCACGGTGCCAGCGACGGAGTTGGCTCTCCGTCATACCGGGAGGCCGCTGCCCAACTCAGCGCTTCTCGGGGCTTTCGCCGGGCTGTGCGCAGAGAAGGCGCTCGCCTGGCCCGGTGCGGGTGTGGTGTCTCTGCGGGCCGTCGAACTGGCACTCGACGAGCGCTTTGCACGCGTCGTTGGTTCCGCCAACGCCGCCGCAGCCCGAGAAGGATTCGAGGTGGTCCGGAAGTTCAGTTCAGCAGAGCAAGCGGAGCCGGCCCGTGCGTGAACAGATGGAGGGATCACGGGGTGTCGCCGAAGCGGTCGCCCTCTCCCGTCCGCAGGTGATCTCCGCGTACCCGATCACCCCGCAGAGCCACATCGTCGAGCACCTGAGTGTCATGGTGAAAGATGGCCGCCTCGATTCCTGCCGGTTCGATTTC
>JAKAWH010000049.1 GCA_021817065.1 Actinomycetes bacterium
CGTGACGACGCGCGATGGCCTCGGCCAGGTGAACGGTGGTGGTGGTCTTACCGGCTCCGCCCTTCAGATTAGCCACAACCAGGCGTTTTCCTCTCATACTTCATTTACCTCCAAAGGCATTATACTCATAATAACCATGTTTGCTGGCATTGCCGGCAACTGGTACTGGATTCCCGCCAAACGCCAGTTTTGCTGTCGAGCGCGGGCCCGTCCTGCGAGTTATCAACAGCCTTTTCCACATCTGTGGATCAACATCTAGGTGTCATTTAACACAAGCCTGAACAAGGCATGTCCTCACCGTCCCCTTCACGTTAAGATTGAGGCCCGGTGTTCCCGACACCGCGAATCCCTTCTCCCGGACTTCCTCCCTGAGGTGCTAGCAGCTACTCCAGGCCACCGTTTGAGACAGATTTCCTGCACGCGGGTCTTCATCCCCCTTCCGTCACAGTACGAAACCTCTCCTGGATTACCTAATCTCGCGTCCACAGATCCGGAGCGGCAATCACCCCCTCGCCCCCATAATCCTTACAGGAATCCTGTCTTTGCTGGTATTGCTGTTTATCCCGACGAAAAGGGTGCGATCGGCATCGTGAGCCCAGGGAGATTTCGCGCGCCAGCGGCGCCCCTGCACGAAGTGGCCAGCTTCGCCCTTTTTCTTCCGGCCCTCCCTATTCCCTGTATTCACAGTCCGACCTGCATTGCTGGCAATACTGCGAATCGATGACCGGGAATCGGGCAAGCACAACGACCGTTCCACACCAACTTCTATTGCTGGTAGTCACGCTATTACTGGTATTTCACCTGTTCCTGCCCCATCCCCACAGCCGACTAAGCCCCTTCTGGGATGCCCCGCACAACCCCAAGGGCTCCCCCTCGCCACAGGCTCCCGACATCCACCCGCCTAACACCATTAATGCTGCTTAACCCTCTATTACCAGTATTCCATCAAAAACAATTCGGGCCACGACCTGCAGATCTATCCAACTGGCCCGCCCTCAACCGCTCGCCTTAGAGCGCAGTGGTCATCACTCGGTAGATCCGCTCCAGATCCTCCAGGTCGGCGAATTCAACCATCACCCGGCCCTTCTTCGTCCCCATTTCCACCTTCACCCGGGTATCCAGGTGATGTGCCAAGAGCTCTTCGAGCTCCAAAAGCCCCGGTGGACGGATATGTCGTCCAAGATCTTCCTCCTGTGGAACAGCAGATTTCGCCTTGTGGTCGCTCTCGGGATCCGACGTGCCGCCCCCGCCTTCCCTCGTCTTCACCGCCTCCTCGACCGCTCGAACCGACATCCCATCGCTCACAATCCGGCTTGCCAGCTCCTCTTGAAACCCACGATTGGGCGTTCCCAGCAGTGCCCGGGCGTGACCAGCAGAAATCTGACCGGTGGATACCAGCTTCTGTACTGCCGGTGGCAACTGGAAAAGCCGAAGAACATTGCTGACCGCCGCCCTGCTCTTTCCAACACGACGGGCCACCTGTTCGTGTGTCATCTCGAAATCCTCGATGAGCTGCTGATATGCAGCCGCCTCCTCTAGCGCATTGAGATCCTCTCGGTGCAGGTTCTCTACCAGGGCCTGCTCCAAGCTGGTGGCGTCGTCCGCTGAGTGAACAACCGCTGGAATGGTTGGAAGACCAGCCCGCTTGGCCGCTCTCCAACGGCGCTCACCAGCTATCAGCTCGTACTCGTCGTCCCCAACCGCTCGGACCAGGATCGGCTGCAACACCCCCAGCTCCTTGACCGAAGCGGTGAGCGATGTGAGCGCCTCCTCATCGAAATGCGTGCGTGGTTGCAGGGGATTTGGCCTGATCTGCGCCACTGGGACCTGCAAGAGAGCCGATCCCTGCTCCCCGACCACTTCATTGGGTAGAAGGGCGCCCAGTCCCTTGCCAAGGCCGCTACGCCGCGTTGTCACTGGTTACCTCCTTGGCTAACTCCCGGTAGGCAACTGCCCCTCGTGAAGTCGGATCGAAAACGATGATCGGCTGGCCGAACGACGGTGCTTCGGAGATCTTTACGTTACGAGGAACCACGGTCTCACACACGATACCGCCAAAATGCTCCCTCACCTGTGAAACGACCTCCCTGGACAAGCTGGTCCTGGCATCGAACATGGTCAGAATGATTGCCGATACCCGTAGATCGGCATTCAAGTTGTCTTGTATGAGCTTCACGTTCCTCATCAGCTGACCCAACCCCTCGAGCGCGTAGTACTCGCACTGAATCGGGATGACGATTTCCGAGGCCGCAGCCAGGGCGTTTACCGTGATCAGGCCAAGCGAGGGGGGACAGTCGATCAGGACGAAATCGAACTCCTCGACTATCGGCTCCAGGGCCTTCTTGAGCTTTCGCTCCCGGTTGAATGCGCTCACCAGTTCCACCTCGGCACCGGCCAGGTCCAGGGTGGAAGGAACCACAAAGAGATTTTTCAGGCTTGTTGGCTCGATGCAATCCTCCAGGTCAGCGTCATGAATGAGGGCGTCATAGACGGAAGCATCGAGGTTGTGGGCATCCACACCCAGCCCGGTCGAGGCATTCCCCTGGGGATCCAGATCCACCACCAAGACACGGGACCCCATCTCAGCAATAGCCGCGCCAAGATTGACCGAGGTCGTGGTCTTTCCCACTCCCCCTTTCTGATTCGCAACAGCCAAGACACGTGTGGCTCGCTTCGGAGGCTTGTTCACAACGAGCCAATTGTGACCGCTTCCCGCCAGGTGGTCAAACGTTCTCGTCCTTCCCTCCAGTTCCACGTGAAACTTTTCCGGTTGTGCCATCAACCCGTACTGGATGTTTTCCCTGGTGCGTGGCTTCCCGCAGTCGACACACCCTCCTTCAACTCCATCCCCAAGTTCACATGATCTTCTCAAGGAAACCCCCCACATAACCTACCCAAGGGCCTCGAGTCCGCCCTCCCCCAACGACCCAACCTACCCATCACCACTGCCGATGCCCTGCTCCGCCGCTCCGAACAAGACCGCCCCCCTTCCGCCTCGCTCCCCGCTGCGGCTCGCCGGCATCCCCAGCTCTACCAAGCCGAACTTCTTGCCCGGGCAGAGATACCTCACGGGTATCTCTGTGATACCTCACGGATACGTCTGTACCCTCGTCATAGCCCCTTCAACGCCATGGGATCCCCAGCTGGGCCCGATTCCCGCTCCCCGTGCAATCCAGCCCTCTTGCGGGAACCTGGCCGCTTGCTCACGGGCCAGACCCTTCGGCCAGCCAGTCAAATCGCCGCGATGGGCTACCCTTCGGGTTCCTTCTCCATCAAGAGGTCCTGTTGAATGATCCAGCCATTTCCGTCCGGGTCTTCGATGCTTACCCACCGACCCCACGGGGCCTCCTGGATGCTGTCGTTGGTCAGCGGGGCGCCGCGCATTCGCATGTCCGCTATAGCTCGCTCGATGCTCTGAACCGAAAGAATCAGTCCCTTGACCCCTCCCGGCTTCATCTCCTTGAACCAGGTCACCAAGGTGATCGCGGTTCTTCCGCCGACCGGCCGCAGCATGACCCACCGCTGCTCACCGAATTGATCGTCCTGGACTACCTCGAAGCCAAGCTTCTCCGCGTAGAACTCCTTGGCTCGTTCCTGATCACGGACCGGTATGGACACAACACTGATCTGACCTTCGGGCATGGAACCTCTCCTCGCTTCGCACGGTGCCGGGGCTCAATAGCCCTGGTCACTAGTAGGACTTGGCCTGCGCCCCGGTTGGCATTGGCCTGAACCCGACGTACGGAGTTCCCGAGAATCCAGCAGGGCCTTCCCTCTGAAAATGAGCACAGCCCGCAGCGTACCTTCTCATTGGTCCACCAGTCCCTTATTGGTCCACCGGTGATCGCCGTTCCACGTGAAACTTTGCTTTCCCCTTTTGAATCTGGACTAGGAGTCCTATCCCCACAATGGCCTCTTCGCAGGAACGCCAACCCTGCGTGGAAATGAGTCGGAGAGTGGTACCACCTTTTGCAGGACAGCAAAAGAGAATCGGCTCCGCGATCTTTGAATCTCTACTGGCACCAGGCCTAGCTGAAGCAGGGGTTCCGTTTCCCACCGACCTTGTAGTTTCAACGCGGAGCTTCGCGGCGGATCCGATACCACCAGGTGGCCACCGACTCGCACCAGCGCACTCCCGCATTCAGCCGTCGTAGCTGGTGGTCCGAACGACCGGGCAACAACCACATCAGCGCGTTCACGAAGAGTCGGCTCCCTCCCCACCAATTCAGCCCGCTCACAAAGAATCTGGATTCTCGAATCCAGGTCCAGGAACGTAGCCGCTCGATGCAGGAAATTGGCCCGCCGTGCATTTGATTCGACCAATACCACCTCTGCTTGCTCCAATGCCCACGCAATGATCAGTCCGGGTACCCCAGAGCCGCTACCAAGATCCACAATGTTCCCGGCGAGCCGAACTACCGGCTGTCCCGTCTCGTCAACAGCCCGAAGGAAGCCCGATGAATGGCCGAAATGAAGTGACAGCGGCCCCGACCCCAGAAAGCCAAACCGGCGTGCCTCCCGAAGGACTACGCGAAGCTTGGCGGAAGGAATGTCGTGACGCCCACCGTAGCGAGAGGGGTCTATCTCCGGAACGCGGGAGGGAACGGTTACGCCTCCGGAAAGACGACGACCCTCCGATGCGGCTCCTCCCCGTCCGAACGGGTTCCCACTCCGTCGATCTCGTTGATCGCGTCGTGGATCACCTTCCGATCCGCAGCATTCATCGGCTCCAAACTCTTCTCGGCTTGCGCCTCAATGACCTCATTGGCAATCCGAACTGCAAACCCTTCAAGAGCCACCTTTCGTTTAGCACGGTAGCCTCCCACGTCGACCAAGAGACGTCCGTTGCTAGCGCCCGCATGCCGTTGCACTGCCGTCCGGGTGAGCTCCTGGATCGCACTCAGTGTCGAGGCCTTCGGACCTATTAGGAGTCCCAGACCATCGCCCTCCACGCTCACGACCGCTGTGCTCTCTTCGGGACGTTGAATGACCACATCGGCATCCATGTCGAACTCGTCAAGCAAGCCCTCGAGGAATTCCCGAGCCGACTCGGCTTGCTCGTCCAGTGAGACAGTGGCAACCACGTCGCCGTTGGGTTGGTCGTCGCTCGTCATTTCACGTGATCCCTTCTCGGTGCTGGTCTCGGTACCGGCGCGCCCGGTGCTCGGACGTTTCGGAGATGGTTCTTCCGGTTCTCTCGCCATTGTGGCACGCCGGGACCCGCCCGCCTTCTTGGCTGGGCGCGGTTCCCGAGCAGGGCGGGCCGGCTGGTCGGACTCCTCGATAGGTATCGAGGCCTTGCGAGTTTGCTTCTTCGCCGGCGTTTCGGCGCTGGTGGGGTCTGCCGCGCCGCGAGAAGCTCGCTGAACTGGCTTGGTTGCCTTCTCCTCTTTGGGCGGTGCCTTGGGGCGGGAAGCGGCTTTGGTGCCGGTGGGACTCTTCTTGGCCCCCTTGCGATCACCGCGTGCCCTACGTGCCGGAGACTCCTTTGCCTTGTAGGTGGTGGGCTTCACCCGAGCGCGGATGCTCGCCTCGCCCTTCATGAAGCCGAGGATTCCTCTTCTTGGCTCGGTGATGACAGTATATTCCAGCTCGGCACGAGATATTCCCAGTTGGAATAGTGCCGATTCCACTGCCTCTTGGACGTCGCGTCCGGAAGTTTCGATCCACTGCATCGCTTATCTGGCCTTTCTGGGGCGTTTTGCCTTGGAGCGCGGATGGGCCTTGACCGCCTCCTCCGACCCGTTGGCACCCGCTTTGTTAGGCGTGTCTTGTGATTCGGTTCCCTTGCCCGTTCCACCTTCCGGATCGGTTACCTTGCCAGGCGCCTTACCGGCACCAGATCCCTTACCGGTACTAGGTGCTGTGGGCGGCGAACTCGGCATGTTCAATTTGGGCTTGCTTGGGGAAATTGGCTTCTTAGCCGCCCCCGGCTGGCGCGCGATCGCAGCGTCAACGTGCGCGACTAACACTGGATCAAAGCGATACATCATCTCTTGCTGAACGATTCTGAAGATACTCGACACGATAAAATAAATGCTTAGCGCCACCGGGAATTTCCAATAGAACAAAATCATGATCAGCGGTGTGAAGAGTTGCATCCGCTGCATCTGCTTCATCTGCGGCGTCTGCTCCATCAATTTGCGATTTCGAATGGTCATCTGCTGCATCTGGACAACCGAGAGGCCGATCGCACCGAGCACGATCGCGTAGTAGGGGAGACCGGAAACAAAGGACGAGTGATGCTGGCCCGCCGCCTGTGCAAGGTCGATGCCGAGGGACTTCATGGTCCCGTGTCCGGCGACCAAGTTGTGATACAAGGAACTCGCGTGAGAAATGTACTTCGGTTCGGCGATCTTCTGCCCCAGTGCATTGAGCACGGCATGATTATTACGAGTCTTGACGCTGAGCAATCCCCGGATGACGTCATACATCACGAAAAGCACCGGGAGCTGAATAATCATCGGGAGGCATCCACCCATCGGGTTGACACCGTGCTCGCGGTAGAGAGCCTGCATCTCCTGTTGGAACTTTTGCCGGGTCTCGATATCCTTGCCTTTGTACTTCTGTTGAAGCTTCTTCAATTCCGGCTGAAGCTTTTGCATCTGGATCATCGAGCGCGTCTGCTTCACGAGCAACGGTGTCAGGACGAGATAGACTAATATCGTTAGCAGAGCTATCGCGAAGCTGTAGTCGTGCACCAGCCCGTAGAAGAACGCGATGAGATCCGCCAGGATGCCGAGAAGCGGATGGAAAATGGAAGTTAGAGAGCTCATCGTGACAGGCCTGGCACCGGCTGGCACCGGCTGTTCGGTGGTTCGGGAACCGGGTCCCATCCCCACCCGCCCCAGGGGTGACAGCGCCCGACCCGCCGGGCAGCTAGCCATGTTCCCCTCAGGGCACCGTGATACTCGATCGCCTGGACCGTATACTCGGAGCAGTGGGGAAGATACCTGCAGGGGGACGGACGACCCAGCCTCACCAGCTGATAGGCACGGATCATCACGATGACCAATCGGGAGGCGAGCCTCCTCATCGCGGTGGGTGCTCCCGAAACGGCACCAGCGCCCGGCTCAGATGTGCGGCTAGTTCCCGGGTCCCCATCGCGGCTGCGGCCGGTGCTGTCGCAACCAGATAGGCGCCTGGCGCCAACCCGTCCTGGAGCCGGGTGACCTCGGCTCTCAGCCGCCGACGAATGGTGTTGCGCGTCACCGCCTTGCCCACCCGGCGAGGGATAGAGAATGCAAATTCTGCCATGGCATAATCTTCCTGGTCTCCAAGCGCGGCCGAACTCAGAGCCTCCCGGCTAACGAATGCCACCGAGATAGGTCCGCTTCTAACTCGTCGCTGCGGCCTGCGCAGCGCCTCGAAGGTGTGACGACGCCTGATACGCCAGATCACAGCAGCTCATGCGGAAAGTCGCTGCCGGCCCTTCAGACGGCGGGCCTTGATGATCGCCCTGCCTGCCCGGGTGGACATCCGGTGTCGGAAGCCATGCTTCTTGGCACGCTTCCTGTTGTTGGGTTGAAAAGTCCTTTTCATAACTTAGTGAGCCTACGGGACGTAGGGGGTCTTTCACCACCCGGCCCCCCGGGACCATCCACCACTTGCCCACTGGGTTCTGGCAAAGTGGCATCGCCTCCGCCCGTCCTCCCGGTCAGGGCTTGGTCCCGCGCGGACCGGGAGTTTAAAAATGCCCCCTTTACCAGGGGGTTTCTGCGCTTGAGCGTTCCGGTTGCGACAGTGATACGGTCGCGGCTCTCGTCGTGGTGTCGCACCCGATGACAGGTCCTATCACTTCCCCGGATCGGCACCCTCAGTGGTGACCATTCCACTGGACCGAGTGGGAACCGAAGGAATGTAGCCAATTAGTTTTCCACAGATGTGGACAACTATGTGGATGACCAGGGATTAAGGAGGAAAATCGCTCGTGGACAATTCTCGGCGGTTGTGGACAAAGTGCTCCGAGTTCCTCCAGACGCAGGTCCCGGAAAGCACCTGGAGAACGTGGTTCGAACCGGCCCGGCCCTTGCCGGGAGACGGGGGCACCCTTACCCTTGCCGTGCCGAGCACGCTGGTCAAGGAGAGGATCGAAGCACGGTTCCTCCCGATTATCGAGAACGCGATGGTCCAGGTCACCGGCGCCGCCACCCCGATCCTTCTCGAGGTGCGGACCGATCCTGCTGACCACGGACTTGGCACTATATTCCTGGATGATTCGGAGGAGGGAGTTCCCGAATGTCCAGAGCCGGTTCGCGACGAGTGGCGCCGCCGGCCCGGCCCGGACTCCTCGGTGGCACCCTCGCCGTTCCAGATTACCGGTCCGTCGCGTACCTCCCCACCCCTCGCCAACCGCGCCACTCACCTCAACCGAGTTTCTGACCGTTACACATTCGACGCCTTCGTGATCGGTTCCTCCAATCGCTTCGCCCACGCTGCTGCCCTCTCGGTAGCCGAGACGCCGGCCAAGACCTACAACCCTCTCTTCATCCATGGAGAAGCGGGTCTCGGCAAAACCCACCTCCTCCATGCCATCGGCAACTATGTCCGAGAGCACTATCCCTCCTACAACGTCACCTATGTATCTACCGAGACGTTCATGAACGAGTTCGTCGATGCGATCCGCCGCAACACCACCGTTGAATTCAAACGCCGCTACCGCGAATGCGACGTCCTTCTAGTGGATGATATCCAGTTCATGGAAGGCAAGGAGTCTCTCCAGGAGGAGTTCTTCCACACCTTCAACTCCCTCCATGGGGCTTCCAAACAAATCGTCATCACCTCCGACCGGCCGCCCAAGGCGATAGCTACCCTGGAGAACCGTCTCCGAAGCCGCTTCCTATCGGGGTTGATCACCGATATCCAGCCTCCCGACCTGGAGACCCGCCTCGCCATACTGCGCAAGAAGGCGGCTTCCGAGCGGATCCCGATGAGCGACGAAGTTATGGAATTTATCGCCAGCCACGTCACCGACAACATCCGGGAGCTCGAAGGAGCCTTTATTAGGGCTTCCGCCTTTTCCAGCCTTAGCGGCACTCCCCTCGACCGGCATTTGGCAGAGCAAGTTCTCTCCGACATCGTGACCACCAAACAGTCACAGACGATCACCCCGTCCGCCATAATCGAGACCACCGCGAAGACCTTCGGTTTTAGTCCCGACGAGCTCTGCAGTTCCAGCCGTCGCCGACCCCTCACCACCGCCCGCCAGATCGCCATGTACCTCTGCAGGGAGCTCACCGACTACTCTTACCCCGCGATTGGTACGGAGTTCGGTGGGCGCGATCACACCACCGTCATTCATGCGGTCTCCAAAGTCTCCGCCATGATGATGCAGCGCAAGGAGATCTACGAGCAGGTCAGCGGTCTCGTCCACCTGATCAAGACCGGGGGATAACCCTGGGGACAAACCCGGTGGGCCGTGTCGATAGAGTGTGTGCGGCGGGGAATTCTCTTCCATCCTTGGCTCCGATCCCATCCCCCCTGTGGATCATTCCAATACCTGTGGAAACCCATCGAGCCCCCTACCAGCCTTGTAGCCCCTTTTCCCCAATCCCCAGCCCCTATTACCTCTACTAACTTGTTAAACATCCCATTGGTAAAGGAAGCGTAGGAACAACCACGTGCGATTTCGTTGCGAGCGAGATGCCCTTCTTGAATCCCTGACTGCCGCTAGCCGAGCGGCTTCTACCCGCTCCGGTCTCTCCGCGTCTTTCGGAGGAGTGCGGATCGAGACCCGCGGCGATCGAGCACATCTGGCGGGCACCGATATGGAACTAAGCATCCAGACAGTCGTTCCCATCCAAAGCTCCTCGGAAGGGGTTGCCGTCATTCCAGGCAAATTGGCGGTCGACATCGTACGGGCTTTCGACGAAGGGGTGGTGAACGTCGAAACCGGTGACGACAACGCCGTCTTCTCCTGTGGGCGCTCGGAATTCACCGTTCGTCTCTTCGCAATAGACGACTTCCCAGCACTTCCTCATCGCGACGGTGGATCGGTCACCATAGCGGCACGTTCACTTGGTGACGCGCTCGGACAGGTTGTTCGAGCCGCGTCTACCGATGAGAGCAAGCCTCTCCTCACCGGTGTACTGCTTGCCGAACAAGCCGGCGGTCTCCGGGTGGTGGCAACCGATTCGTACCGTCTTGCTGTCCGCGATCTCCCAGGAACCAATGTCCTATCCGAAGGCAACAAGGTCCTCGTTCCCGCGCGCGCCCTCGGAGAATTGCAGAGGATTCTCGCGACGGTCAGTGATGGCCAGGACCTCACCTTCTGGTTGGGATCCACCGAGGTTACTTTCGAGATCGGCACTGTCGTTTTGACCGCCCGGCTACTTTCGGGTGACTTCCCAGAGTACCAGAGATTGATACCGCCTTCTTATCCTAATCAGATGATTGTGGCCAAGACCGCTATTCTCGACGCGATGCGGCGTATGAAGTTGCTGATCAAGGACAACACCACTCCCGTAAGAATATCGTTGCGCGAGGAAGGGGCGGTTCTCAATGTGATATCCCCCGACGTCGGCCACGCGCGCGAAGATGTCGACGCTAAGTACTCGGGAACCGAGATGAACGTTGCCTTCAATCCCAACTACCTGATCGACGGGATCGAGGCGATTCCGACAGATGACATCATTCTCGAGACGATCGACTCGACAAAGCCTGCAACAATCAGGCCTTCCCAGGATGAGGATTTCCAATACCTACTGATGCCAGTACGGGTTTCATGAACCGCCGGTGCGGCTGAGCCGCCTGGTTCTCGACGAGTTCCGAAACTTCTCGCATGAGGAGTTGTCTCCGGCGCGGGAAGGAGTAACGTTGCTTCGGGGCGCCAACGGCCAGGGCAAGACCAACATTCTAGAAGCGATCTCGGTCGTGGCCACCCTGGAGTCTTTTAGAGGTGCCGACTCTTCCGCGATGATCCGGCAATTCCAGCCCTCAGCCCGAATCGGGGCGGAACTGCTTGGCGAGCGCGATCATCTCGTCGACATCGAGGTCGTTCTTACCTCTGCTCGAACCCGGGCCTTTCGAAACGGCAACTTGCTGAAGCGCAATGGCGATATTGTCGGCGAAATCCGAGCGGTGGCATTCTTCCCAGACGATCTCGATCTGATCAAGGCAGGTCCGGCTGTGCGAAGGCGCTTTCTCGACGATGGATTGATTGCGATTTCCCCACGCTTCGGTCCCATCCGATCTGCCTTCGAGCGCGCGGCACGGCAGAGAGCGCGCCTATTGAAGCAAGTCGGAGGACACCTGACCAACGACCTAGAACTCGCACTAGACGTGTGGGACGATCGGGTAGCCGATACCGGATCGCGCCTCGTCGCGCATCGCGAAAATCTATGTGGTCTTCTCATCGAACCGGTCAATGACATCTACCAGCGCTTGTCCGGGGAGTCTGGAACCGTGTCGATCTCCTATACGAGGTCCTGGGAGGGCGAGTTACTTGACGCCTTGGTACAATCTCGCAGGGAGGATGTGCGGGCAGGCATCCCCCAGCTCGGCCCCCAGCGCGACGACCTCGCAATCTGCCTGGCCAACCGCCCGGCGCGCTCCTGCAGTTCCCAGGGTGAGCAACGGTGCCTGGCACTGGCTTTGCGCCTCGGGATCCACCGGGTGGCGTCGGAAGGCGGTCTCGACACCGTCGGTCTCGGACCCCGATCGGACTTCGCGCCGAACGGAGATCCACCGATCCTCCTCCTCGACGACGTCTTCTCCGAGCTGGACCCGATCCGATCGGCCGCGTTGGCCGAAAGCTTGCCTGCCGGCCAAGTGTTCATTTCCGCCGCGGGGGAGATCCCTTCGTCGTTGAAGCCCGCGGTTGCTCTTACGGTGTCATCTGGAAGGATCGACCGATGAGGTCGGCGGGCCAGACCTCGACTGGGCCTTCGGGGCCACGAAGTGGGTAGGACCGGATGGGATGGCCGGGTACCAGGCCAGGGGGGTCCCGGTCGGCGAGGTGGGGGACAGGGCCCTGTTCGCCTTGGGACCTCGCTGGGAACGATTGCCGAGAAGATGGGGGTTTCCGGGGGCGCGCGGACTCTGTACGTCCTGTTCTCCTCCTGGGAGGAGATCGTCGGACGAACAGTCGCGGCGCATAGCGAGCCGGTCCGGTTGCGCGACAGCGTCCTGCTGGTCGCGGTGGACCACCCGAGCTGGGCTACCCAGTTGCGTCTCCTGACGCCAACCATGCTGGGCAGGTTGCACCAGTTGACCGGTGATGCGGTGTCGACGGTGGAGATCGCCGTCCGGAGAGCGCGAATGACCGTTCCCGACCGTTCGAGCTGATAGGATGACTCTATGGAAAACCCGGTCTGACCGGGGCTTTTCTGCCGGAATAAGGTACGTTGTGATCGAGAGCGGGCCTTGCCGGCGCCCCCAAAGAGAGGAACGGGAAAGATCGCGCCGCATACATGGTGAATAGCCAAGAACAGCCTCCCGGAAAGAGCCGGTCCGCGGTGGCCTCCGGGGGGTATAGCGCAGGCTCTATGCGGATACTCGAGGGGCTGGAGCCGGTCCGCAAGCGACCTGGCATGTACATCGGGTCCACCGGTCCGAGCGGGCTTCACCACCTCATTTGGGAGGTGGTGGACAACTCGGTCGACGAGGCGATGGCCGGCCATTGCACCCGCATCGACGTCAACCTTCTGGCCGATGGAGGGTGCAGGGTGGTTGACAACGGCCGTGGCATTCCCACCGATCGCCATCCCGACCACCCGGATCTCACCGGCGTCGACATCGCGCTGACCAAGCTGCACGGGGGCGGGAAGTTTGGCGAGGGCGGTGGCTACAAGGTGTCCGGCGGTCTCCACGGAGTCGGTGTGTCGGTGGTGAACGCCCTCTCGTCCCGCCTCACGGTGGACGTCTACCGCGACGGAAAGCATCACCACATGGAATTTGCCAAAGGCGGGCAACCGCAAGGCAAGCTCGCCGTGGTAGGGGACGCAAGAGGCAAGACTGGCACCACGATCACTTTCTGGCCGGACTCCGCAGTCTTCGAGGAGACCGATTTTCGTACCCAGACGGTCGCAGAGCGTCTCCAGGTGATGGCATTTCTCAATCGCAACCTGGAGATCCGCCTTTCCGACGATCGTCCCGAGCATGATTTCAAGGCCACCTACCGGTATACGGGTGGGATATCCGACTACGTGAAGCACCTCAATTCCGCCAAGGAGCCCCTTTTCAAGAGAGTGGGGCATTTCTCCCAGACCGAGGACGACCAGGAAGTCGAGATCGCGTTCCAATGGAACACCGGCTATTACGAAGCGATCTTCTCCTATGCCAATGGGATCAATACCACTGAAGGTGGGATGCACGAGGAGGGCTTCCGCAAGGCGCTCACCAACGCGGTTAACAAGTATGCCCGTGCCCGGGGCGCCCTGAAGGACAAGGACGACAATCTGCAGGGGGAGGACATCCGTGAGGGACTGACCGCGATCATCTCCGTCAAGTTGCGCGAGCCTCAGTTCGAAGGGCAGACAAAGGCAAAGCTCGGCAACGTCTCTATTCGCTCATTGGTCGAGCGAAGCACGAACGAGAAGCTCTCCGAGTGGTTGGAGGAGAACCCACGGGAAGCCAACCAGATCGCCAACAAAGCGATGCAGGCCGCCCGGGCACGCATCGCCGCCCGCCAGGCACGGGACCTGACTCGCCGCAAGTCCGCGCTGGACGGAGCCGGCCTGCCGGGCAAGCTGGTGGATTGCTCGTCGCGCGATGCTCGGGAGACGGAACTCTTCATCGTAGAGGGCAACTCGGCTGGAGGCTCCGCCAAGGATGCTCGGGACCCGCGGACCCAGGCGGTGCTCCCGATCCGTGGCAAGATCCTGAACGTCGAGCGGGCTCGCCTGGACAAGATGCTGAAGAATGCCGAGATCCAGGCGCTCATTGCCGCCATCGGTGCGGGCGTCGCCGACGATTTCGATGTAGCGAAGATCCGCTACCACAAGGTAATCATCCTGGCTGATGCCGATGTGGACGGAAGCCATATCCGTACCCTCCTCCTCACGTTCTTCTACCGGCAGATGAAGGCGTTGGTGGAAGGGGGGTGCGTCTACGTCGCCCAGCCTCCTTTGTACTCGACACTGGTCGGCAAGGAGAAGGTGTATCTCAAGGATGACATGGCTCGGACTGCCTTCATGGAGGCCCATCCCAGCCACCGCAATGAATTCCAGCGCTTAAAGGGTCTTGGCGAGATGGACTTCCACGAGTTGCGTGACACGACAATGGACGCTGCTCGGCGATCTCTCCTCCAGATCGAGGTGGAGCAGGCCGCTCTCGCCGACGACGTCTGCTCGGTTCTGATGGGCGACGACGTCGATTCCCGCCGGACCTTCATCCAGCAGAACGCTAAAGACATCCGCTTCCTCGACATCTGAGAATCGAGCTCATGACACCGCCTCGCGACACCGGCAACCCCGACTCTCCCGAAGGGAACCCACCCCCCGAATCGGAGGCGGAAGACCTGGCCGAGCCGATTCCTGGCATCGAGCCGATCGAGATCCAGGAGGAGATGGAGCGGTCGTTCCTGGAGTACGCGATGGCGGTCATTGTCTCCCGGGCCCTTCCCGACGTGCGGGACGGCCTGAAGCCGGTACACCGGCGGATCCTCTACGCGATGTACGACATGGGGCTGCGCCCGGATCGCCCCCACACCAAGTGCGCCAAGGTGGTCGGCGAAGTGATGGGAAATTTCCATCCTCACGGCGATCAGGCCATCTACGACGCGCTGGTGAGAATGGTCCAGGACTTTTCCTTGCGCTACCCGCTTATCGACGGGCACGGCAATTTCGGATCCCCCGACCCGGAGACCGGGGCCGCCGCGCAGCGCTACACGGAATGCCGCCTCGCACCCCTCGCACTGGAGATGATGGCGGGGATCGACGAGGAGACAGTCGATTTCACCCCCAACTACGACGGATCACGCGAAGAGCCGATGGTGTTGCCGGCGCGCTTTCCGAACTTGCTAGCCAACGGCGCGCAGGGCATCGCGGTGGGAATGGCCACCAACATTCCCCCTCACAACATGGCGGAGCTCATCGAGGCGACCCTCCATGTGATCGACCATCCCGACGCCACTCCCGATACCTTGATGTCCTTCGTCAAGGGTCCCGACTTCCCGACAGGTGCCCTTATCCTCGGCCGACAGGGGATCCAGGACGCCTACCGCACGGGGAAGGGCTCGATCCGGATGCGTGCGGTCGCCGAGATCGATGAAGGATCCGGAGGGGTCGCCAAGATCGTTGTCACCGAGATCCCCTACCAGACCTCGGTGGAGGCGATCGAGCGCAAGATAGGGGATCTGGCTGAGTCCAAGGACCTGGAGGGAATCAGCTCGGTTCAAAACGACTCGGCCGGTCGGAAGACCCGCCTGGTCATCACCTTGAAGCGGGGTGCCAATGCAAACGTGGTGCTGAACAACCTGTTCAAGCACACACCCATGCAGACCAGCTTCGGGGTCAACATGGTGGCGCTGGTGGACGGGGTGCCTCGCACCCTCAACCTGGCTCAGATGATCATCCACTACGTCGCCCACCAGGTCGAGGTGGTACGGCGCCGTTCGCAATACCGGCTCGGCAAGGCGCGGGCTCGCGCCCATATCGTCGAAGGGCTGCTCAAGGCGATCGACATGCTCGACGCTGTGATCGCGCTGATCCGAGGATCCGACGATCGGGAAGCCGCCCGCCAGGGCCTCATGGGCGAGCCTTTCGGCTTCACCGAGGTGCAGGCCAACCACATTCTCGATCTAACTCTCGGTCGCCTCACCCGGCTGGGGCGGGCCGAGCTGGAGGAGGAGATCGCCCGCCTGCGGGAGACCATCGCCGAACTGGAGTCCATCCTGGCCGATGAGGGCAAGCTGCGGGGGGTTATCAAGACGGAGATCTCCCGAGTGCGAGAGGCCTACCCGGAGGGACGCCGCTCCCGGATCGTGCTCGATCCAGGCGACATCGGGGTGGAGGATCTGATCGAGGACGAGGAGCTGGTGGTCACGATGAGCCGGGCCGGCTACGTCAAGACCGTGCAGACCGGCGCATTCCGGACGCAGGGTCGCGGCGGGCGCGGTGTGCAGGGCGCGCGCCTCAAGGAGGAGGACGTGGTTGCCCACCTCGCATACACGACAGCGCACTCTTATGTGCTGTTCTTCTCCAACCGTGGCCGGGTGTACAGGCTCAAGGCTCACGAGATTCCCATGCGGGACCGCAATGCCAAGGGAACCGCGATCGTAAACCTAATTCCGCTCCAGCCCGGCGAACACATCCAGGCGATGATCGACACCAAGACCTTCAGCGAAGAAGAATTTCTTTTCTTCGCCACCCGCCAGGGGCAGGTCAAGAAGACCGCCATGGTCGAATACGACAAGTCACGCAGAGAAGGGTTCATTGCCCTGGCGCTGCGCGACGGCGACGAGCTGGTACGGGTGATCCGGACCAACGGGTCCGGCGATATCTTGATGGTGAGCCGGGCCGGCATGGCCATCCGCTTCTCGGAGACCGAGGTGCGCCCGATGGGCCGGGACGCTGCCGGGGTGCGGGGGATGAAGTTGCGCGAAGGCGACGAGCTGGTCTCCTGCGATCACGTGGACGAGGAAGCGCACCTCCTGGTGGTCACCGATGCCGGCTTCGGTAAGAGGACCAAATCTACCCAATTCAACCGGCAGTCCCGGGGTGGCCAGGGGGTCAAGGCAATCGGTCTGACTGCTCGGAGGGGCTACGTGGCGGCGGCCTTCATGACTGTCATCTCCGACGAGATCATCCTCATCTCATCGGGGGGAGTAACCATACGCACTGCGGTGCGGGAGATCGCCTCCCAGGGGAGGGCGGCCACTGGGGTGCGCGTGATGAGCCTGGACTCCGGCCAGTCGGTGGCGGCGGTGACCCCGGTGCTCTCGGGTGAAACAGCCGAAGCCGAGTAAGGTATCCAGGTGGCAGTAGCTTCGCCGCGCCGCTCTGTGGCAGGAGGAAGGGCCCGCCCCGAGTCGGCATATCCGGCAGGGACCCGGGTGCCCCGCCAACGGCGAGTCCGCCGCGCCGTCCGCCGCGTCGAAGTGATGAGCGTGGTGAAGGTGTCCCTGGTTCTCTACTTGAGCGTGCTGGTGGTGCTTCTGGTCGCCGGGGGGATCCTCTGGGGAGTGCTCTCCTTGCTGGGGGAGATCCACCGGATGGAGCACTTCATCAACAATCTTTTCGGCTTCACGTCTTTTGCTGTCGCCGGCCTGCAGCTTCTCCTTGCGTCGGTGCTGCTGGGATTGGTCATGGTGGTGTTGGGAACCCTTTTCAACGTGCTGGCCGCGATCCTCTACAACGTCACCTGTGAAGTGGTGGGCGGCATCCAGATCATCGAGATCGAGGAGGCCCCCCCGCCCCCCGGAGGCCCCCCGCCCGCCCCCCGAGCTTCCGGGCCCGCTCGCGCCGGCTGAGGCGGCGCCGAGGCCCGACCTCCTCCCTAGGTCGGCGACACGGTCCCCCTGCTAGTCCAGATCGAGATTTTCACAGCGGTTGGCTATCCTGGACCTTCTGGACCTCCCCGGAGCGGGTACCCGCTCCCACCGAGGCCTTCCGGGGCTATAGCTCAGTCGGTTAGAGCGCAGCACTGATAATGCTGAGGTCGTAAGTTCGATTCTTACTAGCCCCACCGAAAAATGCCTAGTCAGATGGCATATCTGCAGGATGTGCTGACGCGGGCTCGTCCTTTCCCGACTCTTGTCCCTACAACCGTAGGGACAACGAGAAAGGCGGTAGCGACGAGTTGCCCGGATCGATTCGTCAGCGCAGGGACAGAGGACCAGATGCCTGGGAGCTCCGGGTCTTCGTCGGCCGAGACAGCGAGGGCCGGTCAAAGCAGAAGAGCACCCTCTTTCGCGGTACCAAGAGGGCCGCGGAGCGGGAGCTCGCTCGCCTAGTGGTTCATCAGGATGACAACCCGGTCGTCGTCCCGGACGATGAGGCGAGGGGGTGGGGACCTGCGACCACCATCAACGACGCCATCGCCGGGTGGAAGGAGAACGACTGGGACGACCTCTCGCCGGCAACCGTCCGGCGTTACGAGGACACCTGGCGGCTGTACATCAAAGAGACCATCGGCAAGCGGAAGATCGCGTCGCTCAACCCGTACGACGTCGAGAAGTACTTCCGGAAGATGAAGAACGACGGTGTCGGCCGGGAGACCGTGCGCTACGTGAGGTCGGTCATGCACCGGGCCTGCCGCCTCGCCCGCAAGTGGAGCGGCAACCAGCTCCACAACCCGATCACCGATACCGAGCTTCCCCAGTGGGGATTGGAGCATGCGCCGACTCCGGTGCGGGCGCCCACGGTCGGGGAGCTGCGGGCGCTGCTCGACGCGGCGGCCGATCTCGATCCCCGCTACGCCGTGGCGCTCCGGGTCGTGGCGGCGACCGGCGTACGGCGGGGCGAGGCGTGCGCGCTGCGGTGGGACGACATCGACTTCGAGGACGGCGTGCTCACCATCGACGAGGGTGTGGTGCCGGGAAACGGGGGAGCGGTGGTCAAGGCCCCCAAGACCCGGGCGTCGATCCGCAAGCTTGCCGTCGGGGAAGGCACGATCGACGCGCTGCGATCACTACGGAGGGTCCAAGAGGAACTCGCCGCCGACTGCGAGGTCGAGCTCCCCGCCGATGCATTCGTGTTCTCCGCCGATCCCGGTGGCGAGCTGCCGCCCTATCCGGACACCCTCAGCCGGGCGTTCCTCACAGCCCGCAAGGCAGCCGGTCTCCCCGAGGATCTGCACCTTCATTCGCTGCGTCACTTTCAGGCAACCGCGCTCGACTCGGTTGTCGCCGAGCGGCAGAAGCAGGCCCGCCTCGGCTGGGCGACGGTTCACATGGCCCGTCACTACACGGACGTGATTGCCGTGGAGGATCGCAGGGCGGCGGAGCACGTCGAGGGCCTGCTCGGATGATGACCCGAGATAGCCGGCGATGAGCCCGGGCTCCTTCCCTAGTAAGATCTTATGTATAATCTTCCTCAACAGGAGGTTTTTGACTGACCACGACGGTATTCCAAGCGAGCGACTTGGCCGGGGCCAAGCGCCGGGCGTTCCTGGATGCCGCGCGGCTTCACGGAGCCTTGTTGAGGGACACGGATGGCTTCGCGCTCACCATGCTTCCCCTCGCGCAGATGGAGGCGATCACGGAAATCGCCGATATCGCAGTTGCTGCCCTTGTCGCCGAATTCGCACTTACAAAGGGTTCGCCGAGACCCGCCGAACTGGGCACGCTCTCGTGGTTGGCGGTCTTCGACAAGGAGGACCTGGCAGAGTTCTTCGGCGAACTCCGCGACGCTCTTGCAATCGCTTCATCAACCCGCGACGCTACGGCCATCGACACCTGTCTGCAGGAGTGGCGTACCACAGCGCGAGCATTGTCGGACCCGATTCGACGTCGGATCCTTACTGGAGTCGGGTCGGATGACTTCGTCGAAGTCGACCGGCCGCAGGAGTAACCCTTCACCCGGGGCGTACCGCCCGCATGTCGCCGCTCGAAGGCCCGGTGCCAGTCCTTCCATCAAGCCGAAGTTCCGGGTTCTCGTGCATCGCCAGTATCTCGACCTGTGGAACGCACTCTCCCAGCGCGTAGGTCTCGAAAGCGCTCAGCAATTCTGGGACCACGTTGCCATGACTCCGGGAGAGCCTCCTGCTGTCGGAACATCCGGTGTGATGAAGGGCAAGCACGCCGCTGCCAAGTGGCAGGGATACTCCAAGACCATTCATTACGAGATCAGCGGTGCCGGCCGAATCGACTACCAGTACAACGCCAAGTCATCGGAGGGCAGGAAGGGCGACACGCACGGCGTCGTCAAGATCATGACGATCGATCTGGAGAGTCATTGACGAACTGTCGGTCTCTACCTAAGTATCGGGTACTCTCCTGTAGTATATAGAGCTATACTCTAGTATATGGACTTGAGAGACCCGACACAGGCGGTCACCAGCTCACTCGACGGCACGGTGTTGGCGGTGCTGGCGGCCTCGGGCACGCCGCTCACGGTGGGCGAGGTCGCCGCCCAGACCGCATGGGGTTCCGAAATCGGTGTTCGCAAGTGCCTCTCCCGCCTTGTCGAGCAGGGAACGGTGATCGCAATGGAGATGGGTCGCAACCGTGTGCATGTGCTGAATCGTGACCATATCGCGGCCCCGGTGGCGCAGGGACTGGCCGACCTTCGTACAGAGCTATTCGCTCGACTGCGTCGGGAACTCGACAAGTGGCGGCCGAGGCCTCACTATGCCTGTGTTTTCGGATCGGCAGCCCGAGGCGATGGCGGACCGCAGAGTGACATCGACCTCCTTCTCGTCCATGTCCCGTTCCCCGGAGACCCGAAGCCCCCCAGGCAGAAACGCATTCGCGACAAAGCAGTCCAAGTGTGGACGGAGCCACCCCCGGCCACCGGATCGTTGCCGAAGAAGTGGGAGCGTTCGGTTGACGAACTTCGGGACAAGATCCGTCTGTGGACCGGGAATCGGACTCAGATCGTGGACATCTCCTGGGCGGAATGGCTGACCTACAGGAACGAGGATGGCGTCTTTGCCGACATCGCCCGAGACGCGGTGGACGTAACGCCGAAATCCACATCGGTAGGCGAATACCTCTTTGGATCGGAGACGTAGTGGCCACACCGTCTCGTACATCCTCGGCGAGTCGAAGCGAAGCGCGCAAGAGATTGCGACTTGCAGAGGCGTACCTGAGCGATGCAGAGCGCGTGCAGGCTGAGCACGACGAGGAAGAATTTCACTCGGTGTCGGCCAGTGCATCGGTTCTGGCGGGGATCGCTGCGGCCGATGCAATCTGCGCGGCCCGGCTGGGGATGATTCACCGGGGTCCGGGACACACAGGGTCGGTAGATCTGCTCGAAAAGGCGGTACCCGATGGGAAACGCCTGGCGGTTCACCTTCAGCGACTACTGGACATCAAAGGAGTCGCTCAATACGGAGCAAACTTTCTGGCCGCGGGTAGAGCGAAATCGGCACTGGGATGGGCAGGCAAGTTGGTGAGTCGAGCGCGCGAGGAGTGTGAGCGATAGATGACCCTTGATCTGGAGAGCGATTGACGAGCATTCACTGTCCGAACATGAACTTGCCCGCCCGCGCAAGAGTCAATCGTTGACCACCTCGGCCAATCACCAATGGCAGTTCAAGGCCCGCTTCCGGCGCAACGCGTTCGGTTGGCGCTCCCAGCCCGCCGTCCAGCGGGTGAAGGAAGCGGTGAAGGAGATCAAGGGAGTCGCGCGACGCGACCCCGTCCACGCCGGCGAAGGTGCGGTGGCTTTCCTCGAACGCGTCTCGCCGGCTCTCGAACAGGTCGACAGTTCCTCGGGGGCGATCGGCACCGCCGTCTACAACGCGATCGAGGAGCTCGCCGCGATCATCGCGGCGGCGCCAGCCGACAGTGCCACGCGCGACAAGTGGCTCGAACGTCTCTGGAGAGCCCACGAGGCCGACCAGATTCCCTACATCGAGAGGCTCTCCGATCATTGGGAGCCGCGCGGAAATAACATTTACGGAATTGCGCGGGTTGTTGTTGCCGGGCGGACTATGTAGTTCCACTCACCGTGGAAGTCGTGACGTTCGATGGGCAGTTCCTCAATCTGCTTCTTGGAGAACTTCACACCTTTGGGATAGGAGCGCCGGTCCAGCTTTGCTCGCACCTTTAGGCCGGTGCGTGTAGTAGTAGCTCCAATCAGGTTCACTACAA
>JAKAWH010000155.1 GCA_021817065.1 Actinomycetes bacterium
ACCGGCTGGTGCGCGTCCCCGGGCAGGAACCGCGTCGACAGATCTCGTGGAAGGCACGAAGCCGGTCACACTCTGAGGGTCAGACCCAGCCCCCTCCGGGGACCCTTCCATCATGTTTGTCACACCCTGTGATTATCTTGGGACACATGGGCACAGCGAACGATGTGGCGGCAGCGATCCTAGGGAGACAGGGCGAAATCGACACCCTGAAACTTCAGAAGCTGTCTACTACTGCCAGGCATGGCACCTCGTGTGGGAAAGTGAGCGGCTCTTCAGCGAGCGGATAGAAGCATGGGCAGGGGGCCCTGTTGTTCCGGATCTGTTTCAACAGCACCACGGCAGATACCGGGTCGGCACCTGGCCGACCGGAAATGCCGCGAACCTGACCGAATCGGAGAAGGAGACTATCGACACGGTCGTCGATGCCTATGGTCGCCTGACTGGGCACCGATTGAGTCATCTCACTCATTCTGAGCTTCCTTGGCGGAAGGCGCGCCTAGGACTCGCGCCAGGCGAACGTGGGAATAAGGAGATCTCGACAGACGATATGCAGGACTATTACTCGGATCTGGAAGAATCCGAGGAGGCGGTCGACGTTTCTTCCTTTGCCTCAGAAGAGACCTACTAGCTCTTGAACGCTGCAAAGCGCGATCGTCGACCGAAAGCCGACAGTCGTGCCTCCGGCAACCCGGCTGCGCGACCCAAAGCACTCGCCAAATTCGTTGACGACGGTGGGATCCATACCCATCCGGTCTATTCATTCGCCCTTGCGGACCGAGCTTCGAAGGCTGAATACGGGTGGGACCTCCGCGATGATTCGATGTTCGAGGCGTTCCGTTTCATGGCGGACGTTGCTTCGACATCATGGGGTGAGCTGCGCCAACAGATGACGGTCGGTCGACAAAAGCACCACGAACACAGGATCGGGGACCTTCCGCCCCAGGCTCGCGCGAGGCTCGAATCGTTACAACTCGACGATATCGGGGACTCAATCTTTCGTTTCCGCACCGATGGCGAAGGCCGCTTATGGGGATTCGCGGTCGGGGGCGTCTTCTACGTCGTTTGGTGGGACCCGCAGCATAAGGAGTATCCCACGGAAAAGAGCCACACTTAGGTCTCTTCCTTAATTCATCTTGCGCCGAGAAGCCGCGCCGACATCGCATCGCCAGCCTCCTCGGCCATTCCCGGCATGGCGTGGGCGTAGATCGAAATCGTGATCGTGGGGGAAGAGTGTCCGAGCATTTCCCGCACTACCTTCACCGGCACGCCTGACGCCAGCATGAGCGAGGCCGCGGTATGCCGCGTGTGATGCAGCCGGATCCGCCGTAGCCCGAGCTGCCGGGTCAGATTCTCGAATCGGTCCGACAGCCAGTCCGGATGATAAGGGCGACCGAGCTCGTCGGCGACGAGGTAGCCACTGTCCTCATACGCGCCGCCTGCCGCGAGACGTTCGGCGCTCTGGCGCGTGCGGTGCGAGCGGAGGAGGCGAGCCAGAGGATCGTCGAGGGGAACCGACCGGATGCCCGCCGCCGGTCCGGGTGAGGAATTCCCGCGCCTCGTCGACCGTCCAGGCGGTCATGGCGCGCGAGGAAGAGGAGGGTCGGTCGACGCCGGAGAGCGGATCTCGGGTCACGAGGCCGTTCCGGTGTGCCCAGCGCGTCGCCGATTTCAGCGTGCCTACGGCGAGCTGGACGGACCGATCGCTGAGACCGGCTCGACCTGTTGAGGAGGTCGAGGTGCGAAGCTCCTCGGTCATCGTGGAGATGGCCTTCGGGGTCAGCGCGGCCGTCTTGACGCCGCCGACCCGGGGAATGATCCACGCGATTACGATGTGGCGATACTGAGCGAGCGTCGCTGGCCGGAGGCCGCGGGCGACCTGTGCCGGCAGCCAGTGATCGGGAAGGAGAGTACGGACCGTCGGGCCGGAGTCCGGCTGCCATGTTCCATTGCTCACATTCCCGATGATCGAATTCAGATAGTCTTGGGCCTCACCCTTGCTTTGAGCCTGACTTCGCAATAGGGATCGGCCTCCGAATCAAGCAGCATCCGCGGGCCTCCACGACGAGCGGAGGACCATGTTCCGATGACCGAGGAGACCCGTGGAACCGACCGGGCTGGTCTGCGGTGAGCCGCTCCCGACGTGCCGTTCTGCGCTGCGGCAACGATGCCGACGGCCGTCGTCCTGGCGCGGTGTTCTGCGCGAATCCTGGAATCCGATGTGCCTGCCGGTAAGCCATTCTAGTCGCAATCAACGGCTATACTTACTTGAGCGAGAGAGTAAGGAGCACCTATGGAAGCTGCGGCGCGGATGAGCACGAAGGGACAGGTCACGATACCCAAGCCCGTGCGCGATGCGCTCGGGCTTCACGACGGCGACTCGGTGGTGTTCCGTCTGGAGGGCAGCCGTGCCGTACTGGCTCGGACGTTCGATCTGCTCGACCTGGCCGACAGCGTGCAGGTCCCCGCGGAAAAGCGAGGTTTGCCCTGGGATGAGGTGCTCCGTCGTAGCCACCGGGCTCGTGGCGAAGCCCGGAGGTGAGAGCGTTCATCGATACCAACGTCTTGATCCGCCATCTGACCGGTGATCCGCCAGACCTTGCTGCCCGCGCCACGCAGTTCATCAGTGAAGCCGAGGAGTTGCTTCTGGCTGATCTGATCGTGGCCGAAGTCGTCTACGTTCTCGAATCCTTCTATCAAGTCGAACGGTCTCGGGTCGCTGAAATGGTGCGTGCCATCGTCGCCTTCGAGGCCATGCGGGTCATAGACGACACTCTCTTGCTGCGCGCCACGGAGATCTACGAGATCGACCGACTTGACTTCGCCGAGGCGTATCTCGTCGCCAGTGCCGAACGCAGTGGGGTCGGGATCGTGGCCTCCTTCGATCGAAGCATCGACAGGGTTGTTACGGTTGCTCGGCTTGAGCCCCCTGATCCGTAAGTGTCGTTCTGCGCTTGCTGAGTCGTCGGCCACAGTGAGTTATCAATCGCGTATTCTGTGTCTGTTGGCCCGGTATGACCGCATGGTCGTGGAGTCGGTGACACCGGAGGATTGGAGCCTTGAATGGATGCAACGGAGGACGATATGACGGCGGTGCGCGGCCTGGTTGACGAAGCGACGAGTCTTCTTCAGTGGTCGGGCAGCCAGGATTCGCAGCTGACAGGAGAGGATGGTGATGAGCGGGCTCCGGTTGCCAGCCCCTACCCTGGCGAGGTCATACCAAGCTGCAATCGACCAGGCACAGAGCGAAGCCTTTGACCTCGCACTCCGCACCTTACGGGGGCAGAATCCGGATTTCCCGACGCCGGCAGTTCTAGCCCTGCTTGAAGCAGCGGGTTGGTCGGGAGCGCTGGCAACCTTCAAGCTCAAAGTGCTGGAGCACAACGGTCGATCAGACGCAAGGCATTCGGACGTACGCGAGAGGTGGTGGGGGAATCCGACGGAGGGTCTTTCGAGGGTTCCTTGGGGCCCTCAATGCCGAACTGGATAGCCTTTCCGGCTTGCCCGGAGTTGGCGTGATTAAGGAACTGAAGGACTTTCTGGAGCGAGCCGCAGGATAAGGCAGGTCGCTGCGCTAGTACGCGAAGGTCGCCCAATCGATCACCATCCCGATGTGCCGTTCTGCGCTGGGGTGTCGTAGGCGACGGGCGTCGTTCTGGCGCGTCGATCTGCCTGTCATGACTGCCCGGATCCATTCGCTACGTTGATGGTAGTAACGTAGCTACAAGAAAGGGCTCTCCTGACATATCCGTGGGTCCATTACGCAGCCTGACGGCCTGGTAGCGGTGGGCAGTAGCCGCCCCTGTCGAGCAGGCTCAGAGCAATGAGGTT
>JAKAWH010000050.1 GCA_021817065.1 Actinomycetes bacterium
GCACCGCCCCCTGATTCAGTGGCTCAGCCCATGCACCGCATTCATCAGGTCGAAGGACATGAACGGCTCACCGCTGATCTTGGTTGCACGACGGGAACCGTGCAGAGGCAGAACGGGCAGCGCGACATTCAGCCCGAGTTCGCGATGGAGCTTGGAAACGTGGAGTCCCTGGAAGTCCATGAATGGGAACCCCATGCAAAAGCCGTGGACGGCGACGATCCAGGGCCGGTCCGCCTCGCGATGGCGCACCAGAGCCGCGGCCGCGCTCTTATTCGCGCTGAATGACCGCCACCGATCACCGCCCGGTTCATCTCCCCGGGGCTCGAACTCACTCTCCCAGGTGATGCGCTCGTACCCAATTCCGTTGGCCCAACCGCGGGTCGTGACCACATCCCTCGCCTCGAGCTCCGGAGGGAGCCGGTGATAGGAAGCAGGGCTGGCGAGCCAGCCCTGCCGCGCGAACAGAGTGCGCGCCGTTCCCAGCTCCTCCCCGACCCGATGATAATCGGAGCGTCCCGGGAGACGGCTCGGTGCCAGCGCCATCGCGAGCAATGCCTCGTCGAACGCTACGTGGGCAATCAACTCGACGGTCATCGCCGGCCGGGCCAGCCCTTCGGTGACCTCACCCCGCGACACGGCCTTTCGAAGGAACCCGATGGTGCGCGGCACTGCCCGAGTGGCTCGGGTGAGGGCGTGCCGCCCGAGGAACCTGTATACCGATCGGTAACCACCGACAGCGAAGTCCCGCCACGGCGCCCACGGGTTACCCATCGGTAACTTGATGGATCGACCGGTGTCGTAGGCACCCACCAGCGGTTCGGGCTCCAAGTCTTCCTGCTCGATCTTAAGTGCGTGATTGGATGCTGCCACTGAGCTCCTGACTGTGGAATCGGCCCATGCGAAAGAGAAGGTTGGCCGGCTCCCCCCTATACTACGTGCGAGCATGCGAGCCGGCGCGCCCTCCGGAAGAAAGGCAGCGGACGTGGAGTTCAATCTCGCAGATCTTTTCGAGAGCGTGGTGGACACGGTTCCCGGATCGACCGCGATGGTCACCTCCGAGCGGCGGATCTCCTACGCCGAGTTGGACGAGCGCTCCAACCGGCTTGCACACCACCTCATCGGCGCGGGAATTGAACCCGGAGATCGCGTCGGGATCCAGCTCGCCAATGGCTCCGAGTACATCGAGACGATGCTGGCCTGCTTCAAGATCAGGGCCATACCGGTAAATGTGAACTTCCGATATGTCGCATCCGAGCTCCGATACCTTTTCGGCGATGCGGGATTGGTGGGGCTCGTCTTCCACCGTCGCTTCGCACCGCAGATCGGCGAAGCACTGGGGGCGGTGGGCGGTATGCGTGCGCTGCTGGAAGTAGCGGACGGTGAGGTTCCTTCCGATCGAGTCGCCTCCGCAGGCGACTACGAGGCGACGCTGTCGGCCTCCGATCCCGGGCGCCGGTTCGACACCCGTTCGGCCGACGACTTGTACTGCGTCTACACCGGAGGGACGACCGGCATGCCCAAGGGCGTCCTGTGGCGCCACGAGGACATCTTCTTCGCTGCGATGGGCGGCGGCGACCCGTTCTCGTTCGGGAACTTCATCAGTGAACCGGGGCAACTGGCCAGCCGGGTGCTTCCCACCGGTTCCGGCATCAAGGCACTCGCCATTCCTCCGTTCATGCACGCCGCAGGCCACTGGTTGGCCTTTTCCAACATGTTCGGCGGGGGGACCATCGTGACTCTCCCTCAGGGTCGATTCGACCCGGTCGAGGCGTGGCGCCTGGTGGAGGAGGAATCGGTCAATGCGGTGGTGGTGGTCGGCGACGCGATCGCCCGTCCCCTGCTCGACGTCCTCGCCGCCGAGCCGGGACGCTTCGACCTGAGTTCTCTCTTGGCGGTCGGTTCGGGTGGGGCGGTGCTCTCGCCATCGACCAAGCGCCAACTGGCTGAACTCCTGCCGGGCAAGATCATCGCCGACCTTTTCGGATCATCGGAAACCGGGCAGGTGGGCGGGCAGGCGCCCGAAGGCGACCCCTTCGGGTCACCCCGCCTCAGAGTCGACGAGCGCACCAACGTCCTCGATGACGGCCTCCACCCTGTCGTCCCGGGATCGGGCACCATCGGGAGGCTCGCCCGCACCGGTCACGTCCCTGTCGCCTACCTGGGGGATCCCGAGAAGACAGCCCTCACCTTCGTCGAGGCAGAAGGACGCCGATGGTCGCTTCCGGGTGACATGGCCACCGTCGAGGAGGACGGGACCATCGTCATATTCGGTCGCGGCTCGCTGTCCATCAATACGGGAGGAGAGAAGGTGTTTCCTGACGAGGTGGAATCTACCCTGAAGAGCCACGACGAGGTACTCGATGCGATCGTGGTTGGCCTGCCCGACGAGCGATTCGGCGAGAAGGTGTGCGCGGTGGTCCAAGTGCGCGAAGGTCGCTCGATCGACCTCGAGACGGTTCGGGAGTACTGCCGGGACAAGCTGACCGGCTACAAGATTCCGCGAAGCATCGTCGTGGTCCCCGAGATCACCCGCTCCCCCAGCGGCAAGGCCGACTATCCCTGGGCAAAGAGAGTCGCCCAGGCCGCATTCGCCGAGGAGGCTCCGATGGATTCAGGCGAAACCAGGTCGATTGCCGGAGAGGATCGGCCATGAGGCGGATGTCCGGGCTCGACGCCTCCTTCCTCTACAT
Source organism: Actinomycetes bacterium (assembly GCA_021817065.1). Classification (GTDB taxonomy): domain Bacteria; phylum Actinomycetota; class Acidimicrobiia; order Acidimicrobiales; family JAKAVM01; genus JAKAWH01. The sequence continues at coordinate 2,691 of JAKAWH010000050.1, forward strand.
GGAGACGCCAACCACCCACATGCACATCGTCGGCGTCGTGCTTCTCGAATCCGCTGACGGTCGTGTGGCGGGCTTCGAGGAGATCGAATCGGCTCTGCGCGAGCGATTGCACATGATCCCTCCACTGAGGCGGCGCATGGTCGCTCCGCCAGGCGCGATCGATCATCCTGTCTGGATCGAGGATCCCGATTTCGACCTCGCCCACCACCTACACCGGGAAGACATTCCCGGACCGGTGTCCTGGGCTCGCCTTCAGAACGTAGTGGGTGCCATGACCAGTCGCCCGCTCCGGCGGGACCGTCCGCTGTGGGAGATGTGCATCGTCGAGGGAGTCGAGGGCGACTCGACCGCCATCGTCACCAAACTCCACCATTCGATGATGGACGGCGGGGCCGGCTACGACCTCATGGCCTCGATGTTCGACCTGAGCGCCGATGCCCCCTCCCCACCTCCCCCCGAGGAAGACTGGGTACCGGAACCGGTCCCGACTGCACCACAGCTGGTCGCCGGTTCCATCAGCTCCTATCTCCGCCGCCAGGTGCAAGTACCGGCGACGGTGATCTCGACTGCAGGCACGATGGTCGGGGCAGCTCGCACCTGGATCGGGCAGAAGGTGAACGGGAACGGCGGGTCGCTCGAAGCTTCCCGCACGCTGTTCAATGGCCCGCTCACCGCCCGCCGGTCGGTCAGCCTATGCAAGGTCGATCTCGACGACGTCAAGACGATCCGGAAGGCTTTTGGCACGACGGTCAACGACGTGGTCCTTGCTGCGACAGCCAAGTCCGTGAAGAACTACCTCTCCCTTCGGGGTGGCTTACCCTCCGGTCCGCTGCTCGCTGCCGTGCCGGTCAATGTCCGCGACGAATCTACCCGCGGTGAGCTGGGCAACCAGGTCTCGAACATGATGGTGAGCATCCCCATGGACGTCGAGGACCCGGTCGAGTTGCTGGGGACCATTCACACGAATGCCCTGGCCTCCAAGGCCCTCCAATCCGCCATCGGGCCCGACCTACTCAACCAGGTGAGTACCTTCATCGCGCCTTCCCTCATTTCAGCGGTAGCACGGTCCTATTCGGGAATGCGCCTGGTGCGATTCCACAAGCCGGTGTTCAATCTGGTGGTTTCCAATGTTCCGGGGCCTCCGATCGATCTCTACTGCGCGGGGAGCCGCGTCTCGGCGATCTTCCCGATGGGACCGCTCTTGGAAGGCTCCGGCCTTAACCTGACAGTGCTAAGCGAGGCACACCACCTCAACGTGGGCGTCATGGCCTGCCCGGACCTTGTCACCACCGTCGATGAGATCGGCGACGGGTTCCTGGAGGCGGTGAACGACCTACTGGTTCGTGCTCGAAATGCCCGGTAAGCGAACCGTCACCGGAGGATGTTGATCGCTCGGGCGATGACAAGCCCAACCGTGATCAGGGAAACCGAAGACTGCACCATCATCAAAGCCTTCGCCCAGCGCGACATCGGCATCGTGTCGGTGGGACTAAACGCGGTGGCGTTGGTGAAGCTCACGTAGAGGTAATCGAAAAATTGCGGCTCCCAATCCGGATGTGCAGCCCACTGAGCGCCCATCTGGGGGAAGAGGAAGTCCGGATGCACGCGCCGTGACGCTACCCGCGCCATCGGCCCTCCCCGGTCGAGTTCCCAGTACCAGAGTGCGAACACCACGATATTGCTGAGGTAGATCGATGCGCCCGATCCGAGGAGCACCGTCGGGCGCTTCTCTGCTGAACCGGTGAGAATGCCGTGGATGAGCAGGCCGGCCGACCCCGCGTTTGCTCCACTCATGATGGCTATCAGGGCCAGGCTCGCACCGCGCAACAAAGGGTGCTCGCGGTTCATGCGAACCGGATTGGCAGCAGTCAGCGAGACCAAGAGGATCGTGGCAAGACCGGGAAGCACCCATCGGGGACCGGGGGAAAGGCTCCGAGGAAGCAATCCCTGCAGGACTATGGCTACCGCGATGGTGAGGGTGATCGGGAGCCGAAGCTCACCAATGGTCTCTCGAAGCCAGGCGGGGAGCGATTCCCCGCCATCCCCGGGCAATGCCGGGAGATCATCTTCCCCGCCACCAACATCGATCATCGAGACGTTCCCCGGAGCCGTTCGTCCAGCACTCGAGCCTCCAGGTCCAACCGGCGGAGAAGCCCCGCGACAACGTGGCGTTCGGCCATTGAGGCGATTCCCGGCACCGCCACCACCAACTCGCCGACGAGGTGGCGAACGCACCCGCCGGCATCCGGTCCTAGCACGAAGCGCGCGGAACCGTAGAGCAGGGTCGGGTCCTTCTCGGCGCCGAAGGTGAGTGAACCCTCGGTGCCGGAGATCCGCATCTCCTGTATCCATGCCAACCGCGCGCCCCCCAGCATTCGCCGAGCGATCGGATTGAGGTTTCCGGTGAATTCGTACCGAAGGCGAACAACAGCCTCGCCCGCGCCCGTGGAGTGCGCCAACACGATGGGAGGCGCCAGGTCCGGCAGTTCGAGGGCGGTGTAGAAATCGGGCAAAGCAAGCATCGCCCCTACCCTGGGCGGGGCGACCCCGAAATGGTGTTCCGCCTCGAAGCGCACGGATTCATTCTTCCAGTTGGCCGCACCTCTCGGGTGCGATGCTCCGGAGCAGGCCCGGGGCAGGATTCACATGCGATCAGCAGAAGGCTCGCTCCGATTCCGAGCAAGACCGAGGCACTGAAGGTTCTGTGACGGCCCAGATCAGAAACTCTGATCGGTCGACGAGCCAAGCAGCGACAACACGCTTTCGTCTTCTTGAGCGTTGTGGAGACGGGTAACCGCGTAGAGACCATAGAGGGACCTCCGTAGATCACTAATATCCGAATAATCCGGTGTCTCGGGACCAATGTCCTCGATCAGGCGCCCTAGTCTCTTCATCTGGTGGAGAATCTCGGCGTGGGCTCGGCTGAGCGGCGCGGTCGCCTCTTTGGGAACGAGGGGATGTAAGGCCGGATAGAGGGTGGTTTCGTCTTCAATCTCGTGCGGCACGAGAGTTTCCCGCAATAAGGAATAGACGTCGCGCACTCTCTCCATGACATCCTCCGATCGTAGGGAACCCAGCGAATCGGCAACGCTCCGCACGGTCTCCAACACGCCTCCCAACTCGGTATGTTCTCCGCGGAGTTTCTGAACCATGTCGAGTGTCGCTCGGGGTAGTTCGTCGTGCCGATGTCGGACCAGAAGAGCCCGGAGAGAATTCACTATCACTGCGACATCGATACCCTCCTGGAGCATGGCACCCCAGACAGCGGGAAGCGCTCCAAGTCCGGCAAACACCATCGCCACACACGACATCGCCATCCCAAGGAAAACGCTCTGTTTTGCAATCAGCACAGTACGGCGAGCCATCCTCATTGCTTCACCAATGCGATCGAGCTGGTCAACTGTGAGAACTATGTCGGCTGCCTCCGACGAAGCAGAGGCGCCGCGTGCTCCCATTGCGACACCTACATCTGCAATCGCGAGGGCCGGGGCATCATTGAGTCCGTCGCCCGCCATTATGGTGGGTGCCCGGCTTCGCTCCACACGTACAAGGTCGAGCTTCTCGGCGGGGCTTCGTTCTGCTGCTACCTCGTCGACCCCGATAACAGCTCCGATCGCGTCGGCGGCCTCCACCCGGTCTCCCGTGGCCATGACCACCCGCGTGATCCCTTCTCGCCGCAAGGAGCCGATCGTGGCAGCCGAATCCGGCCTGATCGGATCGGTGAGGATGAGAACGCCCACCGGTTGCCCGTCGACCCCGACGAATATCGTCATCGCACCGTCCAACCGTGCCCTCCGGCGTGCCGTCTTGGCCCATGGTGGGTTTCCCCTGACCCCCACCCACGTGCCCTTGCCCACCGCGATCTTCTGACCCCCCACCATTCCCCTTATTCCCTGCCCGGCTACCTCTTCTACCTCGGTAGGCAGGGCGAGGTGGCATCCGCGCTCGATCGCCGCCCGGACCACAGCCGCCGCGAGAACGTGCGGGGACACCTGGTCCACCGACGCGGCGGCAGCGAGAAGCTCCGTTTCAGACAGGTCACCCGCGGATACAACCTGCTCGACGACAGGGCGACCGGAAGTAAGCGTCCCGGTCTTATCGATCAGGAGGGTCGTGCAACGTGACAAGCGCTCTATAACTGCGGCCCCCTTGACGATTATCCCCCGCCGAGCAGCCCTGGAGAGTCCGGCGACGAATGCAATCGGGGCCGCCAGGATCAGGGGACACGGAGTAGCCACCACCAAGACCGCTACGGCCCGAGACAAGCCACCGGAAATCCAAGCGCCTGCGGCCGCTCCGGTCGTCACGGCCATGAACCAGAGGGCATAACGATCGGCGAGGCGGACGAATTGCGCTGGATGCGCCTCCGCTTCCCGGACCAGGCGAATCACTCCGGCATAGGTGCTGTCGGATGACGTGGTCGTGGCCCGGATATCCATCGGCGGACCTGCGTTCACCACCCCGCTGCGGACCGCCTCTCCAACCTGTCTTTCGACTGGCAAGGGCTCGCCAGTGAGGCTTGACTCGTCGAGAACCGCCGAAACGCCGCTTACGGTTCCATCGACCGGCACAACCTCGCCCGACGGAATCATCAAAAGGTCTCCCGGCATGACTACATCCAGGTCGACGACGTCAAGGCTTTCGCCCCGATAGCGACGCGCCATTGTAGGGCTGCGCTCGACGAGCGCCTGGAGATCACGCCGCGAGCGCCCAATAGCCCACGATTCCAGGGTCCTGCCGCTGGCCAACATCACGGCTATCACAGCGCCCGCGAGGTTCTCCCCGACCACAAGTGCTCCGAGGAGAGCAAGAAGGGCAATGACGTCCGTACTCGCATTCCAGCTCGCCAACGACCTGCCAATCGCGACCAGAGCGTAGAGCGCCCCGATGGAAGCAACTGCCGCCCACACCCTCTCCCCGCCTGCTACCGATCCGATCGCTCGAAAGAGCGCGCCTATCACGAGTCCGGCAACCGATACGGCAAGTACCGTCCAAGCGGCGATCGCCTCGAACCCCGTGCTCCGGGTCCGCCCCGTATGTTGCTCCACCGTCCCCACTGTGCGATCGATTCCCCGAGGTTTCCAGGGTCGATAGTCACCGGAGCGTGTTTCGGGCCATTCGGCTCTGCCCGTGAGCGTTCCGAAGGGGGAGCGTGAAGGGGTGGGGACGAAATCATCTGGAGGAGCACCTTCGACCGCACCGGAGCCGACCGACTACCTCGAACGGGGACTCGAGCCGCACATGGTCGCCGAGCGCCTCGCCGCCGGCTTATCGAACGCGGTGCCCCATTCCCCGGCACGAACCATCGGACAGATCCTCCGAGCCAATGTACTGACGCGCTTCAACGCCATCCTCGGGTCGCTCTTCATTGTGGCTATTGTGGTGGGGCCACCTCAAGACGCATTCTTCGGAATCGTCCTCGCCGCCAACACGGCCATCGGCGTTGCCCAGGAATGGCGTGCCAAGAGAACGCTCGATCGCCTTTCCGTTCTCGTTGCGCCAACCTGCACCGTGGTGCGAGGCGGGATCGAACACGAAACGAAGCCGCACGAGGTAGTTCTTGGCGACCTGATCGCGTTGCATGCGGGCGACCAGGTGCCGGTCGATGGAGTGGTGCTTGCGTCCGATGGGCTCGAACTGGACGAGGGACTTCTCACTGGTGAAGCCGAACCTGTCCCCAAGATTGCTGGAGAGACTGTACTTTCGGGCACCTTCGTCGTAGCGGGATCTGGACGCGCTCGTACCACAGGGATCGGAACCAGCGCCTACGCTCAGCACCTCCAGCTTCGGGCACGCCGATTCCTTCCGATACATTCCGATTTACGAGAAGGTACCAACCAGATCCTCCGCTGGGTTACCTGGTTCATGGTGCCTACAGGCGCCGCTCTCGTCCTCAGCCAAATCTTCCGCAGCCACCAATCACTATCCGATTCCGCCCGCTCCTCCGTCGCCGGAGTCGGTGCCATGGTTCCCGAGGGTCTGGTTCTTCTCAGCTCGATTGCCTTTGCTGCCGGCGCACTTCGGCTTGCCTCATCCCACGTGCTCGTCCAAGAGCTGGCCGCCGTAGAGGGTCTCGCTCGCGTGGACGTGCTGTGCATCGACAAGACCGGAACCCTCACCTCGCCGGGAATGCGGCTCGATGGCATAAGCCTCCTTGGGTCCGCCTCAATCCACGAGGTCGAGGACGTGCTCGCGGCGATCTCTGGAAGCGACCCCGCCCCCAATGCCACGACCCGTGCCATCGCAGAGCGATGTCCGGCAACTCCCGACTGGGACGTGGAAGACCGCATCCCATTCTCATCCGAGCGCAAGTGGAGCGCAGTGACCTTCGCCCGCCAGGGAACCTGGCTGCTCGGAGCGCCCGATATTGTCATTGCAGGCGAGCGCGAGCGCTCGCAGTGGCAACACGAGCTGTCGCTCCTCCAGAACGCCGGTAGCCGTGTGCTCCTCCTCGCCTTTTCATCTCGAAAGCCCGCAGATGGAAGGCTGCCGCTCGGCGTCGCCCCGATTGCCCTTCTGTCTATCTCCGAGCAAGTCCGTGCCGACGCCTCCGCCACCGTGCTCTTCCTCACAAAAGAAGACGTCGAAATCAAGGTCCTTTCGGGAGATGCTCCGGCTACCGTTCGGGCTATAGCGGAAAAGGCGGGAGTTTCCTGCCTTGGCGAACCGCGAGATGCAACGTTGCTCGGTGACGATCCAGAATCGCTACGCCCGATTCTTGAGAGCACCTCGATATTCGGTCGAGTTCGCCCGGAGCAGAAGCTCGCGATGGTTCGCTCGCTCAAAGAGGCAGGTCACGTCGTCGCCATGGTCGGTGACGGGGTAAACGACGTGCAAGCCCTGAAAGAAGCGGACCTCGGCATTGCAATGGGGTCGGGAAGCGGAGCCGCCCGCTCGGTTGCCCGCCTTGTGCTTCTGGACGACTCGTTTGCCTCGGTGCCACACGTCCTAGCCGAAGGAAGGAGGGTCGTCGCCAACATCGAACGCGTGGCCAAGCTATTCGTGACCAAGACGGTGTACGCAGCCCTTCTTGCCGCCGTCGTCGCCGTGAGCGGAGTCCCCTTCCCGTTCTTTCCGCGCCACCTCAGTATCGTCAGCACTCTCACCATCGGGGTTCCTGGCTTCTTCCTCGCATTTTCGCCCGGAGCACCTCGCGCATCGCGCGGTTTCGTCACCACGGTCGTGCGCTTCGCCATTCCTGCCGGCATCACGGCAGCAAGCGCCACGTACATCGCCTATTCGATAGCTCGATCCTTATCGGACTCTTCGGCAGTCCAAGCCAGGACATCGGCAATCCTGGTGCTCTTCGTAACCAGTCTCTGGGTACTCGCTCTGGTTGCCCGCCCATGGAATCACCTGCGCATTCTCCTGGTCATCCTTATGGGGGCAGGCATCGTTCCCGTGCTCACCGTTCCGATCGCAAAGGATATCTTTTCCCTGGCACTTCCTCCTGCTCCGGTCCTCGCGCTCGACGCACTCGTTGCATTCGGATCAATCGCGGGTATCTCAGGACTCGTGATGAGGTTCTCAGACATCCACCAAGGACGCCCCGACGACCGGATAGGTTCCTCGGGAGAGGCCGGAATGATTTCGGGCCGAGAAGCTCGCAGACCAATTGGCTCGATCGACTCAAAGTACTGATCCATGAGTATTCTCGAAGAGCGTGAAAATGCGACGCGCGATTTTTCGGACGCTGCAGGATCCATGATGGCAAGGGGAGGAAGATGACCGTATCGAGCTTCGAAGAGGCACGCGCCGCCGTAAACGAGGGCAGGGAAGCAGCCGAGGTCGCGCGCGAGTTGGTGGGATCGATGTCACCTGAAGACCGCCTTTGGTGCCTCGATGGCGACGCGCCGACCTGGGCGGGACTCGCCTTCCTGGCCGGGGGCGGGTACCACCGGGCCCCTTTCCTCGCTGCAAAGGTGGACCACCTCGGTCTTCCGGGCATCGCCTTCTCGGACGGTCCGCGTGGCGCGGTGGTCGGCAATGCAACCTGCTTTCCTGTCACCATGGCGCGCGGCGCTACCTGGGATGCATCGCTCGAAGAAAGGGTGGGGTGTGCTATCGGGCGGGAACTCCGGGCTATCGGCGCCACCCTCGCCGGTTCGGTCTGTGTCAACCTCTTGCGCCACCCCGCATGGGGAAGGGCCCAGGAGACCTATGGGGAGGACCCTCTCCACGTGGGAGAGCTGGGGGCAGCGTTGACACGCGGCCTTCAGCGACACGTAATGGCCTGCGTCAAGCACTTCGCCTGCAATTCCATGGAGAACGCCCGATTCTCGGTGGACATCGAGGTCGACGAGGTTGCTCTGCACGAGGTCTATCTGCCGCACTTCCGAAGAATCGTCGACGCGGGCGTCGCGTGCGTGATGTCCGCCTACAACTCTCTAAATGGCGAGTGGTGCGGCGAGAACCGGGATATGCTCACGCGGGTACTCCGTGATGAGTGGGGTTTCGAGGGCTTCGTCATCAGCGACTGGATCTTCGGTCTTCGTGATGCAGCGCGTTCGCTCTCCGCCGGCCTGGACATCGAGATGCCCTACCGGATGGTGCGCGCCCAGCACCTTTCCGCCGCCCTTGAGCACGGCACTGTTACATGGGAGGACGTCGATTCTGCCGTCGAGCGAGTCATCGCCACGCTGCTGCGCTTCGACGACGTTCTCACACATCGGCCTGCTCAAGACGTGGTTGGATGTGCCGAGCACCGTGAATTGGCCCGCGAAGTGGCGGCGCGCGCTATCGTCGTCTTGCGCAACGAGCTCGTGGAGGGACAACCTCTCCTGCCGCTGACGCCTGACACTCGCCTGGCCGTTATCGGGAGGCTGGCCGACACGGTAAACCTCGGTGACGGCGGTTCGAGCGATGTCTGGGACCTCGATTGCCGCACCGTCCTGGATGGCTTGTCTGACGCCTTTGCCGTGGCGCTCCACGATGACGGATCGGATCCCTGGAAGGCCGCCTCCGTAGCCTCGGTTGCTGACGCCGCCGTCGTGGTGGTCGGCTATACGTTCCTGGACGAGGGCGAATACATCGGTGCAACGGATCCCTCGTTGGGGCAACTCTTCCCTCCCGGCGACGAAAGCGAGGTGGTTGAGCGCTTTGAGGCGATGTGCAACTCAATTCCCTCCACAGAGGTTCCCGAGCGCGTAGCCTCCCGACCCGCCGGCTTCAGCGTCGGAGGCGACCGGGACACCCTTCGCCTCCACAGCCAGGACGTGGATCTGATCCGTACGGTGGCAAGCGCCAACCCTCGGACCATAGTCGTCGTCCAGGCAGGCAGCGCCGTGATTATGACCGAGTGGATTGCCTCCGTTCCTGCCGTCGTTCTGGCTTGGTACGGCGGCTCTCGGGCCGGAGACGGGCTGGCCGACATACTGCTCGGCGCCGTCAACCCTTCGGCGCGGCTACCCTTCACCATTCCGGCCGAAGAATCCGATCTCCCACCGTTCGACCGAGACGCCGCAGAATTTCGCTACGACCGATGGCACGGTTGGTGGCGCTTCGCCCGCAACGGCCGAGCGCCAGCATTTCCGTTTGGCTTCGGGCTCTCCTATACCGATTTCACACTCGTCGATGCCGGTATCTCCGCCGAAGGCAACGCTGTGGTGGCGCGCGGCCGGCTGGCGAACGTCGGGGTCCGCGACGGGGCCGATGTGGTGCAGGTCTACGCCGAACTGCCCTATCCCGACACTCCGGCCCGGCTCGTCGGATTCAACCGGCTTGAAGTCCGCGCCGGAGAGGAGGTTCCCTTCGAAGTACGCGTCCCGGTCGAGCGGCTTGCGACCCGCGACGCTAACGGGGGGGCCTGGCGAGCTGCCTCAGGTCACCACCGCTTCATCATTGCTCGATTCGCGAGCGACCCCGACGCGTGCTCGGCTGAGGTCGACCTTTAGGCAAGAGGCGGCTGCTACCTCACTTGCCGTTAGGCAACGGGGACCGAGCCGCCGTCATAATCGATGAGGGACAACCATGCGACGGCAGCGGGGGCGAGAAGAGGGTTGGGAAGAGGATCACGATCGCCGGTATCCCGAAGGCCAAGCGGTAAATGTTCGGGGTCCCCTGGAACTGGAGTTCGGTGGCGATGCGGTTGACGACCTGGGTGTATATGCCAAGTCAATACGGTTCGGTGGAATACCCCACGGGGTATCTTGGTTCTTCTTCTCGTACGGGCGACCAATTGGGGTCCGTGGAAAAAGGAGATGTGTGAGACGTGGCAACAGTGACAGTTCACGAAAGCGACTTCGACGCGTTGGTCGGGTCCCACGACATCGTGCTGGTGGATTTCTGGGCCGCTTGGTGCGGACCGTGCAGGATGTTCGCGCCGGTATTCGAGAAGGCGTCCGAGGCTAACCCGGACATCGTCTTCGGAAAAGTCGACACCGAGGAGGAGCAGCGCCTGGCTGCACGGTTCGGCATCATGTCGATTCCGACATTGATGGCTTTCCGTGACCAGATACTCCTCTACGCGCAACCTGGTGCCCTGCCCGGTGCGGCGCTCGACGACCTCATCGCCAGGATCCGGGACCTCGACATGGACGAAGTACGCCGCCAAGTGGACGAGGCAGCGGCCACTGCGGGAACGGCGGGACGCTGAATGTGCCGTAATGTCGTTGCGTGAAACTCATTGTCCATGCGTGCGGTGGCGTCGGCCATTTCCGCCCTCTGGTACCCATGGCGACATCGTGCGCCGAACAGGGCCACCAGGTGGTGGCCGCTGACGAGCGGATTCGGATTCCGATTTACTCGTCCTCCGCCTGACCGGCAAGTGCCGACTGGCCTTTTGTCGTGCCGGCCTACGCCTACCGCCCGGCGTACGGGCCGTAGGGAGGAAGTTGCGAGCTACCACTTCCAGATGGTCCGCCGGATCCCATCATCCCGGGTCCGTACCGCCATTCCGGTCCGTACATCCGCTGACCATACGGCCCACCCGGACCTCCCGATCCCCCAGGCCACGGGGATTGGGCGCGCGCCACTGCGGAGTCCGGAGACGAGCCGCCCCACACACCGAACCCGATGCCGATCCCCGCTCCGATCCCTGCGACCACGAGAACTGCTGGAACCGCCATCTTCCCGAGCCACCCGATGCCCCGCCGGGCCGACCTCCACCCGAACGGGTGGCCTGCCGGCACGGAAGAGGGGTCACCTGTGTGAGGAGGGGGGAGGTATCCTCCCGGGTTCCCCTCTTCCGTTCCCGGCGGTGTGCGGACTGAGCGCTCGCCGCCAACGCTGCCTGCGTTCTGCTGCATGCCTGGGTCGTTGGCTGGCGCCCCGGCGACACCTGCGTTCTGCTGCATGCCCGGTTCGTTGGCTTCGTCCATGACTCCATCATGTGGCCTTCCCTTGAAGGTCCCATGTGGCCTGGCTGGGAGGCCGCCAAGAATCGCGATGTCGACACGCTTCGCCTGCTCGGAGCGAGCGCGGTTAGGTACCGGTTGCTGCCACCCGCCCGGCGATCCTACCGAACATGGTCGAATCCCCAATCGACATCCCGCTCGCGTATCCGAACGAACACACACCGACTGCGCAGCGGCCCGCCGCGAACAGATTCGGTATCGGCTCTCCCGAAAGATCGAGCACCCGGCAGTCCAGATCGGTGTCCAGCCCCCCGAGAGTGAACGGCGCATACGGGGCCGGACCTACGCTGAGGTTCACCGCTCCCACCGGAGGTTCCAGCGGCCTGACGAATTCCGGTGCCTTGTGGAAAACAGGATCCGCGTTGCCGGTCGCGTGACGGTTGTAGAGCGCGATGGTCGTCTCCAGTGATCCCTCCGGAAGGCCGATCTCCTGCTCCAACTCGGGGATCGTCTCACACACCCACGACGCCTTCAGTCCCATCCAGTTCTCGGTGTAGGCCTTTTCGTCGACAAGGAGAAAAGCGACACCGTCGTGGTCGTACAGAGCGGCCTGACCGATCCGGCCGATGTAGGTGTCCTCGTTGATGAAACGCTGTCCGCGACCGTTGACGATGATCCCTTCGATCAGGCGCCTTGGCGGTATCCAGGGGAGAGCAACTTCTCCCGCGTACATGTTCTTGACCGCCGCCCCTACTGCCTGAGCCATCATGATCCCCCGACCGTCGTCGCCCTCGGTTCCCACTTTGAAGGTCCCTTTGAGCAGGGGCGGGCAGTGACGCGCCAGCATCTCGTCGTTGAAGACGAAGCCCCCGGCGGTGAGCACCACCGCCTTCCGAGCCCGGACGGAAACGGTGTCGCCGTAGCGTCGCGCCAGGGCACCGACCACCGTCCCGTCCGATGCAACGATCAACGTGGTGACCATGAGGTCGGTCTCCACGACGACCCCCGCCTCTTTCGCCGACCGGACCAGGCACTCCATGAGCAGCCACCCGGTCGAACCTCTCGTCTTGGCGAGATGTCCGCGGGGGGCTGGTCGGGCAATTTCGTTGAACGGGTAGGCGTCCTCACCCCCCGAAAAGACCAGCCCTTCCTCGCCGGTCGGAGCCATGCTGGTTTCCCGGCAGAAACTCGGGTCGAAAACCACTCCGCGCTCGACCAGCCAATCGAAATGCTCCAAGCTGGAAGCACAGTACTTTTCGATCCTCGGCTTGTCGGGGTGTGGCCCGCAGGCAGCCGTCATGTAGGCGAACATCTCCTCGACCGAGTCCTCGAAGCCGCACGCGCGCTGGACCGGTGTCCCGCCACCCAGGTAGATGATCCCCTCCGACATCGCGGCAGCCCCTCCCCCGGCGCCGGCCCGTTCGGCCACCAAGACCTCGGCGCCCGCGGTGGCTGCCGACCAGGCGGCACAGGTGCCAGCGGCCCCGAAACCGACGACGAACACGTCGGTTTCGATGTCCCAGTTCCCAATGCCAGCTTCGGTTGCCGGGCCGAACGAATCCTCTACCATCTGCAGCTCCCGGAGTACGCCGTCTTGATCTGACGGTCCGTCAGATCATACCAGTGGACGATCCCCTCCCACGGACGGCTACCCCCGTGGAACAGATGCCGAAAGCAGCCGAACCGGAATTACCGCGAGATTTGCTGCCACAATGAGCCCGCTCACCATCAGAAAGGCCCCACCCATGGAGATGACAATTCGTTCGGATGCCGCCAGACCCTGACACAGTGCAACAAGTCCGGCTGTGGTCGTCCAGTAGGTAATCCGAGCCCATGACTGCCAGTAGAGGTGGGAAAAAAGGAGCGGTCGACCGTTCGGCTCCGTGCTGACACCTCGTGCGCGGAGGGCGGACCAGGCGATGAAGGGAACCACCTTGTGGGCATGTCCGACCAATGCGGTGAAAAGCCAGGCCCCGAAGGCAGCGACGCTCGCCGCTGCCAGTGCCATGCCGCTGTGGTGATGGGAACCGATAACCAGTGCCGAACCGCCAGCAAGGCCGACTCCGACGATGATCCACGCCGCCGCGGTAACGACGAAGGCCAGGTGGAGGTCGGGTGGTCGCTTCCGGTGGACGACATGAGCCCCCAGTGAAAAGAGGTGTGCCCCGAGACCGACCACGAGGACACTCGCACCAATTAGCACAAACCACGGCATACCGGTGAGAAGTCCCGGGGAGAGAAGGGCCACTCCAACAGCCACTCCCCACACAGCAATCCTGCCCGCCCGGCGGGGACCCGGCACGTGGGCGAGGAAGAACATCGGCCAGAGCTTCTCGGCCACGCTCACATAGGCGAGCCCAAGCCAGCCGAAAAGGCCAACCACCGCGTGGGCAAGGACGATGTGCCCGGAAAGATCGAACCATGCACCCCGACGGTCGGCTACGTAGGTGACTCCGAAGCAGGCAGTTACGATTAACCCTGCGAGTGCCAGGCGCAATCCGGTGACCGTCACCCCACGCCCCCGAGCAGCGAGTGGATGGGACATATTCACGGCCACGCATGTGACAGACGTGGCAGCAAACGCCCCTCCCGCTTCAACCACCCATTCATGCTGAGTGCCGATGCCCAGCGGCAAAAGCCAGGAGGCAGCAAGCCAGGTGACGAAGGTGAGGCGAGCGAGGGCGATCGAGCGGAGCGGTCGTTGGCTCACCACCGGTCCGAACTGATGTAGCGCACCGAGGACCCCCATTGACAAGGTCGCCAGCATCCCCAGATGGGCAGCAGCTACCACTGGGTCGGCAGTGGGATCGACCACGGCAGATCCCGACGACAACATCCAGGCAGCCCCGCACGCGACCAGCCCGAGCGAGGATGCTGCCAGATAGCTCAGGGGCACCGAGGGGGGTGGCACTCCGCTCGGGATGCCCTGGGGCCGCCCGCGCCAGGTTCCGCCAGCGACCGACTCCCCCGTCTCGACACGACTCATGGCCGTGAGTATAATTCTATTTGCTGATAGATATTCAATTCCCCGCTGCAAGGAGAGACCCGATGGCCCTGGTGGACGCACGACCGATCATTCAGGCGGGTGGTGAACCGTTCGACACGATCATGGAGGCGGTTGGGGGTCTTGCCGAGGGCGAGGAACTGGTGGTCCTGGCTCCCTTCGAACCTGTCCCGCTCGAAGGGGTACTCGGTTCCCAAGGCTTCACCTACGACGCGGTGGACCTTGGCGGTGGGGACTGGCAGGTCACATTCCGGCGTGCTCGGTAAGGCGGGACCGATGGACTCGAATTCTGCCTCAAATAACCCGTTCGCCGTTGACACCCCTCCTGTGGTGGACGACACCCCTGAGACGGTCGGTACCGATCACCGTCTCGATGCCGTGTGGGAAGCACTCGCCACCGTCTTCGACCCTGAGCTGGCGATGGACATCGTCTCACTCGGACTCGTCTACGACGTCCGCGAGGAAGAAGGCGCCGTCGTGATCGAAATGACCCTAACCACCCCCGGATGCCCGGTTTCCGACAGCCTGCCCGCCATGGCTCGATTCGTTGTCGAACAGGCGCTGGAGCAGGTACCTATCGATATCAGGATAGTGTGGGATCCACCTTGGAACCCCACCATGATGCGGGACGGGGCTGCAGCAGCCTTAGGGTTCCGCCCTTGAAACCGGGGCTCGTGACACTTGTGCCTGCACTCCAGCATGATCCGCTCGACATGTGGGTACCGAGATCTCCATCCGTGACCTATGAACTGGGCATTGATGCCCGGAGTCGCGCGAGACGAGCATCCGGCGGTTACTCTCTCGTTCCTTTGCCGTGCGTTCTGCCGCGTCCTCCAGTTGATCCACCTCATCGGCAGCAGTGACACGGGCCTCGCCATCAAGGGTGTCTTGCTACGCCGCGAGATGGCAGTCCTCCGACGCCAGCTTCAGCGACCAATGCTGCAGCCTCTCGACCGTGCGGTACTGGCCCGCTTAGCACGAGTGCTCCCCCGCCGGTGTCTCGGGAGTTTGTTTGTCCGACGTTAAGTTCCTTATTCGCGATCGCGACGCCGAGTTCACCACATCCTTCGACGCGGTATTCGTATCGGGAGGCGTCAGAATTATCAAGACCCCGATCCGAGCGCCCCGGGACCAACTCCATCTGCGAGCGCGTGATCTGTACTATGCGGCATGAATGTTTCGACCGCACGCTCTTCCTCGGACGCCGCAATCTGGAGACCGTGCTCGCCGAGTACGCCGAGCGATACAACTCCCGCCGGCCACACCGCTCCCTCGACCAAAGTGCGCGTCCGACTTCGACACGACTCTTGCGCTCATCAGCGACGTCGATCCCGCTAGGCTACGAAGAACCGATCACCTGGACGACCTCATCCATGAGCACCAGATGGTGGCATGAGCTGGGCGGAAGGCTGCCAACGGGGAATTCCTGATAACCGTAGACAATCAGCCTCGAGTCATCCGTTGCTGTCGAGACGTCCGATACCATCGCTTTGCCCGCCGGGATCTGTCCATCGCTGGACCTTGCTGCGAGGGCATCGAGGTCCAGTCCCCGAAGTGTGCTCTCATCGAGGTGTACCAGGCCACGCAGGAGGCGAGGCTGGACACGAACATCTCGGTAGGAGTTGGGGCGAAATCCGAGCCGCCATCTTCTGTCGGTTGATCGACGTGAAGCACGTGCTGGCGAACGGCGATCTCGAAGAGATCACCTCCCTTGTGATCAACGCGAAGGGTCTTTTCCATGGCTGTCCTACCGAGCCAGGCCCAGCTAGCTTCGACTGGCTCGGCCGTGACGCCTGAAGAGCCGTTCCCATCCCAACGGGCGCGATGTCAACGACGGGTTCTGGTCGCACTGGCACCGATCTGTCGCCAGCACGTGCCCGAGCACCTCTTCGACGTGGGCGCCGCAACCCCTCCAGGTCGGACGGCCACAACTCCGGCATGTCACTGCTCTGCACATACCCCATAGGGTATCAGGCTAGAATTGTGATCGTTCCGCCAGGACCCCTGCGACGGACTTTCGAGACTTAGAGGAGCGAGTTGCAATGGAGATGCCGGAGGACGTAGTAGCCGATGTGCGTCGGCGGCTGCATCGTGTCGCTGGTCAGGTCGAGGCAATCGAGCGCATGCTCGTCGAGGGGCGCGAGTGCCGCGACGTGGTCACCCAGATCTCAGCTGCGACGAAGGCCCTTGAGCAGGTTGGGTTCCGGATCGTGACGGCTGGGCTCACCTTTTGCGTACAGCATCCGGACGATGCCGCTGCCGAGGGATATCCCCTGGAGGAAGTCCAGCGGATGTTCATGAAGCTTGCGTGAGCTTGTTAGGCCGGCGAGCCAAGAGGACGACATCGGTACCTGGATCGCGGATATCACTCTCGCCTTGGCGCTGCTCCAGCCGGATGATGTCCAGACCAGGGATCACTCGCAGGTCGTTCTCGATGTAGAGGCGCGCCGGGTCAGGAGGTCCTGTCACCCCGAGCGATGAAACGTGATGGCCCACGACGAAGAGGTGTCCTCCTAGACTCAAGGCGTCGGCGGCTGCGGCCAGCAGCTCAGCGCGGCCCGAGGGTTCAGGGTGGGCGGAGACGAAGACGACGAGGTCGAAGGCATCGCCGGCTGCCCGCCCGTCGGTGAGATACGAGACGAGATCATCCACAACGGTTTCGACCGCTAGGCCGTCCATCGCTGCCGCCCGGGACGGCCGGTTCAGCGCCACTCGTGAGGCATCAACGGCCACAACCTTTCATCCCCGTCGAATCAGCCACAGGCTGTTGCGACCTTCGCCTGCCCCGAGGTCACCCGCCCTGCCGGGGGCGAGCGAAGAAACGAACTCGACCAGACTCTCGTCCGGCTCGGCACAGAAGACCCGGGCGCTGAGGCATAGCGCCGGTCCTACTCGTCGGCGAGGGCGGAGTTCCCGTCGTCAGGGGGCATCTGAAGAAAATCTGACCGATCTCCCACGCGCACTTGCAAGTTCGACTCCGGTGGTCGCAGCCAGCGAAGGAACTCCTCGTTGCCGAGGAGCTGGAGGCGTCGCCACAACACCGGGTTGTCGCTCGACTGACTCGTGTGGCAGGCGATCGCCCTGCGCTGTTGGGTACGGTCAACGCTCAACACGAAGTCGATCTCGGGGTCGTCCCTACCGACGAAGGTGATCCCGAATTCGGCGTTCAGGGCGTCGACAACCTTGTTGGGCAAGGTCCAAGCAAGTACAGGGAGATTGGGGGCGCCCGCCAGGGCAGCCTTTGTGGCCCGGTGATGGTCAGGGTGTCCGGTAACTCCCCCTTCGTCGAAGACAACAAGGAGGTCAGCGCTGACCTCGCCAGCCATGGCACCGACCTCGGTTGCCAGTCCCTCCAGGGATTGCTGGGCCAGTGACCCGTCCGAACAATCCAGCAATTTGACCCTCCCGATTCTGAGAGCAGTCGCGGCGCCGGCCAGCTCGTTGCTGCGGACCTCGGAGAGCGCTCGTTCGGACAGGCCGAGCGAGGACGCCTCGCCACGGGTAAAGCAGAGCATCGCGACGTCGGCGCCGTTGGCGACGAAATGATGCAACACCGCTCCGAGCCCAAAGCTCTCATCGTCGGGGTGGGCACAGACGGCCAGCACTGAGGAGGCGACCGGAAGCGAGCGTCCCCGCCTCCGACCGCTCATGGTCAGCAGCCCAGCCGGTCGAGGGCTCGGCGAAGAGCCACGGCCGCCTCCTCGCCGAGAACCTTGGCTTCGGCCCCCGTCGCCGTGTCGCCCGTGGAGAGCATCGCCCGGGGATCGACGATCGATACATGCGTACGACCACCCCCGATCTCTTCCAAGACGACATTGCAGGGCAGGAGAAGCGCCAACGACGGATCAACGGTGAGGGCTCGATGGGCAAATTCTGGATTGCACGCACCGAGGATCTTGAGGGGCGAACGCGCCACCCCTAGCTTGGCCTGCAGGGTGGCGGCGACGTCGATCTCGGTCAGCACCCCGAATCCCTCCTCGACCAGCACTCGTCGGACGGCCGACTCGGCATCTCCGATGGGCTGGTCGACCGTCTTCTCGAAGGCGTCCATCTCAGCGTTCCTTCTTGGCGGGCCGCGACGCTCGTACCCTGATCATGAGACCGCACCCTCGTGCTCAGCGACCCGGCGGCGGACGTCGTCCATGTCAAGTACTTTCACCTGTTCTATGAGGTCCTCCAGTGCCGCCGGAGGAAGTGCCCCCGGCTGGGAGTAGAGCAGGACGCTCTCCCGAAAGGCCATAAGGGTCGGAATCGACATGATCCCAAATCGGGCCGCCAGTTCCTGCTCGGCCTCGGTGTCCACCTTGGCGAAGACGACGTCGCCGTGGGTCTCGGAGGCAAGCTCGAAGACGGGACCGAACATCCGACATGGGCCGCACCAGCTTGCCCAGAAGTCGACAAGTACCACCTCGTTCGACGTCACTATCTCTTCGAAGTTCCTGTTGTCTAGTGCCACGGTCGCCACGGCCGTCCTCCTCCTTCTGGGCTTGTTATCAGGCTTCAACCACTATACCCCCAGGGGTATTCCAGTCAGGGCGTAGTATCCGAAAATTCGATCGACCGGGTCATGCTGCTCTCGAATACTCACGAAGCAATCCTCCAAGTCGGTCGCGGCGATGGACCTTCCCGAACCAG
>JAKAWH010000051.1 GCA_021817065.1 Actinomycetes bacterium
CATCCTGATGTGGGCGCGGTTCTGAGTGCCGGGCGAGGCGACGGAAGACGGGCGGGCGCGGTTCTGATCAACCGGGAGGTATGGCCCTAAGGCGGGCGGGCGCGGTTCTGATCAACCGGGAGGTGCGACGGTCGGCAGGGAAATCGCAATCCGATCGAACGCGACAGTTCCCCCCAGCGGCGGCGTCGCGTAGGCCACGGTGGTGGCGACGATCTGCAGGGTGAGGTTGGCTCCCGGCTCGGCAGCGAACACCACCATCTCCAGGGGCACCGACACCGTGTGGTCCGCTCCATCGGCCGAGATCCCTACGGGGGTCACCTGGTCGCCGAGCACCAGCCCGGTGGAGTCGTCCACCACCTGTGCGAAGATGTGTAGCGCGCTCGATCCCTCGGGCGAGGTGGCCCGGTAGGCGAGGGTGAGCTGCGGCGCACCCACCACCAGGGCGGAATGCGAGAAGCGGATGGGAACGTCGACCGCGTGCGACGCTCGAGCGGGGGTGATCCCCGCGGTCAGGGAATTCATGAAGCCCGTGTCGCCGGCAGCCAGGTGCACCGGTCCTGACCCCCCGCCGGCTTCCAATGCCATGGTTCCCGACCCCATCGCGGTGACTGGCGTTCCGGCCAGAGGTGGGTAGGAGCTGTATGCGTAGGTCTTCCCGTTCTGGTCGACGAATCGGAACCCGGGTGCCACCGGAGCGTGGGTGTCGCCCTGCACATATCGTGCCAGCCAGTCCATCTCCTCCTGCGTCGCGGCAGCCGAATCACCGGGAGGGGTCAGGCACATCCCATGTCCACCACAGACCCACACCATGGCAACCGGTACGTGGCGCGCATGAAGGACCGAAAAGTTTGCCACCCCCTCGTCCAGGGTGAAAAGGTTGTCGTCGATCCCCTGTACGATCAGGGTGGGAGCTCGAATCGCTGCCACCCGGTCCCCCGGCCCGCGCCGAGCGAACCAGGCGATGGTGGCCGGGTCGATCGCTCCCGTTGTGGACGCTTCCTTTTCGGCCTTCAGCGCCACCGGGTCCATGTGGCCGCCGCCCGCTGCGAAGAGCAGGTTACCCCAACCGTCCTTGGCGATGCCTCCCTTGTAAAGACTCGTGACCAGAGAGTTCCACGCCCATCCGGGAACGATGGCATCCACCCGGCAATCCACCGCGGCGGTGGCGAACTGGATCCCCCCTCCGTAGGAGACGCCCACCATCCCGATCCGGGGCCGGGCCGGGCCGTCCCGCTCGACGCCAGGTCGGGATGCGATCCAGTCGATGATCCGGCTCACGTCGCGCCCCTCGACCGCGGGGTCGTCGATCTCTATGGTGCCCGACGACTTGCCAAAGCCCCGGGGATCCCAGGTGGCAACGTTGTATCCGGCTTTCCAGAAGCTCTGGATACTGAGAAATCCTGTCCCGGTGGTGTTGGTGTCACCCGGCTCGCTCCACCCCGGCCCCATCAAGACGGTGGGCAACCGGTGAACCGGCGACGATGTGGGTGCAGGGAACCAGTGCACCCGGATGACCGTGCCGTCGAAGGAGGTTAGGTTCCAGTCACTGGTGCTGCCGGGAATCGGAACGGCCCGGGGCACCGAAGTCCCGTCCGGGGGAACACATCGTGTCCCGACCGGCACCGCAGTCGCCGAGGCGTCGTACCGGGTGGCGGCCGAGCAGGCTCCCGCCACCAGCACGAGAAAAGCTAGCCAGAGGGCAAGATACCGTCCGCCACCACGGGGCCTCTGCGCGACCCCCACCACTGTGTTCAGATCCCGACCCGGGCCCGGAATAGCTTGGGGATGCTCGCCAGGCCGGTGGCGGGCCGGAATGCGTCCGACGCTTCGGTCAACGCGCGGTCCTCCTCGTCAGTCAGCTCCAGCTCGGCAGCGGCTACGTTCTTCTCCAGTTGCTCCACGCTGGAGGCCCCCGGGATCACCACCACATTGGGCCGTCGCACCAGCCAAGCCAGTGCCACCTGCGACGGCGTCGCATCGTGAGCCGATGCAACAGTCCGCAGCACCTCGAAAAGGGTCGCACCCCGCTCCAGATTCTCCGGGAGGAACAGCGGATTGCTCGACCGGGCGGCACCCCGCGGCCGGTTGCCCGGCCCGTACTTGGCGGAGAGGAACCCCTGGGCGAGGGGGCTGTAGGCAATGACGATCCTCCCGTTGGCCTGCGCCCAAGGGAGCAATTCCTTCTCCGGGCGGCGATCGACCAGGTTGTAGCGCACCTGATCGGTGAGAACCGGCGCGCCAAGCATCCTCTCCGCCTCCTGCCAGCGCGCCAGGGGGAAATTGCTCACCCCTGCCCGGACTACCAAACCGGAGTCGATGAGGGAGCGCATCCCCTCCATGGTCGACGACAGGGGAAAGATCGGGTTGGGCCAGTGAACCTGGTACAAGTCGATGCGGTCCGTCTTCAGGCGGGCGGCACTCGCACGCGCCCGCTGCTCGACCACCGGAGCGAGAGGTGCCAGAGGAAAGATCTTGGTAGCGAGGAACACCTTGTCACGCAGACCCTCTTCGGCCGACAGCACCTCGCCGATGATCCGCTCCGACCGGCCGAACGCATAGATCTCCGCGGTATCGACCAGGTTGACCCCCAACTCCAACGCACGGCTGAGGATCGCGCGGGCACCCTCCGTTGCGTATCCGCTCCCGTAGCCCCACTCGCGGGACCCGAATTGCCATGTGCCCAAACCGATAACCGAGAGGCGTGCACCTTCGGCTTCGACGTAACGCACAGCTCGCCTCCTTTTCCCGGCTTGGTCGCCGTCGTGTACCCGGTAGCCGGACGGCTACTTGGGCGGCATCCTTAGGCCACCGTCCAACCGGATGACCTCTCCGTTGAGGTACCCGTTCTCGCAGATGTGCTCGACGAGCGACGCAAAGTCGTCCGCGGTCCCCAGTCGCTTGGGAAAGTTGACCCCGGCGGCAAGCGCCTGGCGCTGCGGCTCTGGAAGCAGGGCGAGCAAGGGGGTGTCCATCAATCCCGGCGCAATGGTGCACACCCGGATTCCGACAGCGGACAGGTCTCGCGCCGCCGGGAGGGTCATTCCCACGATGGCACCCTTCGAGGCCGAGTAGGCGAGCTGGCCGATCTGACCGTCGAAAGCGGCGATCGAGGCGGTGTTGACGATCGCCCCCCGCTCTCCGAACTCCAATGGCTCGACCTTGGAAATGGCCGACGCGGCGTATCGCAACACGTTGAAAGTACCGATCACGTTGACGTCGATCACCGTGCGGAAAGAACCGAAGTCGTGGGGCGTTCCGTCCTTGTTGATGGTGCGGCTCACCCAGCCGATCCCGGCACAATTGACTGCGACCCGCAGGGGAGCCGACTCCCCTGCCACCGACACCGCTTCGGCGACCTGATCCGGATCGGTCACGTCCACGGTGATGAACCGGGTCCCTCCTCCCAGCTCCTTGGCGAGTGCCTCCCCCCGCTCGGCGTTGCGATCGATGATGGTGCACTGAGCACCGGCGGCGGTGAGGCGGCGGACGGTCGCCTCACCGAGGCCCGACGCGCCACCCGTGACCAGGGCTGCGATTCCATTGATGTTCATGGTCGGGAGCCTATGGCACTGGCCGCCTGATTGGCCATCCGATCCACCAGGTCGTTCATCGGGTCCCCCGAATGACCCTTCACCCAGCGAAAGGTGACGTTGGCCCGGGAAACCACCTCCTCGATGAGGGGCTTCCAGAGATCCTGGTTGGCCACCGGCTCCCCCTTGGCGTTCACCCAGCCCTTTGCCTTCCACCCTCGCCACCAGGACTGATGGAAGCAATTGACCACGTAGGCGGAATCGGAGATCACCTCGAGTGGGCCGGTGAGTGCCCGGACCGCCTCGAGCGCCGCGGTCAGCTCCATGCGCTGGTTGGTGGTTCTCGGCTCGGCTCCCGAGGCGCTCGGGCCGTCCTCGATCGCCCATGCCCACCCTCCGGGGCCCGGATTGCCGAGGCAGGCGCCGTCGGTGAACACGGTAGTCATGGCGACGACGGTAACAGAGGGCGACACACCCCAGCCCGGCTCCCCGGCAAGTACCGCCATCCAGCTCGCTCCCCCCCACTCGTCGGGACTGTCCCACCACTTTGGTCGGTTTGTGAAGATCCGGCGCCCACTGCCAGGGGCCGAGCGCGAGACTGGACCGATGACTGACGACTCGGTGATATTCGACGGCTTCGCCCACCAGGTCCCCGACATCGACCCGACGGAGACTTCGGAATGGCTCGACTCCTTCGACTCGGTGGTGGAGACCCATGGCAAGGTGCGAGCGCGGTACCTGCTGATGAAGCTCCTGGAGCGGGCACGGGAGTCCCAGGTGGGATTTCCCGCCACGGTCTCCTCCCCCTATATCAACACCATCCCCACCGACCGAGAGCCGTGGTTCCCCGGTGACGAGGCCATCGAGCGGCGTATCCGCGCCTACCTGCGATGGAATGCGGTGGCCATGGTGGTCCGAGCCAATCACAAGGCGGAGGGCATCGGCGGCCATCTCGCCAGCTACGCCAGTTGCGCCTCACTCATTGAGATCGGGTTCAACCACTTCTTCCACGGCAAAGACGGCGGGGGCATTGGCGACCAGATCTTCTTCCAAGGTCACTCCTCCCCAGGCGTGTATGCCCGTGCCTACCTGGAACGCCGTATCGACGAAGCCGATCTCGACCGGTTCCGTTTCGAGACCGACACCAACCCGATGTCGGAGGCGACCGGCGGGCGGGGGCTCTCCTCCTACCCACATCCCCACCTTCTTCCGAAGTTCTGGGAGTTCCCCACCGTCTCGATGGGTTTGGGACCTCTCAATGCGATATACCAGGCGCGCTTCAACCGCTACCTCCACAACCGGGAGATTGTCGACACCTCCACCTCGCGGGTGTGGTGTTTTCTCGGCGACGGAGAGGTCGATGAACCGGAAGCGCTTGCCGCGATCTCCCTCGCCGCTCACGAAAAGCTGGACAATCTAACTTTCGTGGTCAACTGCAACCTCCAGCGCCTCGATGGGCCCGTGAGGGGAAACGGGAAGATCATTCAGGAGCTGGAGGCGGTGTTCCGCGGTGCGGGGTGGAACGTCATCAAGGTGATCTGGGGCTCCCGCTGGGACGAGCTGCTCCAGCGGGATGCCGACGGCGTGCTGGTCAACAAGATGAACACCACCGTCGACGGCGAGTACCAGAAGTATGCAATCGAATCGGGCGCATACATCCGGGAGCACTTTTTCGGGCCGGACCCGCGCTTGCGGAAGATGGTCGAGCATCTCTCTGACGAGGAGCTGAAGAGCCTTCCCCGTGGCGGCCACGATCTCCGCAAGGTCTACGCCGCCTACAAGGCGGCGGTGGAGCACCACGGCTCCCCGTCGGTCGTCCTGGCCAAGACGATCAAGGGCTGGAAGCTGGGTGTGGACGTCCAAGCCCGCAATGCCACCCACCAGATCAAGAAGATGAGCCGGGACCAGTTGATCGAGCTGCGCGACCGGCTCTCCCTCACCGCCGACATCCCCGATTCCGCATTCGAAGGAGATGACCCTCCCTACTTCCGCCCCCCTGCGGGCAGTGAGGTCGACGAGTACCTGAAGAGCCGTCGGCAGGTCCTGGGCGGCTCGGTTCCCCGGCGGGTGGTGCGGTCCCGCCCGCTCCCTTCCCCGTCGGAGGCGGTGTTCTCCGAGTTCCACGAAGGCTCCCGGGGCCAGGCGGTCTCCACCACCATGGTGGCCTCCAAGCTCCTGCGCAATCTGTGCAAGGACCCGTCGGTAGGCCAGCGCGTCGTCCCCATCGTTCCCGACGAGGCACGCACCTTCGGCATGGATGCACTTTTCCGGGAGTCGAAGATCTACAGCCCGGTGGGCCAGCTCTACGAGCCGGTTGACGCAGGTCTGCTCCTTTCCTACGTCGAGTCGAAGAAGGGCCAGATCCTCGAAGAGGGGATCACCGAAGCGGGGGCGATGGCCTCTTTCACCGCGGCGGCTACGTCGTATTCCACCACCGGCACCTCCATGGTGCCCTTTTTCACCTATTACTCGATGTTCGGCTTCCAGCGGGTCGGGGACCTGGTGTGGGCCGCGGCCGATGCGGGGGCGCGCGGGTTCATGATGGGGGCGACCGCCGGGCGCACCACCCTGCCCGGCGAGGGGCTCCAGCACACCGACGGCCACAGCCACGTACTGGCCTCGGTGGTCCCCACCCTGAGAGCCTACGACCCCGCTTTTGCCTACGAGCTGGCCACCATCGTCGAAGACGGCATCCGCCGGATGTACGGCCCTGACCCGGAGGACTGCTTCTACTACGTCACCCTCTACAACGAGACGTACCCGATGCCCCCGGCCCCCGGCAACGTCTCCGAAGGAATCATCCGCGGGCTGTACCGCTACTGCGACCCCTCCGATGTAGTGGGGAGCCGAGCCAGCGTCGGGGGGGATAGGGAAGTGCCCCGCGCAACGATTCTCTTTTCCGGGACCGCCTGGCAGGCGGCGATGGGAGCCCGGGACCTACTCGCAGAGCGATGGGGAGTCTCGGCCGAGTGCTGGTCGGCCACCTCCTACAAGGCGTTGCGAGAAGAGGCGCTCACCGCAGAGCGGCACAATCGGCTGCACCCCACCGAGCCGGAGCGGATTCCTTGGGTCACCTCCACTCTCGCCGACGCGGAAGGTCCAATCGTGGCGGTCACCGACTACATGAAGATGGTGCCCGACCAGATCGCCCGGTGGATCCCCGCGACTTCATTCACTCCGCTGGGGACCGATGGCTTCGGCAGATCCGACACCCGCTCGGCCCTCCGTCGCCACTTCGAGGTGGACGCCGAACACGTGGCGGTGGCGGTCCTGGCCGCGCTAGCCCGCGAGGGTTCGGTGAAGCCGGAAGCGGTGGTCGAAGCGATCTCCGTGTTCGGGATCGACCCCGAAGCGCTCGACCCGCGAATGGCGTGACGCGCTCCGTCGCCCTTCGATGGTCCTTGCCAGGCATGATCCTCCCCGGCCAGCCCGGCCCTTGGTGAGCACGCTGGCAGGCCGGCGGCTCTACCTGTGTTCTCCCGACCGGCCCGACCTCGCGTCGTTCCTCGGCGCCTGCATAGCGGGAGGGGTGGATGTGGTACAGCTCCGGGAAAAGCACCTCGACGATTCGTCCCTCGTTCGGCGGGCGGAACTGGCCCGGGAGGTGTGTCATAAGGGGGGAGTACCGTTCATCCTCAACGACCGGCCCGATCTGGCCCTTATCTGCGAGGCCGACGGCGTTCATGTCGGCCAAGAGGACCTTCCCCCGTCGATCGCCAGGCGGGTTCTCGGCAAGGATGCAATCATCGGTCTATCCACCCACTCCCCCGAGGAACTGGCAGCCTCGGAGGGCGAGCCGGTGGACTATGTCTCGGCCGGGCCGGTGGCCGAGACACCCACCAAGCCGGGCCGGGCGGGCACCGGGCTGGAGTACGTCAGGCACGCAACCGAGCACGCCCACCATCCTTACTTCGTGACCGGCGGGGTGACCCCCGAGTCGGTCCCCGCCATGGCCGAAGCTGGAGCCACACATTTTGTCGTTGTACGATATCTCTGTGACTCGGACGACCCGGAGTCGGCGGCACGGAAGCTGCGGCATGCGATCGACCGCGCGGTCGAATCCGACTGAGCCAATTGTCCTAGTCCGGGCCCACCCCGTACCCGAACCGGTCGATCATGTCGTCGCGGCTCTGCCAGTCCTTCGCCACCTTCACCACCAGGTCGAGGTAAGTACCCTCGGGTAACTGTTCGCGTGCGATGATCCCTGCCTGCTTCAGGACACGCCCGTTGCGCCCCACCACGATTGCCTTCTGGGATTCCCGCTCCACCAGAACCTCGCAGCGGATATAAGGACCATCCCAGTCGGTAACCCGGCACGCGAGCGCATGGGGAAGCTCGGCGCGCACCTGTTTCAGGAATGCCTCCCGTACCAGCTCGGCCACCCAGCCGGCTTCCGGGGTGTCGGAGACCACCCCGTCCGGGTAATAGGCAGGCCCCACGGGAAGGCGCGACGCGATGGCTTCGACCAGGGTGTCCAGGCCCTCACCAGTCGCGGCAGACACCGGGAAGTACTCGTCGAAGTCCCATTCCGACACGGCAGCCAGCTGCTGTACCAGGAGGGAGCGGGTAGCCCGATCGATCTTGTTGACCACGCAGAGGACCGGGGGCCGGCTTTCGGTGAGAGGTGAGACAGGAGCAATTCCGGAATCCTCCCCGTGCATTTCGGCAGGGGCCGCACAATCGGCACTCCCAGGACTGGCAGCCGGCGAGAAAGCCCTCAATCGCTCGGCCACCCTGCGATCCCCCGGGCCCACAGGGGCGGCAGCATCCACCACCATCACTGTGATGTCCACCCCGGTCAGCGCTGCGCCGGCAGCGTCGTTGAGCCGCTCGCCCAGTCGAGTCCGGGGACGGTGGAATCCGGGCGTGTCCACGAGCACCGCCTGGACTCCTGGCCGGTGGAGAACTCCCTGGATGGGCGCCCTCGTCGTATTGGGATGCTTCGAGACGATGGAGACCTTGGTGCCCACCAGGGAGTTGGTGAGGGTGGACTTGCCCACCCCGGTGCGCCCGACCACGGCCACGAAGCCGGACCTCACGCCGGTGGGGACACCTCCTCCGGCGGCGACTCCTCTGAGGGCGTCTCCACCGCGGCGATGCGAACCCGACCGATGCGATTGCCCTTGACCCGCTCGGCTGTCAGGCGGAATCCGTCGATGTCCACCGATTCTCCCTCGGCGGGAATGTGATCGAGCTGCCCGGCCATGAGGCCTCCGACGGTGTCCCAGTCACCCTCGGGTAGCTCGGAGTGCAGCCGCTCGTTCAGATCACCCAGCGGCATACGAGCGTTCACCCTAATGTCGCCATTGACCAGTGTCTCGAAGGCGTGCTCCTCGATGTCGAACTCGTCGGTTATCTCTCCGAACACCTCCTCGACCAAGTCCTCGATGGTCACCAGCCCGGCGGTCCCCCCGTACTCGTCGACGACAATCGCCATGTGATACTTCTGCGCCTGCATCTCGCGCATGAGGGAGGAGATCCTCTTGGTCTCGGGAACGAACTTGGCATCCCGGGCTACCTCCGACACCGGACTCTCGCCTTTGCCCTCCCACTCGGCGCGTACTAGGTCCTTGATGTAGACCAGCCCGAGAACGTCGTCGATGCCGCTACCGTACACCGGAATCCGGCTATATCCCGCAGCGATAGCAACCTTGATGACCGCACCGACTGTAGCTTCCCCGTCGACCGCGAGCATGTCGGGCCGGGGAGTCATCACCTCCCGGACCACCGTGTCGCCGAACTCGAAGATCGAGTGGATCATCTCGCGCTCTTCGGACTCGATCACCTCTTCCTCCATCGCCACGTCCGCCATGGCGAGAAGCTCCTCCTCGGTCACGTACGAGCGGGCAAGCCCGTCCGAGGGAACGAAAAGGTTGGAGAGCCGTATGAGGAGCGCCGAGATCCACCGGACCGGCGGGAAAGCCACCAGGGCGGCGACGAAAGGCGCCGCCGTCAGAGCCGCCTCGTCGGCACGGCGCACCGCCCAGTTCTTCGGCACCGCTTCGGCGAACACGAAGATGACCAAGATCTCGAAGGCGGTGGCCACCGCCACGCCCCAACCGCCGAATAGGTGTCCCGCCACCACCCCTACCATGGTCGCAGCAACCAACTGGCACACCAGGACGAGCAGAAGCACCGGGTTGAGGAATCGTTGGGGGTGCTCGACGAGGCGCAGGAGTCGGGAGGCACCTCGTCGGCCTTCCTCCGCCAGAGCCATCGCCCGGTGCTTGGAGGTTCGAGTCAGGCCGGTTTCGGCCATGGCGAGCACTCCAGAAAGGGCGATCAGCACGACGATTACTCCCGCCAGTACGTCATCGGTGGTGGACATTCCCCGGGAAGTGCCCACCAGTAAGGGAACCTCCACCGTCACCGTCTCCTGGACGGGGGGTCACCGTTGGCCGACCCGCCTGAAACACCGCGACCGCCCGTACTCCGGAAGAACTGTTCCAGGTGACGTGTCTCGGCCCCCTCCATCAGCTCGGCCTCGGCTGAGTCTTCGTGGTCCATCCCCAGCAGGTGTAGCACGCCATGGACGACGAGCAGCGCCATTTCATCCTCGAAGCTGGAGCCGTGGGCTGGCGCGTTGGCTGCGGCGACCGAAGGGCAGATGACCACGTCGCCCAGAAGCAATGGAACTCCCGGGTCGGCGGGGTAGGCGGGGTCGTCCAGAGAGAAGGAGAGCACGTCGGTGGGGCCTTCTTTGCCGCGATAGCGCTCGTTCAGCGCTGCCATCTCGGCCTCGCTCACGAAAGACAGGGAGAGCTCACCCAGACCGGTGGCGCCCTCGGCGTCGAGCACCCGAGCGGCCAGCGCGGCAAGGGCATCCCTATCGACCCCCGGGTGGCCTTCCGCGTCCCCGACGACCACCTCGATGGCCCCAGGTTCCTGCATGCCCGGCACAAGCGAAGAATCCATCAACGATGAGGAGGGTTCCGGCCGTCCCGCCCGTCTCCGGTCGCGGCGGCAGCCCGCTCGTAGGCATTGACGATGTCGGCCACGATCTTGTGGCGCACCACGTCGGCACTCGACAGGTGGACGAACGCCAAGTCCTCTACTCCCTCCAGGATCGCGGCCAGCCCGGCAATCCCGGACCGACCTCCCGGGACGTCCACCTGGCTGTCGTCGGCGGTGACCACCGCCTTGGACCCGAACCCGATTCGGGTGAGAAACATCTTCATCTGCTCAGGGGTGGTGTTCTGCGCCTCGTCGAGGATGATGAAACTCGAATTGAGCGTGCGACCCCGCATGTAGGCCAACGGAGCCACTTCTATCGTTCCACGTTCCATCAATCGCTGGGTCGCCTCGGTGTCCAGGATGTCGTAAAGGGCGTCGTAGAGAGGCCTGAGGTAGGGATCGACCTTGGAGAGCATGTCGCCTGGAAGAAAGCCCAGCTTCTCTCCCGCCTCGACCGCCGGCCTGGTGAGAATGATCCGGTTCACTTCCTTGGCCTGGAGGCATTGAAGAGCGAGGGCGACCGCAAGGTACGACTTACCTGTCCCGGCCGGTCCGATGCCGAAGGTGACCACGTTCGAGGCGATGGCATCCACGTATCGCTTCTGCCCTGCGGTGCGGGGGCGCACAGCGCGGCCTCCCGCGGAACGAAGCACCTGGGTGGTGAGGACACGACTCGGGCTCTCGTCTGCCTTGACCATCTCGATAGTTCGGCCCACGTTGGCCGGGTCGAGCCCCTCTCCCGCCCGCAGGAGAAGCACCATCTCGTCGAAAAGCCGTCCGACCCGCTCGGCATCCACACCGTCGATGGTGATCTCGTTGCCCCGGACGAGGATGGACGTACCGGAGAAGGCGCGCTCGACGAGACGGAGGTTCTCGTCGCGCTGCCCAACCAGGCCCGCCATGAGCCGGTTGTCGGGTACGAGGACTTTTACTGGGAATGTCGGCACGTGGTGTAGGAAGCAGCTTACCCGGGGGGCCACCCGAGCTGCTTGCCTCCAATCAGGTGCATGTGGAGGTGGGGAACCGAGTTCAGCGCGTGCTCGCCGACGTTGAAGACCAGCCGGTAGCCCGTCTCGAAAATACCCTCGGCTCGGGCCACTCGGGTGGCCATTAGGAACATCGCCTCCAGCTCGGGCGCATGGCCGGCCGTCAAGGCGCCGGCATGGTCGATGTGGCGCCGGGGGATGACCAGCACGTGCACCGGAGCTTGGGGGTTGATATCGCGGAAGCTATAGCACAGCTCGTCGGAGGCGACCTCGGTCGAGGGCACTTCTCCTGCAGCTATCCGGCAGAAAAGGCAGCTCTCCACGTCAGTCGCCCACGGAGGTACGAGGCGGCTCCGGGTGGAGGTGCTCCAGGGTCCCCGGAGTGATGCGGACCGACTCGACGAAGGCGAGCACATCCTCCTCCTTCACCCTGATAACCCGGCCGAATTTATATGCGGGGAGGCTCCCGCTGTCAATGAAGCGGTATACCGTTCTCAGAGTCACACCGAGGTACTCGGCGGCCTCCGCCGTGCTCATCCACTTGATGGCCTCCGCCATGATCGAGCCAGCATATACCTCTCCACGGTGTGTCACATGTGGTGACATGGCTTTTCGAAAAGCCTTGCGGACAACCGGGAGGCGCACCTCATAGACACCGCCTAGAGTGTCTGTCCTGGCCGTATCAGTGAGAACCGATTTTCACCACGCAGAGCGCGGAAGGTGGCAACCTTCGCCCGCAGGGTGGGCACGAAAATCTGACGGCATGTAAGATTTCTGCGCCGTGAACGCCCGACGTCTCGCCCCTTTCTTTTCCGCTCTGGCTGTCCTGGCGGTGGCATCCTGCGGGATGAGGGGCGGATCCCAGGCCACCATCATCGACGGGATGTCCGCGGGCGGTGCGACCGCCCCCGGCGGGAACTCCAACCTGCCGCCGGGGACCCACCTCACCGCCTCGGCACCGGGTATAACTCCGACCGAGATACACATCGGTACCATACAGGACATCTCTGGACCGGTGCCCGGACTTTTCCAGACCGCACTCGACGGGATGAAGGCGTGGGTCGCCTACCAGAACTCCCGCGGCGGACTGGACGGTCGCCGCATCGTGCTGGACGCCTACGATGCCGGCCTCAACCCCACCAAGTTCCAACAGGCGATGGCCCAGGCTTGTGCGCAGGACTTCGCCCTGGTTGGGGTGGAGTCGACTGTGGACGGCGCCGGCGCAATCGAAGGCCAGCAGTGCGGGATCCCCGACCTCTCCGACAACCCCACCACCCCCCAGGCCGGTGCCGGCACCGACGTGTTCCCGGTCAATCCCTCCGAGCCCAACGAGTACCCCACCGGGTGGTTCGATTGGATCAAGAAGAACTACCCCTCCGTGGTCTCCCACGCCGCCATCATGTGGCCCGACGTCTCCACCACCCAGATGACCGGCGAAAGGTTGCGGGACACCGCCGAATCGGTGGGTTTCCACTTCGTCTACCAGAACGCCACGCCGATCGTGGACTCCGACTATCTCCCCAACGTCCAGACGATGGAGTCCGACGGGGTCCAGTACTTCGCCTGGCAGGCCGACTACCAATCGATGGCCCGAATCCTCCAGGCGATGCAACAGCTCAACTGGAGGCCCAAGGTGGTCGACACCACCGCCACCGCCTACAACCAGGAGTTTCTCAAGACCGCAGGTTCCGCTGCCAATGGGATCTTCATCACCCTTACCGTGGCACTCACCGGAGAAGCATCGGGCAACCCCGCCATGCAGAGCTACCTCTCGTGGCTCAACAAAGCCGTGCCCGGGCACCAGCCGCCCGACATCTTCGGCATCTACTCGTGGGCGGCCGGCGAGCTGTTCAGCCAGGCGCTTTCGACGCTCGGGCCCAATCCAACCCGGGCCCAAATGCTCTCGTCGCTCGGCACCATTCACCACTTCACCGGCGACGGCATGGTGGCACCCACCGATCCGGCCGACCACAAGGTATCCAGCTGTTTCGAAGTGATCACCGTCAAGAACGATCAGTTCGTGCGGGTGTACCCCACCCAGCCAAACACCTTCGACTGCTCTTTGGGAACCTTGTACACCGACCCCAAGATCCCCGCGGCAAGCCTGACCGGATCGTGAGCGGAGCCTCCACTCCCGGGGTCCCCTTGGTGGGGCCCGGCCTCCCTGCCCCGGGAGGGAACCTCCGGTGAACACCTTCACCACCTACCTCATCGCGGGAATCGTGACCGGTTCGGTCTATGCGCTGGCAGCGAGTGGCCTGGTGGTGACCTACACCACCACCGGTGTGTTCAATTTCGGGCACGGGGCGGTGGGGATGATCGCCGCCTTCACCTACTGGCAGTTCCGGGAGGCCGACAACTGGCCAGCCCCGATCGCCCTCGTGGTGGTGATCGTCTTTCTCGCACCGCTTTTCGGGGCGGTAGTGGAGCGCTTCCTCATCCGCCCGCTGAAGGACATGTCGCTCGCAACCAGCCTGGTGGTGACCATCGGGTTGATGGTGGGCCTGATGGGTCTGGCCGAGGTGCTCTGGCCGACCGGCAACCGGGAACTTCCGATCCTCTTCGGTACCAGCCACCGGGTCGCCCTAGGGAACGTCAACCTCTACTGGAACGACATCGCCATCGTCCTCCTCGCTGCGGTGGTGGCGATCGCCCTCCGCCTCCTTCTCTACCGAACTCGCATCGGGCTGGCCATGCGCGCCCAGGTGGACAACCGCGAGCTCACCTCGATCAACGGGGTCCGCCTCGGCAGGGTGTCCATGTTGTCGTGGGCCCTCGGATTCTCCTTGGCAGCACTGGCGGGCATCCTTCTCGCCCCAACCCTCCAGCTCTCGGTAACAACGCTTACCCTGCTGGTGGTCGACGCCTACGCCGCTGCCATGATCGGCCGCCTGAAGAGCCTCCCGATGACCTATGCCGGCGCGTTGGCCCTCGGGCTGGCCGGATCCTTTTCCTCGTACCTCCCGGGGGGTTCGACTTTCAGCTCGCTGCGCGATGCACTGCCAACGATCTTCCTCTTCGCGGTGCTGCTTTTCCTGCCCAGCTCCCGCATCCGGGTGGGCACCCTGGTGCGAGCCGCCGCTGCCCGGGCCCCCTCGCTGCGAGCATCGGTAGCCGGCGGCGCGGCATTGGTGGTCCTCGCCGCCGGTTCCCTCTCGGTTTTCAACTCGACCTACGTTGGCCTCACCGACGACGCTCTCGCCACCGGGGTGATCATGCTCTCCCTGGTGCTCCTGACCGGATTCGGGGGGCAAGTGTCGCTGTGCCAGATGACTTTTGCCGGAATCGGAGCGTTCGCAGTGGTCCATTTCCACGTGGGCGGCTACGGCGGGCCGATCGCCTTCGTGGCGGCAGCCGTCCTCGCCGGCGCCGTCGGGCTCCTGGTCGCCCTGCCGGCCATCCGCCTGCAGGGGCTCTACCTGGCCCTATCCACCATGGCCTTCGCCGTCCTGGCCCAGGACCTGTTCTTCAACTCGTCGGTCTCCTTCGGCGACACCGGATCGGCGTCGATCTCCCGCTTCCACATCGGCTCGTGGATCACCTTCCACTCCACGCGCGCCTACGGGATCCTTCTCGCCGTCATCTTTGCAGCTGTTGCAATCGGGATCACTGCGGTACGCCGCTCCTGGGTGGGACGGCGCCTCACTGCCATGCGGGATAGCCCCGCTGCCTCAGCAACCCTGGGCATGGACCTCACCCGGACCAAGCTCGCCGTCTTCGGCGGCGCCGCTGCCATTGCCGGGGTGGGCGGAGCGCTCCTCGGCGGCGTCCTCCAGTCGGTGTCATCGACCCAGGGGGTGAATACTGGATACGACGTCTTCCAGAGCCTCGCCCTGCTCGTGCTGGCGGTAATCGGCGGGATCTCTACCACCTCGGGAGCCCTCCTCGGGGGACTCTCCATGTGGGTGGCGGTTAACTTCGCCGAGAGCCATGTGCACGGCCTGCTCCTGCCCATCGGCTTTGCCGCCAGCGTCTACGTCATCCTGCGTGCCTGGCAAGCACCCCCTCCGGTGTCCTTGTCGGGACCCCGTATCCCTCTTCCCCGCCTGATCGCCGAGCGGTGGGCGTCCCTAGGTCCGCGGGGAAGGATCGCGTTGTCGACTCTCTTCGCCGGACTGGCCATCGTGGCGGTCTTCCTCGTGCTGGGACACGAAGCCTCCAAACTCCAGAGTGGGCTGCTCTACCTGTCCTCCGGATCGGTGGCGATCACACTCGCCCAATATCCCGACGGGGTGAGCCCGGCGATCGCCAAACTGGTGCGATCCACGGTGGCGGGAATCGGACTCGGGCGGGTGCTGGACCTGCTCGGGGTGGGCAGGGATGCACCCTCCATCGAGCCGTCCCTCCCGCCGGCATCGCCGATGCTACCAAGCACGCCGGTCGGCGGCGACCTGCCGGGAGTCGAGATCATGCCCCACCGCCGCTACGACGACTCGGTGATGGACCCGCTGGACGCGGCCATCGAGGACGAGCACGTGATCATCGCCGAAGCGCCCCTGAGCTTCGGGCTCCCCTTCGAGGGTGAAGAGGGCGTCCTCGCCGCCCGCGATCCACTAGCGGGGACCCTCGCCGGTACTGACGTGCACGACACTGACGATGAGCTGGCCCAAAGGCTGGCTTTGGTGGTGGAGGAGGCCAGGATTTGTTATCCGTAGTATGTAAGGTGCGTCACAGGCGCGCCGACTCGACGATGAGGGGTTTCACGACATGAGCCAGCAATGGCAAGCGCCAGGCAACGGTTACCCGAGCGGGTGGGATGCTCCCGACCCCGCCGGTACGGCTGGCCCGTCCCCGGCTTGGGGAGCAGGGGCACAGGGAGGCTTCGCGGGTCTGCAGGCCGGCGGGGCAGGTCAGTTTGCAGCCGCGCCGATTGGTCAATACGACCGCCAGCCCTGGGAGCCCACCGGCACTGCTACGACCAACGGTGTCGGGCCGAACCGTCTCGATAACCTCCAGTCCGACGTCGCGGCTCTCAAGATCCGAGGCGGCAATACCCGGGTGGAGCGGCAGGTGCGGATTGGAGGAGCCGCTCTCATGGCTGTGGGGGTCGCCCTCATCGTCATCGCCTGGTTACAGGCGTCCGCTCCCAACACCTCGGTCAACAACCAGATGGCGTACTTCATGTCGGGCGGTCTGGGAGGGATCGGCCTAATCGGGATCGGAGCTGCGGTCTACCTGCGCTCCTGGATTGCCCGGCTGCGCTACTGGCAGGCCCGGCAGGTAGTTGAATACCGCGAGTTCACCGCTCAGGTGGTCATCCTGCTTGCCCGCATCGAGAAGCTGCTCGGAGGATCCGGCGACCTCCCCGGGAACGCCCCCGGCCTCAAGCCCGGTTCCCTGTGGGACTCGATCACTGCCCCGCCCGATGCCCCCGTTCCAGCCAGGGAAGAGGCGAAGCAGCTGATCGGGGATCCTTTCGCTCCTTCAGATCTCGCAGCATTCGGCGGGGGTCCCGCTTCGAATGGGGACCTTTTTATCTCCACCGGCGGGAATGCCCAGGACTCCTATGCTGCCACCGGCGGGAATGCCCAGGACTCCTATGCTGCCACCGGCGGGAATGCCCAGGACTCCTATGCTGCCACCGGCGGGAATGCCCAGATAAACGGGGGCGCTGCTCAAACGTGGTCGTTCTCGCCAAGCGCCGGCGCCGCCGCCGGCACCTTCGGCGCCGAAGAGCGGGGCCGTGACCTGGTAGCCGCCCCGGTGGCCGAGCAGGCTCCCATCTACACGAACGAGCACGGGCACGTCTGGGACAACGGCGTCCAGCAGTGGTACGACCCGGGTTCCCACCAATGGTTCGACGGGATCGCCGGACAATGGTACCGGCGGGACGCGGCGCCGCCGTCCTTCTGAGACGCTCTTTTCTCCGTTGAGCGCCATCCCGACCGCTTTATCCTGCACTTCTCCTCTCCTTCCGCCTACCTTCGCTTCTCCAGCCCGATGAGCGCTGCCCCCCCGCCCCCGGTTCTCCCCTACCGGCATTCCGTATCCTGGCAGGGCGGCAGCCAACCCTGGCACGCAACCGAGTCGGTGCTCGAACTCCGGCGGGTCCACGCCAGCTACGGCAAGATCGAAGTCCTCCACGGCGTCGACCTCACCATCCGCGCCGGACAATGCGTCGCCCTGCTGGGCGCCAACGGTGCCGGCAAGACCTCCCTCCTCAAGGTGGCCACCGGCTTGCTGGCGACCACGTCCGGATGCGTCCACCTGGCAGGGAGGCATGTCAACGGGGTGACCCCTGACGACCTGGCCCGGGTGGGGATCTGTACGGTTCCCGAAGGGCGCGGAGTGTTCCCCAATCTCACCGTCGCTGAAAACTTGAAGATGGCGACCTACACCGGGATGGCCCTGGAGGCCATCGAGTCCGACGCTTACGCACGATTCCCCAAGCTCGCCCAGCGCCGCGACCAGCTCGCCGGGACCATGTCCGGAGGCGAGCAGCAGATGCTCGCCCTCGCTCGGGCTCTCGCCACCCGGCCAGCTCTTCTCCTGGTGGACGAGCTGTCCATGGGGCTGGCACCCCTCATCGTCGACCAACTCTTCGCCGAGGTGGCGAGGATCGTGTCCGAGGGAGTGGCGGTCCTGGTTATCGAACAGTTCGCTCGCAAGGCCCTCCAGGTTGCCGAGTGGGGCGTCCTGCTCAACCAAGGTGTCGTGCAGGCGGAGGGATCGCCCGACCAGCTCGACGAAGCGCTGAACCGCGCCTATCTTGGCACCAAGCGCGGACGACAATTCGGACTATGACGACCGTTCCGGTCTCCGAAGCCAAAGCACGGCAAAACGATCTCGCCCTGTTCGTGCCGAGAATGTCATCCATCGGCTGTGGGCTGGACTTTGGCGGCTGGGACCGGGTGCAGAAAGCATCCCGGACCGTGACCCTGTCATTCCTCTACCGGGCGTTCTTCCGCGTCCTCCAGCTCATCCGACTCGTCGTCCGCAGAGATACGGATCTCGCGATCGAGGTCGTGATCCTGCGCCACGCGTCGCGTACGGATCGCCGGTATCACGGCCAACCCGGTTGCCAGCCGGGTGACCCAGTGTGCCCGCAACCTCTCGATGGAGCTAGCCGAGCACGCGAACGCGGTCAAGTTCCTCATCCGCGATCGCGACGCCAAGTTCACCGCCTCCTTCGACGCAGTCTTCGCTGCCGAGAACAGAAGGATCGTTAACACCCCCGTCCGGGCACCTCGGGCCAACGCGATCTGCGAGCGCGTGATCAGCGCCATACGGCGCGAGTGTCTCGACCGGATGCTCATCCTCGGACGGCGTCACCTCGACGCAGTCCTTGCCGAGTACGTCGAGCACTACAACGTGCACCGTCCGCACCGCTCTCTCCGCCAATGTGCGCCGTCCGCGCTCGACACGGCTCCTGCGCTGATCGGCAACGTCGACATCGCCAGGCTACGAAGAACCGATCACCTGGACGGCCTCATCCACGAGTACCGGATGGTTGCCTGAGCTGAGCGGACGGGGTTCTCGGCACCCACAGGATGCTGGTCGACGGGCGTGGCAAACGAGACTTCGTTCCTCCCGGGAACCCGCGACATCCCCGTACGGCGACGGATACGGGACCGCCGCGGGCGGCGTGAGGCTACGAGCCGAGACTCAGGAGAAGTTTCAGTAGCCGGCCGCCGGGTCGACTACCCCCACCAACTCTTCGCCAGCGGCGAAACGCGAGACATTGGTGCGGATTCGCCCAGCCAGCAATGGCCTGACCATTGCGCGGGTGTCGGCAGTGTGTGGGGTGATGATGCAGTTCGGGAGACCCCACAAGGGATGGCCATCGGGAAGCGGTTCTGGATCGGTTACGTCGAGAGCAGCGCCCGCGATATCACCTGCCTCCAGTGCGGCGACCAGAGCACCGGTGTCGACGTGGGGACCTCGGGCAACGTTGACCAACCATGCGTCCTCCCTCATGAGCGTCAGCTCCGCGGCTCCGATCACCCCCCGGGTCTCGGGGGTGAGAGCGAGTGCGAGGAACACCAACAGAGAACCCGGCAGTACATCGTGCAGATCGGAGAGCCCGACTACCCGGGATGCACCTGGCACGGGAGATAGCCTCCTCCGCACTACCGTCGCGTCGACTCGGAACGGCACCAGGAGATCGAGCAGCACGCGCGCGATTCCCCCTCCCCCAAGAATGCACACCTGCGCGTCGAAAAGACTGGTTGCCGCCTCCTCGCCCCAACTGGTAGCGACGACACGGGAAGGGAGGACCCGCAGACCGGCGAGTGCCAGGGTGAGCGCGTGCTCGGCGACCGGCTCGGCATAGGCACCTTTTGCCGACGTCCAGGCCCGGGTTCCGTCTACCACCCCTGCCGCCACGAAGTTATCGATCCCGGCAAAGGGAAGCTGGACCCACCGGATACCCGGCGCATCGGCCAGAGCTTTCGCCAGGCCCGCCACATCCCGATGATCGAGCCACACCAGAGCGTCGGGTTGCTCCTCGATTCCGACCACCACACCGCCCCCGGCGGTCACTGCCTCACAGGCGAATGAAGAGGCGCGCGGTGCGACAGCCATGCGGGGAGCATTCATTGGACAGTTCACTTCGCCAGGAGCGTGCGTGCGTACGTCACCCCAATCTCCACCCACGCCGCGAGATCCTTCTCGGTACGAAGGTATTCCGATTCGACTGTGATCCACCCCCTCATCTCCCAACCGACTCCGGCAGGGCCTGAGGATGCCACGCAGCGCCTCACTCCTCTGATCGCGGAGCGCGCGGCCTGATCCCCCATCGCGCCCGGAAAACGCCTCCGGGATCCAGCCGTACGATTCCCCGTCCCGATTGGAGCGCGTTGGGCCAGCAGGTCATCGGCTCCACCGCCACTCCACGCCTCCGCCGGTCCACTTCCGCCAACGTGTCGCCCGTATACACCATGAAACACGAAAAGCGCCCGTCCGCCCACACCTCCACTCCCCTCCCGGTTCCGGCATCGGTGATCGACACCGCGGCCAGCCCATCGGGGCCGCGCTCGAGATCGGTGAAGCAGGTGTCCAAGTGAACCGGCCCGACCTCGCCGCCGATCGGCGCACCGGATCGGAAGTCCATCAGGGTTCCCTCCACCGGTGAGGTACCGATCGGAATCTGCCGTTCGTCGGTGGTCAATGTATATCTTGCAGGGATCGTCAGTACCGCGGTGTCGATCGAAGCGGCACCGCAGGAAAGGTAGGGGTGGAACCCCACTCCGAAGGGAGCCGGGGACCCGGACCGGTTGGTCGCCTCCACCTCCACCGAGAGTCCCTCCCACGACAGGGAATAGGTGAGCGAGAGTGCCAAGCACCAGCGGTATGCAGGCTGCGGATAGACGATCTGCTCCAGGCGCACCCGGTTCTGGGCGCGCGACGCGAGCGTCCAGCGGCTCCAGCGAACCAGCCCGTGTATGGCATTGGCGGCACCGATCTCGTCGATCGGCGCCTGGCAGGCCACCCCCTCGAAAACGAAATTGCCGTCGCGCAGCCGGTTAGGCCACGGGGCCAGCACTTGGCCGCGCCCTCCCGAGCACATCTCGTCGATACCGAAGCCGTCGAGGACCCCCCAGCCGCCCACCGTGTAGGAGCGCAAGGTGGCTCCAACCTCGGTGGCCACCGCGACCTGGTCACCCGAGTAGATCTCGTGCTGCACCCCGGACGGCACTACCCCCCCGGGATCGGTCACCGGCACCGGCGCCCTTGCCTGCTCGGCACCTCGATCATCGGCACCGGCGCTAGCGGCCACGGACCGCGTGCCGCGCTCGACGCGCGCACCGAAGGATCAGATCTCGATGAGGGTGCGGATCACCTTGCCGGCCTTCATGTCCTCGAAGGCCTGGTTGATCCCGTCGAGCTTGAGCCGCTGGGAGACCATCCCCTCCAGGTCGAGGCGGCCGGTTCTCCACAACCGGATCATCCGGTCGAAGTCGACGCGCACGTCGGCCGAGCCCCACAGGGAACCGACCAGCCTCTTTTCCGAGAAGAACATTTCGAACGCTGAGAACTCGACCATCTGGTCGACCTTGCCAACCCCGACGATGCATGCGGTCCCGCCCCGCCGAATCGCATCGTAGGTGGCGCGGATGGTGGTGGGAAGCCCGATCGCTTCGAAGCCGTAGTCGAAGCCGTCCCCTCCGGTGATCTCGATGGACACGTCGGAGAGTTCG
>JAKAWH010000156.1 GCA_021817065.1 Actinomycetes bacterium
CCAGCGGGAGGCGGTGCTTCATCCTTCGGGGCCCCTTCTGGTGGTGGCAGGGGCCGGTTCGGGCAAGACCCGGGTGCTCACCCATCGCATTGCCAACCTGGTCGGTGCCCACGGGGTGCAACCCGGTTCCATCCTTGCAATTACCTTCACAAACAAAGCCGCCAATGAGATGAAAAGGCGGGTCGAGCGGTTGGTGGGGAGTTCTGCCCGGTGGATGTGGGTGTCCACCTTCCACGCCGCCTGCGTGCGGATCCTGCGCAAAGAGGCCGCCCGGCGCGGTTACCGGTCCAACTTCACCATCTACGACCAGTCGGACTCGGTGCGCCTGGTCGGCTACGTTCTCCGGGACCTCGACATCGACGCCAAGAAGTTCCCCCCCCGGCGGGTCCAAAACGCCATCTCCGGAGCCAAGGCGGACCTGATCGACTTCGAGTCGTTCCGGGACCGAGCTGCGGGAGGGGATCTTTTCGACCGGATGGTGGCCGACGTGTACCCCGAATACCAGCGGCGGCTCTTCGCTGCGAATTCGATGGATTTCGACGACCTGTTGATGCTCACCTACGAACTGCTCTCCTCTGATGACGAGGTGCTGGCCCGATGGCGGGCGCGGTTCTCCCATGTGATGGTCGACGAGTACCAGGACACCAACAAGGCCCAGGCGGAGATCGCCTTCCTCCTGGGGGCCGAGCACCGCAACGTCTGCGTGGTGGGGGACGCCGATCAATCGATCTATTCCTGGCGTAAGGCCGATATTCGCAACATCATGAATTTCGAGGCCCGATTTCCCGGCGCCAAGGTGGTACTCCTGGAGCAGAACTACCGTTCCACCAAGACCATCCTCGACGCTGCCAACGCGGTGATCGCGAACAACATGGTCCGCCGCCCCAAGGACCTGTGGACCTCGCAGGAGGGCGGGGAACCCGTCTATGTCCACGAGTGCGACTCCGAACGCGACGAGGCAAGCTGGATCGTGGCGGAGATGCGCAGGCTGGTGGAGGCGCAGGAGGTATCGTACCGCGAGATGGCATTGTTCTACCGCACCAATGCCCAGTCGCGCGCCCTGGAGGAGCAGCTAGTGGCATGGGGGGTCCCTTATCAAGTCCTCGGCGGGGTGCGCTTCTACGACCGGCGGGAGGTGAAGGACATGCTCGCATATCTCCAGCTCACTGCCAACCCGGCAGACGAGGTGTCGGTCAAGCGGGTGGTGAACGTCCCCAAGCGCGGCGTGGGGGACACGTCGCTCGCCAAGCTGGAAGGTTGGGCGCACCGGGAGAAGATATCGTTATACGAGGCGTTGGAGTGGGAGGCGGGGATCGCCGGCTCGCCTCCTCGGGAGTCCGGGAATTCTGGGGAGTCCGGGAGCTCTGGGGACGCCGGAGACTCCCCGGGCATACTGTCCGGGCGGGCTAAGAAAGGCGCGGCGCAGTTCGTCGAAGTGATCGGGCATGCTGGAGAGCT
This sequence comes from Actinomycetes bacterium, assembly GCA_021817065.1. Lineage (GTDB taxonomy): Bacteria > Actinomycetota > Acidimicrobiia > Acidimicrobiales > JAKAVM01 > JAKAWH01. The sequence goes on from JAKAWH010000156.1 coordinate 1,459, forward strand.
GGCGGCAGAGGGGCGGCCTCCCCGCGAGATCCTGGAGTACCTTCTGGAGGCTTCCGGGTACGCGGCGGAACTGGAAGCGGAGAAGACCGTGGAGTCGGCCGGAAGGCTGGACAATCTCCACGAGCTGGTGGTCACCGCCGATGCCTACGAGACACTCGACGAGATGTTGGAGGCGACCACGCTCATATCGGATGCCGACACCCTGGAGACGGAATCGGGCCGTGCCGTGCTGATGACCATCCACACTGCCAAGGGACTGGAATTCCCGGTGGTGTTCATGGCAGGGATGGAGGAGGGTATCTTTCCCCACACCCGTAGCCTCACCGATCCCCGTTCCCTGGAGGAGGAGCGGCGGCTCGCGTACGTAGGCATCACCCGAGCCCAGCGACGCCTTTATATGTGTTATGCGGCGGCGCGGGGTCAATGGGGGGAGACTTTTTACAACCGGCGGAGCCGGTTCGTGGACGAGATCCCTGCTTCTCTGGTCGCCGAGGTCTAGGCAGGAGCGATAGGGAGCGGCCCGCCGGGACGGACCGGAGAGGTCAGCCGCGTCCGAGCCCGTACCGGACGATGCAGGCAAGAGCCCAGAGGCCGTCCTTCCAGCCGATCTTCTTGCCCTCCTCGTAGGTACGGCCCCAATAGGAGATGCCCACTTCGTAAATGCGAAAGTGCCCACGGGCAAGTTTGGCGGTGATCTCGGGCTCGAAGCCGAATCGATCTTCCCTGAGATCGATGGACTGGATCACCTCGCGGCGGAACGCCTTGTAGCAGGTCTCCATGTCGGTCAGGTTCAGATCGGTGAACATGTTGGAGACGGTGGTCAGCAGCCGGTTGCCCACCGAGTGCCAGTAGTAGAGGACCCGGTGGGGCCCCATTCCGGCGAAGCGGGAGCCGTAGACCGCGTCGGCCCGACCCTCCAGGAGTGGACCGAGGAGCTTGCCGTATTCCGCCGGGTCGTACTCGAGGTCGGCGTCCTGGACGATCACATAGGGGGCCTGTGCTTCGGCTATCCCGCGGCGCACCGCGGCACCCTTACCTTTGTTGTATGGCTGGAAAAGCAGCCGTACCGGTGGATCGCCGACCCCCTGCGGCACCAGGCCGTCAATGATCTCGCGGGTTCCGTCGGTGGAGCCATCGTCCACCACGATGACTTCGGCAGTCCAGGGCGTGGCGAGGACCCCTTCGACGGCTGCCTTGATGGTGGCCAGCTCGTTGTAGCAAGGGATCACCACCGAGAGGCAGGGAACCGGCTCGTGTGCGGAGAACCGGCGATCTGTGGAATGTCCCTCCATTGGAGTCAATTCTATTGGTCGAATCGGGAGGATGCTCCCGGAGCGGTGCGGACAGTGTAGGTGCGAGCCCGCCGGCCGGTGTCGACGCAGGAGGCCGGGTCGGGAGGCAGGACGAGGAGGTCGGGAGGCTCCATTTTTCCTGACGGATCGTCAGACAATACAATGGCAGGTTATGCAGCGTCCCTACCGCGTGGTGGTGGCCAAACCCGGGCTGGACGGGCATGACCGTGGTGCCAAGGTGATCGCCCGGTACCTGCGTGATGCCGGTTTCGAGGTGATCTACACCGGCCTGCACCAGACCCCCGAACAGGTGGCGAGCACGGTGGTGGAGGAAGACGCCGACGCGGTTGGCCTTTCCCTCCTGTCCGGGGCGCACATGACTCTGGTGCCGCGCATCGTCGACCTCCTCCGGCAAAAGGGTCGTGGCGATGTGATCGTCACCTGCGGGGGGATCATCCCCGATGCCGATATTCCGAAGCTGAAGGAAGCGGGCGTGGCCGAGGTATTCACTCCCGGTGCACCCCTTCCGGGGATCGCCGACTGGTTGGAGCACGCTCTGGATGCCCGGGAGGGGCCGCTCGCCTCATAGCCCGGGCCCGTTGCAATTGCGGCCGTATGCAATCCGTAAGAAAGGAATCTGATAGGTGGATCTGTTCGAGTACCAAGGCAAGCAGTATTTTGCGCGCTTTTCCATTCCCGTTTCGCCGGGAGGGGTCGCCGACACGGTGGACGAGGCCGTTGTCCAGGCGGGCAAGGCCGGGTACCCGGTGGTGGTCAAGGCCCAGGTCCAGGTGGGTGGGCGAGGCAAGGCGGGAGGTATCAAGATCGCGGCCGACGAGGCGGAGGTGCGCCTGCACGCCGGCAACATCCTCGGAATGGACCTGAAAGGTCACCTGGTCAAGCGGGTGTGGATCGAGCGCTCCTCGGACATCGCCAAGGAGTACTACGCCAGCTTCACCCTCGACCGTTCGGCAAAGAAGCATCTTTGCATGGTGTCGGCCCGGGGTGGGGTGGACATCGAGCAGGTGGCAGCCGACGATCCTGC
>JAKAWH010000157.1 GCA_021817065.1 Actinomycetes bacterium
CTGCGTCGTACAGAACAATGCCCAGGTAGCGGAGACGCCCCACGCAGGTCTCGGAGCAGACGGTGGGAAGGCCGGCTTCGATCCTCGGGAAGCAGAGCGTGCACTTCTCGGCCTTGCCGGTGCGATGGTTGAAATACACCTTCTTATATGGGCATCCCGAGACGCACATTCGCCAACCGCGACAGCGGTCCTGATCAACCAGAACGATCCCGTCCTCCGACCTCTTGTACATTGCGCCCGAAGGACAGGAGGCAACGCAGGAAGGATTGAGGCAGTGCTCGCATATGCGCGGCAGGTAGAACATGAAGACCGACTCGAAGTCGAGCCGGACCTTCTCGGCCACGGCCGCGAAATTGGGGTCATTTTGCGCCCGGGCCGGCGCTCCCGCCAAGTCGTCTTCCCAGTTGGCACCCCAAGAAGGGACCATCTCCCTGCCGGTGAGCGCCGAGCGGGCCGAGACCGAGGGAGCCTTGGTCCCGGCCGGCGCTGAGATCAGCTTGGCGTAGTCGTACGTGAAGGGGTCGTGATACTCCTCGATTGTGGGCAGGTCCGGATTGTAGAAGAGCTTCGCGAGTCGTTGGATCCGGCTCCCCGAGCGCAGGCGAAGCTTGCCACGGTGATCGAGTTCCCACCCGCCGCGCCAGTGCTCCTGGTCCTCGTAGCGTTGTGGATAGCCGAGGCCGGGCTTGGTCTCGACGTTGTTGAAGTAGACGTACTCGGTCCCCGGACGGTTGGTCCAGGTTTGCTTGCAGGTGACTGTGCAGGTGTGGCAGCCAATGCACTTGTCGAGGTTCATTACCATAGCCACCTGGGCCATAACTCTCATCTGTCCGCTCCCCTCTGCATCAGAACTTCACCTCTTGACTTCGGCGGCGGATGACGACGATCTCGTCGCGCTGTGTCCCGGTTGGCCCGTAATAGTTGAACCCCCAGGAAAGCTGGGCCGAGCCGCCGATCATGTGGGTCGGCTTCATGGTCGCGCGGGTCAGCGAGTTGTCGGTGCCGCCATGAAGCCCGGACCGCTCCGACACAGGCATCTGCAGATGCCTGTCGACCGCGTGGTACATCAGGACCGAACCGCTTGGAACCCGGTGGGTCACAACCGCCCTGGCAACGGTCACCCCGTTGCGGTTATATGCCTCGATCCAGTCGTTGTCCTCGACGTTGATCTTCCTGGCGTCCCGATCGTTCACCCAGATCACCGGCCCTCCGCGGAAGAGGTTCAGCATGTGCAGATTGTCCTGGTATTCGGAATGGATGGACCACTTCGAATGAGGGGTCAGGTACCGGGCAACGAGCTGTTCACCCCCGTAGGCCGGATCGGACGGGTCCCCGAAGGTCGCGAGCAGGTCAAGTGGCGGCCGGTATACGGGAAGTGACTCACCGAGTTCTGCTATCCACTCGTGATCCACGAAGAAGTGCTGCCTGCCGGTGAGGGTATGCCAGGGCTTCAACCTTTCGACGTTGATGGTGAAAGGCGAATATCTGCGCCGCTCCGACTCGCATCCCGACCACTCCGGCGAGCAGATCACAGAGCGCGGCTGCGTCACGGTGTCCGAGAAGGTAATCCTGTCCCCCGCCCGCTCGTGGGCGAGATCGGCCAGAGGCAGACCTGTCCGCTTCTCGAGGTTTTCGAATCCGGCGACCGCGAGGCGGCCGTTTGTCGTGCCGGACATGGCGAGGATCGCTTCGCAGAAGAGATCGTCCCGGTCGATCCTGGGCCGGCCGGCCCCGACGCCCGAGCGAGCCGTCCCGTTTCGCTCAGCCAGGTACCCGACCTCGTCGGCGATCGGCATGCGCACTCCCTTCACCGTCGCGCCGAGACTGTCGATGAGCGGGCCGATGGTGGACATCTGCTCATGCACTCGTCCGTAGTCGCGTTCCACCAAGGTCACCCTGGGCATATTCACCCCGGGCGTCGGGCCCGAGCCCACGTGCGCCCAATCCATTGAGACGCCGCCCGGCTGGGCGCACTCGTCGGGTGAGTCGTGCATCAGCGGCGTGGCCACCAAGTCGTTGCGCTTTCCAAGCCTCCCCGCCGCCAACGCCGAGAACGACCGGGCAAGGTCGTGGAAGATTTGGAAATCGCTTCGCGAATCCCACGGCGGGGCTATGGCCGGGTTGAACGAGTGGACGAAGGGGTGCATGTCCGTGGAGGAAAGGTCGTGCTTCTCGTACCAGGTCGCCGCAGGCAGGACGATATCGGAGTAGATGCCCGTAGAGGTCATGCGGAAGTCGATGGAGACCAGGAGATCGACCTTGCCCTCCGGGGCCTCGTCTTGCCAAACCACTTCCTTGGGGCGCAGTCGCTCATCGGCCTCCTCCGCATCCAGCGCATTGTCTGCGCCGAGCAGGTGGCGCAGGAAGTATTCGTGCCCCTTGCCTGACGAGCCGAGGAGATTGCATCGCCAGGTGGTGATGACGCGCGGGAAGTTGTCCGGATGGTCGGGATCCTCGGCGGCGAAACGGAGCCTGCCCGCTTTCAGCTCGGCAGCGACGTAATCCGCCGGTGCCATGCCCGAGCTGAGGGCCTCCTCCGCCAAGTCGAGCGGGTTCCGGTCGAACGACGGATGGGAGGGCAGCCATCCCTGGCGAGCAGCCGAGAGATAGAGATCCGCCATGGTCATGCCCGCCAAAGCGCCCTCTGCGAGCGGGCTGGCCAGCGAATCTGCGGTAGTACCTTCGTAACGCCACTGGTCGGAGGCAAGGTACCAGAAGGGGGTGGCGACCATCTGCCTGGGGGGTCGCACCCAATCCAAGGCGAAGGCAAGCGTCGACCATCCCGCAAAAGGTCGGACCTTCTCCTGGCCGACGTAGTGCGCCCATCCGCCTCCGTTTACGCCCTGGCATCCGCCCAGGAGAAGCAAGGATAGGAAGGAGCGGTAGATCTGATCGGAGTGATACCAGTGGTTGGTGCCTGCTCCCATCGCTATCATCGAGCGCCCTCGGGACAGCTCCGCATTGGCGGCGAACTCCCTGGCCACCCTTATGGCTGCCTCGGCGGGGACGCCCGTAACGCGCTCCTGCCAGGCGGGGGTGGCCGGCTCCTCGGCGTCACCGTAGGATTCGGGCCAACGGCCTGGAAGTCCCGGGCGGGAAACACCGTACTGAGCCATGGCAAGGTCGAACACCGTGGTCACCACGTGCCCGCCCACTTTCACAGTCGGCACGCCGCGGCGCATGATCTCTCCGTTGCCGGTCCGATCGAAGCGCGGCAGAAGCAGCTCTACCTGAGCTCGGCCGGGCGCATCAAAGGTCGAGAGTGCCGGCTTCGTGCCACCCAGGTCGAGGTTCCACTTGCCCTCTCCCCCTTGCGACCAGCGAAAGCCAAGCGACCCATTGGGAATCCGTGGCTCCCACGACCCCTCGTCCAATACAACGGTCTTCCATTGCTCCTCATCCGCATTCGAACCGGGTGCGATGTCGGCCGCGGTTAGGAAATGGTCGGGCACCCAGGCACCGTCCTTCTCCCGCAGTTTTATGAGGAACGGCAGGTCGGTGTAGGTGCGGGCATAGTCCTGGAAGTACGGAACCTCCCGGTCCCTGTAGAACTCGGTCAGCATCACGTGCCCCATGGCCAGCGCCAACGCCGCGTCGGTGCCGGGCGCCGGGGATAGCCAAACATCTGCGAACTTTGTGTGATCGGAATAGTCCGGCGATACCACCACCACCTTTTGCCCCCGGTAGCGCGCTTCCGTCATGAAGTGGGCGTC
>JAKAWH010000052.1 GCA_021817065.1 Actinomycetes bacterium
ATCGGTCCGAGTACCCCACCGAGAACCAGGCCAATAAAAGCACCCGAAATTCCCGCGATGTTGTTGATGCCGAGCGCAAGGCCGCGCTGGTTCTTGGGAAAAGCGTCGGTCAGGATCGCCGCCGAGTTGGCGATGATGAATGCCCCGCCAACCCCTTGGAAGACCCGCATGACCACCAACCACATAGCCCCGGCTCGGCCATGCATCCAGGTCACCGTCAAGAGGAAGGAAAAGGCCGTGTAGATGGCGAACCCGAACGAGTACATCCGTACCCGCCCGAACATATCCCCGAGCCGGCCGAAGCTCACTACCAGGACGCTGGTCACCACCATGTATCCCAGGATCATCCAGAGCAGGTAGAAGCTGTTGGAGGGCAACAGGGGGTCGAGTCGCACCCCTTTGAAGATGTCCGGCATGGCGATCAGGATTATCGAGGCGTCGATGGTGGCCAGAAGCATCCCCAGGGTGGTGTTGACCAGAACGATCCACTTGTACCGACCGGCCTCCATTTCTTAACCCTAACGTCAACGTCCGACTGGGAACCGTTCGGGGGCGGATCACCCCCCCGGCGCGTCAAGGCCCGCCCCACGCAATGTGGAGCGGGCCTCTGGGCAGGTCGAGCGGGTCAGATCAACTTGACGTTGCGCGCCTCGTCGCCCTTCTTGCCCGGGCCGATCTCGAATTCGACCTTCTGTCCGGGTTCCAGAGTGCGGTAACCGGACCCCTCCACATTGGAGTAGTGGACAAAGACGTCATCTCCGTCAGCTCGGGAGATAAAGCCGTAGCCCTTCTCTCCATTGAAAAACTTCACTGTGCCGGTGGGCATTTACTTGCTCTTCTTTCTCTTGATGCAGGGCCGCTGGGAGGTGATCCGGCGCAGCGGGCCCTCACGAGCAGAAACCGATGCGAAGAAGCCGCCGACCAGCGTCGCCAGAAATACTACTACCTCGGGAACGGTCGTCCAAGGGGCTATTTTTGAACTCCCAGCTGGACCGCCTTGACGGCCAGCATGACCACCGCCAGAGCCAGGTAGCACCACATCGCGTACATGGCGCCGGACCGCCCCCGGGACCACCGCGGGCGTGCCAGCAGGGCGAGGGGGGGCATGCGCCAGGTGGCACGCCGCTCCGGGGACATGATCTCCACCGGGGCCCTCCCCCGGTAGGTCCGGATCATCCAGAACCCGGCGACCAGGTACCCGGCGACCAGGATCGCCCCCATCACCACCAGTAGCCGGGCCACGTCGAGGTGGGGGAACACCGTCGTCGCCATCAGGATTAGAGACAGCACTATGAGTATCGAGACCACCACGCTCGCCACCGCGTTGAGCCACGGCTTGTTCACCCAGGGCCCCAATACCTCCGGGTCGTTGCATAGGAGAAGCAGGAATACCGTGGCGCTCGGGAGAACCACGCCGGCCAGCGCCTGGACACCGGTGACGATCAGCCCGAGAGGCGCTCCGGGAATGACGACGATTCCCGCAGCCAGAACCACCATTGCGGAGAACGTCCCGTAGAAGAACTTCGCATCCCGCCAACCACGGTGCAGGGAGTGTCGCGACCCGAAGATGTCTCCGAAGGCGTAGGAGGTGGAGAGAGTGACCGATGCCGCTCCGATGATCGAGGCGTTGAGGAGAATGATCGAAAAGAGCGCACCCGCGGCGTGCCCCACATGGCGGCCCAATCCCCGCGCCACCGCCCCCGCATCTGTGAAATGCCCAGCGAGGTGGGTGTGACCGAAGGCCGCCGCGGTGACCGCGATGAGGAGCGAGGCGGCGAAGACCGTCACCAGGGATCCAAGTACGGTGTCGGCTCTCTCGTAGTTGATCCACCGGGGGGTGATCCGCTTGTCCACGATGTTGGACTGCTGGAAGAAGAGCTGCCAGGGAGCCACCGTCGTGCCGACGATGGCGATAATGAGGAGGACCGATGTGGAATTGAAACCTCCTCGTACCCCAGGCACCGCCAAACCATGGAAAAAAGGCCCGGCGCGCGGATGGCTGAAGATGGCGAGCGGAACCACCAGGAAGTTGGCGAAGATGAACACGAACATGAAGCGCTCCCATCGCCGGAAGCTCCCGCTGGCAGTCATGACCACGAGCAGCACCGCGGCAATGGGGACCGAGATGTACTGGCTGACCCCGAAATATCCGAGCGAGAGGCTGATACCGATGAACTCGGTGGCGATGGTGAGGAAGTTCAGGACAAAAAGGTCGCCCACCGAGAATCCGGCCCAGAACTTCCCGAAACGCTCCTTGATGAGGCGGGCATGACCCACGCCGGTCACCGCGCCCAGCCGTACCACCATCTCCTGGTTGACGATGAGCACGGGAATGAGAAGGGGAAGGGTCCACAGGAGGGTGAGCCCGAAATTCTGGCCTGCCTGCGCGTAGGTGGACACGCCGCCAGCGTCATTGTCACCCACCATGACGATGATCCCCGGGCCCATGATGGCCAGCAAGGTAAGAAGGCGGGAGGACCACGAGCGGCGTGCGGCGGTGTCATGCTGGCCGATCTTCCCGAAGGCGCCCTCTATGTCGCCTATGTGCGCCTCGTCGAGAACGGCAGAACTGGCCACGGGCGCGCGTGGTTGGCTCTTTCCGGATGCGGCCGTAGCCACGGTTCACCTCCTTCCGGGTCCTGGGGCGCGTACGGCGCGCGCCCTGCCGGAAGGAGCTCACGTCATGACGACAAAGACTCCCCAATGGGCGACGCGCTTACCCAAGCGCACGTCGGTTCTCGTAATCGACTGTCAGCGCTCAGCGCCGTTCCTCTCTGGTTGCCTGTAATGCTCCCGCCGATCGTGAGCAGCGCGTAGCGGCCCACTAAGCGGGTTTTCGATGTCGATGCACTATTTCTACCACGCTCGTGCAGCCCGCTTCCTCGCGAGAAGTGGCACCGTTGATGTTCACAGCCTGTTCACCGACCGCCCGGCCCAGAGTCCTCACTCTTCCGGCGCGGTCTGACCGAAGTCCCGACGCCATCCGCTTGGGAGCAGGTGCTCCAGCATGTCGTCGACGGTGACCACCCCGAGGATTTGATGGTGCTCCTCGTCCATCACCGGAGCAACCGTCAGGTTGAAGTCCGACATGATCCGCACGGTGGCTCCCAGATCCGCCTCCGGGTGGACGTGGGCGAGATCGCCCACCGCAAGTGTTCCCAGAGTGGCTTGCTCCCCCGCCTGGATCAAACGGATCGCCGGCACCGCCCCCACGGTATGGCCTTGCCCATCGTTGACGAAGACGACGTTGAGTGCCTCGGGAGCCACTGTGGACCGCCGGATCGCGTCCAGCGCGGACGAGGCGATTGTCGCCTCCGGCATTGCCAGGAAGTCCGGGCTCATCAGCCCTCCTGCGGTCTCAGGGTTGTAGCTGAGCAGGGAGCGAACTTTTCGCCGCTGTGGCTGGGGCAGCAGGTTCAGGATCGGAAGCCGCCTCTCCTGGTCGAGCTCGGTGATGAGATCGGCCGCAGCATCCGGCTGCATCGAGCCCAGGAGGCGCGCCGCTTCGATGTCCGAGCGCGAACGGACAAACTCCAGCCTGTGCTCGGTATCCAGCTCTTCGAAAACGTCGGCTTCCAGCTCCCGGTCCGCGCCGACTGCCTCGATGATCTCCTCCCCCTCCTCGTGGGAGGCCGCTTCCACCAGGTCGGCGATCTGGGCGGGATGCAGGCGGGCCAGCTTTCGGTAGGGAATTCGCAGGCGCGCGGTGGGTACGTGGGAGACGAACGGCTCGATGCTCCCCCAATCGACGATCGAACCGGACCTGACCTTCCCGGCCAGGCGTCCGGGGAGGAGACGGCGGATCACCGGGCGACCGGATGGGTCCACTCCCACCACCTCCCAGGTGCCGTCGACCTTGGCCAGCTCGATCTCGTTGGCTCGGATGAGCCGGCCTCCCACAAAGTTGATCAGGTGGCGGGCGGTCAGGTCCCGTGCGAGGAGCAGTTCTCCCGGCCTGCGCTCGAAGCGGCGCAGGTCGACCCGAGGGCCGGTGAAGCGGACCGCGCCCGGCTCGAAATCGGCCACTTTGCGAATGGGGACGAAGAGGTCCCGGCCAGCGATTGACGCCACCAGCCCGATGATGGGGGGGTGGGGGGAACCATCCATGAAGGCGACCAGGTCCTGGACCCGGCCGACCCGGCCACCGCTCTGATCCACCAGCGGCCTCTTGATCACCGTCGAGAGATGGAGCACGCGGAGTGGAGCGCCCGGGGGGGCCACGGCGGTGGACATGCCACAAAAACGCTACTCCACCGTTCAGCCCTGTGCTCCTCCCCGGCAAAAGGGGGTTGCCCGGCCCTGCGCCTGCGTTCTCACGGCCTGCCCGGCAAGGCAGCCACCGAGCCCGGGGACTTCAGCAGCCCTTCGCCCTCAGTGTCACCGTCACCCGGTTGCCGACCGGCGCATTCCCGACCACCAGGTAGGGGCTCCCCGTCTTGGAAGCGATCCATCCGTCTTCAACCCGGGCGCAGTAGCCCTTCGGATAGTGGATCGCCCGCGGCACGTAGATGACGGTGGGCACCTGGAGCGAATGGTTGGGCCGGTAGATGAGGCGGAACACATCGGCACGGGCATCGAAGCTCATCGATATCGGAGTCCCCGCGAGCGCCTGCGGGTAGGGACGAGAGAGGGCGGTGACCGTCGACTTCAGCAATCCGTGCCGGTCGACGAGCGCCTCGTCGGAACTGCCGGTCGGGTCTCCATAGAACTTCCACATCCAGTACGACCAGCCCACCAGGTGCTGGTCAGCTTCGGCGGTAAGAAGGGTGAGCAGTTCCGGGTTGGAGGTCGCACCGAACTCGCTCATGAACCAGGGGGGACCGCCCGGCTGGAATGGCGATGCCAGTTCGGGCCGGTCCTCGGCGCGCGCCTGCATGGTCATCTGCTCCTGTGCAGCGCACGCCACAAGATCGGTGGGATTGCCGGTCTTGCCACTCCGGTACGAGCAGTAGTCGTGGATGTTGAACACCAAGTCCGGAAGGTCCATCGACCCGACGAAGTTGGGTCCACCCCGTGAGCTGAAGATGTCGGGTTCGTAAAAAACGAGGTGGCGAGAGTCCGCCTGAAGTATCCGCGGGATGAGGCCGACCGCCGGATCGGCGGGGGGGCAGTGAATAGCGGGTCGAAGGGCAGTTGCTTGCCCCGCCATCGTCTTGCCCACATAGAAGCAGAGAAGCTGGTTGTCGAACGTGTCGTCGCCCCTTCGCAGCAACGACACGGAAAAGGGCTCGTTGAAGGGATCGTATCCGACTACCCAGGGGTCATCGACAAAATAGGAAGCCACCGCGGTCCACACCCGATCGAATTCCCCCTGGAGATTACCGGCCACCCGATTGGTCCAGAAGTTGTGGTAAGCGGCATCCGCCGCCGCTGTGGAGTAGTTGTTCGACCAGCGCCCCGGCGCTTCGGTGACCGGACGCCCGTCGGTGCACACTGCCCAAGACGGGGCGCCTTCCCCGTCGAACATCTCGTTGTAGACATCCTGGTGCATGTCGAGAAGTGTGTAGACGTGGTAGCGACCGAGCAGATCCACCGTTTGTTTGAGACGGCCCAAGTAGGCATCGAGCACCTGCGCGTTGAACTGGCCAGGATCGCCGGGGGCACCAGGTCGGCAGATCGACGGGTCGTTGGCGGGGGCGGTGCCCGGCTCCAAGCCGCTCCAGGTCATTCCCAGCCTAACCACGTTGAATCCCAATTCGGAGATGACCGACGCGTCGCGAGAATCGAAGTTCCACGGCTTTCCCGGGTCGGGATAGAGCTCGTAGGGCGGATACTTGTAGACGGCGTTCACCCCGTGGAGGAATACCACCCGACCGTGCGTGTCGACGAGGAACGGCCCTCCGGGAGCCCGGAGGGGACCGGACAGCCCCGATGACCCGAGGGGCGCGGGCGGCACCGCCCGGGTGACGAGGTTAGGCCAGCGCGGGACACCCTCCTCCGCCCCCCTGGTGCACGACGCCATGGAAGTCGCCGCCAGTCCGGCCACGATCGCCGCTACACACCACTTCACTCTCGACCTGCTCATCTGACCGGTTTGACCTTACCTCCCTAATTCGTTGTGCCATTGTTGTTCATCGTTCCGGGATTCTCCGCCGATAACCATCACGACCATGGATGAGGGCAGCGACTTTTCCGAGGTCCTCCGTGCCGCGCAGGGAGGGAACCAGGAGGCGATCGGCGTCCTCTACCTGCGGTTGAGCGGTCGGGTGCTTGGCTACCTTCGTGCCCACGTCGGACAGGACGCCGAGGACGTCGCCAGCGAGGTGTGGCTCTCGGTCGCCCGCAGCCTTCCCCGCTTCGCCGGCGGCGAGAGCGACTTCCGGTGCTGGGTGTTCACCATCGCCCGTCGACGGGTGGTCGACTGGCTCCGGGCGGCACCCTGGTACCAGGTCACCGCACTCTCAGACCGGTCCGATGACATGGTGGACCCGGTCACCGACACCGCTGGCGAGGTGGTCGAACGGTTCGCCGCGCAGGACACCCTGGCCCGCCTGGCGGACTATCTTCCCGAGGAGCAAGCTCGGGTCCTGATCCTGCGGGTGGTCGCGGGATTGTCGACCGAGGAGGTCGCCCGGGTAGTCGAGAAGAAGGAAGGCGCGGTTCGGATGCTCCTGCACAGAGCGATCAAGAACCTGGCGCCCCTGGCTGAAGAGCTTTTCGAAATTTCTTCGGAGGACACGTGACGCCGCGGATACCTGATTCCGATCTACCACGTGACATGCCACGGCTGCACGTGTTCGGATCGCAGCTCCACCTCGATGATGGGACAGCGGAGCAGATGCTGGAGGGTCACCTGGACCCCGGCGATGCTCCTCACGGCCTCACTCACGTGGCGGCGCTGCTGGCCCGGGTTGGTACCGAGCGAGAGTCGGTCCACCCCGAGCCGAACCCGGGACTCGTCGCAGCGATGGCACGCACCCTTCAGGGAACAGGAGCCCCAGCTCCGGTCCCCGCGAGCCACGTCAAGGAGAAGCCCATGCTCGGCAAGATCATCAGTTTCAAGATCGGGACTGCGGTGGCCACCGCCATTCTGGGGGCCGGGTCCGCCGCGGCTGCAGCCACTGGCTCGCTGCCGACACCGGTCCAATCCACCGTTTCCCAGCTCCTTTCCCATGTCGGGATCTCGGTTCCCGCACCGCCGGCGAGCCACGGCGGGGGAGCCGGTTCTTCCACACCGGTGTCCACCACTGCCACCACTGCTCCGGTCACCACGGTGGCGCCCGGATCGGGCACCGCTACTTCCGGCACCTCGGGAAATGGGGCTCCTCCTACATCGGTCCCGGCGCCAATACCAGTATTGCCAGGATCGGGCACGGCCACGGTGGGGACTTTCGGCGGTCCGCCCACCAGCCACCCCGGTAAGACGGAGGGATCCCAGCCACCCGAGACCCAGACGACCGAGCCGGTCCAAGCACCAGAGCCGACCGAGCCACCCGAGACCCAGACGACCGAGAAGCCGTCGAGTGGAGACAGCGGTGGCGGTTCTGGCGACAGCTCCGGTGGCGACCACGGAGATTCAGGCAACTCCACCTCGACCTCGTCGGGATCGGGGGCAGGAGGAAGCGGCCCCTCCACCACGGTCTCCGGTGGCGACCACGGGGATTCCGGTGGCGACCACGGAGATTCGGGTGGCTCGCCGACGACCGGTACGGGAGGCAGCAGCACCTCGACGTCCGTCCCGACCGGCGGAGGTGGCGGCGGTGACTGAGCACTCTTCCATCAGCGGCCAGATCCTCGACATCTGCCATGACCTTCGTTGTGGCGGAGAGCAGTACTGGTCGGATCTCCTCCGTAACAGTTACTACGGGGGGATCGGTATGGATTCGCTGCGAAACGCCCTTCGGGTTCTGCAGCGGATGGACGAGGTCTCTGGCGTGATCGAGCGGCTCGACCTGGGTGACCAGGTCGAGCGGGTCGCCGCGGTGATGACCATGGCCGTCTCATTGGTCGATCCGGAGCCGGCCCCCCGGGGGGTCTCCAGGGAGACCCTGCAAGACCTCCTGAGCGGGCTTCGTTGACCCGCTCAGGAGGCGTGGGGCCGCAGGCGCCGGATTGTTCTCCTGCCGGCGCCTCACCGGACCGCCGGCGTGTTCTTGCCGGCGCCTCACCGCGATCTACAAGTCCGCGGTGAGGCTAACCGGGCAGTGGTCACTGCCCATGATCTCGGGGTGAATCTCCGCGGCAGTGATCCGTGAGACCAAGCTCTGCGAGGCCAGAACGTAGTCGATGCGCCACCCGACGTTCCGAGCACGCGAGTTGGCGAAATGGGACCACCAGGTGTAATAGCCGTTCCCTTGGTGGAACATGCGGAAGGTGTCCACGAAACCGGCATCGATGTATCTCTGGAATCCCTCTCTCTCCTCGTCGGTGAAACCGCTCTTGCCCATGTTGGGTTTGGGATTGGCCAGATCGTCGGGAGTGTGGGCGACGTTCAGGTCACCGCAGAAGAGAACCGGCTTGCGCTTCTCCAGAGCCTTGACATACGCAAGGAACGCCGGGTCCCATTGCTCGTATCGGAGTACGAGGCGCCCGAGATCATCCTTGGTGTTGGGTGTGTAGACGGTGACCACGAAGTACGAATCGAACTCGGCGGTGAGGACCCTTCCCTCCAGATTGGGGTCCCCGAAGCCGTCCCCGTTCACCCGGTGGCGGCGTACCACCGTGGCGGGCAGGCCGGGAATTACCTGCAATGGCTCGCTCCGCGAGAAGATGAGCGTACCTGAGTATCCTTTCTTCTCGGCCTCATTCCAGTATTGGTGATATCCGGGAGCATCGAGGGTGACGTCGGCTTGGCCGGCCTTGGTCTCCTGAAGGCAAACCACATCGGCATCGAACGTATCGAGAAAAGGGACCAGGAGCCCTTTGCGCATGACGGCCCGTATGCCGTTGACGTTCCAGGAGACCAGTCTCACCTTGTGCCCTTTCCTCGGGGCCCGCTACGCCCGGACCGGGTCCGCGAGCCGGTCACGATGCTAGACGCCCGCGCCAGGGAGCCCCCTTTGATAGGAACATCCGTTCTGTATACTGGGAGTATGGTCCTTCCCTCGGTCCGCCCCTGCCGGCCCACCCTCCCGCCCCACCTCGCCGAGGCAGTCCGGCCCACCAGCCTGTCCGGCCAGCAGATCCTCCCCCTTGCCGGACCCCTTGCCGGCCTGCTCCCGGGAGGAGGGCTGCGCCGGGGAACTATCCTCACCGTCACCGGGCTCGGCGCTACCTCGCTCGCCCTCGCCCTGGCGGCGGGGCCCTCCCGGGCGGGATCGTGGTGCGCCGCGGTCGGGATGGGCGATCTCAACCCGCAGGCGGTCCACCATGCCGGGCTGGACCTGTCCCGGGTTCTTTTCGTCCCGGTCGCCGCCGGCCGGTGGAACCCGATCGTGGAGGCCTTGGTAGCCGGCGTCGACGTGGTCCTGGCCCGCCCTCCGTCTCCGGTGGGTGCCACCGTCGCACGCCGCCTCGGAACAGAAGTGCGCCTGCACCGCACTGTCCTCATCGTCGTCTCACCCCGGAGACCCTGGGCCGAGGCGCCGGACGCCCACCTCGCCATCGACACTCCCTCCTGGGAAGGAATCGAGCAGGGTGCGGGCCACCTTGTCCGGCGCTCTGTCGAGGTGGTAGTCACCGGCCGGCGGGCAATCTCACGCCCCACCCGCCACCGACTCTGCCTGGATTGACTTTCTCCATCACTCTCTACGTGAGGTTGAGGATATGACTTCTCTGACAACCGCCATTGCCAGTCTCTTCGGGACGTTTTGATGGAACGTTACCTGGTGGTTCGCTGCCCGGACCTCGTGGTCGACGGCGATCTAGGCCGTGAGGGGAGGACCTTCCTCGGGGTGGTGGCGGCAGTCGGCGAGTTCTGCCCCTCCGTGGAGGTGGTCACCCCGGGAATCTGTGCCCTCCTCGCCCGGGGGCCGGCCCGCTACTTCGGGGGGGAGGAGTCGCTCACCGCCCGTATCCATGAGCGGGTCCTCCAG
This sequence comes from Actinomycetes bacterium, assembly GCA_021817065.1. GTDB lineage: Bacteria > Actinomycetota > Acidimicrobiia > Acidimicrobiales > JAKAVM01 > JAKAWH01. The sequence continues at coordinate 9,975 of JAKAWH010000052.1, forward strand.
GTGCCGGGGGTCGGTCGGGTCGGGGTCGGCATCGCCGACGGACTTTTTGCAGCCTGCCTGGCGGCGGGTCGGGGATGCATCGTCGCCGTAGGGCATACACCCTCTTTTCTGGCTCCCCTGCCGGTGGGAGTGCTTTCTCTTCGCGCCGCCTCTTCCTCCCGCGCCGCCTCTTCCTCCCGCGCCGCCTCTTCCTCCCGCGCCGCCTCTTCCTCCCGCGCCTCCCGGCCGGGGAAGGTCCCGACCAGGGAGGAGCTGGCCGACCTTCTTAACCGGTTGGGTATCCAGACCCTGGGCGCCTTCGCCAGCCTGCCTGCCGGATCGGTCATCGCTCGTTTCGGGCGGGACGCGCTGGCGTGCCACCGGGTTGCCGCCGGCCTGGAGAGCGAACTGCCCGGCATGCGCTCGGTCGATGCCCTCCGGCGGAGCAACCTGGGCGAACAGTTCCACCAGTTCGATTTCTGGGGCGGCGCCTCGGAGGCGGAGGAGCGGGCCGGGCGAGCAGTCGACGCCGTCCGCGAAATCGCCGGTCCCGAATCGGTCTTCGTGGCCCGGCTCCACGGCGGCCGTGGCCCGGGTGAGCGATCCTCTCTCCTCCTCTGGGACTTCAGAGGGCGGGCCAAACCCCCGGGTCGGTCGGGTGACAGGCCGTGGCCCGGCACAGTCCCGCCTCCTCCGCCTGCGCTGGTGCACCTCCCGCCCCGCCCCGCCCAGCTCACCGACCCGGCCGGCGCACCGGTGAAAGTGACCTCCCGGCTGTACCTCGACCGGGCACCGGCCCGCTTCTCCGTCGGGGAAGGACCCTTCCAGCAGATCTCGCGGTGGGCCGGTCCATGGATCGAGGACACCGCATGGTGGGCCACCCGGCGGCGGCACGCCCGTATCCAGGTGGCCACCCGCACCGGATCCGCCCATCTTCTCGTCACCCGGGAGGGCACCTGGGCCCTCGAAGCGACCTACGACTGAGAGCCCGCGCCGTGCACTACGCCGAGCTCCACTGCCACTCGAACTACTCGTTCCTCGACGGCGCCTCCTCCCCGGCCGATCTGGTCGCCGAAGCGGCGCGCCTGGGGCTACCCGTCCTGGCCTTGACCGACCACAACGGTCTCTACGGTGTGGTGGAATTCGCGGGCCACGCCCGAGAGGCAGGGGTTAGGACGGTCTTCGGAGCCGAGCTGACCCTCTCGCCGGGACCGAGAGCGGGTGTGCCCGACCCGCCCGGCGATCACCTCATCGTCCTAGCCCGGAACCCGGACGGCTACGCGCGCCTCTCCCGGGTGATCGCCGAGGCACACCTGGCCGGCGGGAAAAAGGGTCGGCCGATCTTCACCCTGGAGAACCTCGCCTCCGCTCACCATTGCGAATGGGCGGTTACCACCGCCTGCCGCAAAGGCACCGTGGTCTCCCGGCTCGAACAGGAAGGACCGGCGGAAGCCCGGCGGGAACTGGCGCGCCTCGTCGACGCATTCGGGCAAGACAACGTCTTCGTCGAGCTGTGGAACCATGCCGACCCAGTTGATTCGGTTCGCAACGACGCTCTTGCCGAGATCGCCTACTCGCTCGGTGTGGAGACCATCGCGACCAACAACGTCCATTACGCGACCCCCCACGGGCACCGATTGGCCTGCACGCTGGGGGCGGTACGTGCCAATAAGTCGTTGGCCGAGATGGAAGAATGGATGCCCTGCTCGCCGGCCGCCCACCTGCGTTCGGCCTCCGAGCAGTCGCGGATGTTGAGCCGGTGGCCGGGAACCATGGAACGGGCATGGGAACTGGGCCTCGACTGCGCCTTCAACCTGAAGCTAATCGCTCCCGGTCTGCCGAATTTCGACGTGCCGGCCGGCTACGACGAGCAATCGTGGCTGGCGCATCTGACCGAGGCCGGAGCGGCCAAGAGATACGGTCCCCGGGACGGAGAGCGGGTCCCGGGAGCCTGGAAGCAGATCGACTACGAACTGGACATCATCGGGAAACTGGGTTTTCCCGGCTACTTCCTAATCGTCTGGGAGATCGTAGAGTTCTGCCGGGCACACAACATCTACTGCCAGGGACGTGGAAGCGCCGCCAACTCGGCCGTGTGCTTCGTCCTCGGTATCACCCGGGCCGATGCCGTGTCTCTTGGGCTGCTTTTCGAAAGGTTCCTGTCGCCCGCCCGGGACGGACCACCCGACATCGACCTGGACATCGAGTCGGGACGGCGGGACGAGGTGATCGCCCATGTCTTCGAGCGATACGGTCGCAACCATGCAGCCCAAGTAGCCAATCTCATCACCTACCGGCCGCGATCGGCAGTGCGCGACATGGGCAGGGCGTGCGGGCTCTCCGAACCCGAGGTCGCCGCCTGGGCGACGTCGCTGGAACACCGGGGGGCGGTCTCTGCGGACGAGGGCGACCCCTCGATACGGTTACCCGCAGAGCTGGCCGTCGAGATCCTCGGATTCCCCCGTCACCTCGGGCTACACCCGGGCGGCATGGTGATATGCGATCGCCCGGTGGTCGAAGTGTGCCCAGTGGAGTGGGCCCGAAAAGAGGGCCGGACGGTTCTCCAGTGGGACAAGGAGAGCTGCGCGGCGGCCGGCCTGGTCAAGTTCGATCTGTTGGGCCTGGGAATGCTGGAGGTCCTCCACCGTTGCGTCGACCTGATCGGCGAGCACCACCACGTCGATATCGACCTGGCCGAGATCCCCCAGGAGGACTGCGTATACGAGTCGTTGTGCAATGCCGACACCATCGGGGTCTTCCAGGTGGAGTCCGGAGCGCAGATGAACACGCTACCTAGGCTCGCACCACGATGTTTCTTCGACCTGGTCGTGGAGGTGGCCCTGATCCGCCCCGGTCCCATCCAGGGTAACTCGGTCCACCCCTACCTGCGTCGCCGCAGCGGCGAGGAGGAGCCCACCTACCTCCACCCGATACTCGAAAAGTCTCTCGCCAAGACATTGGGGGTACCGATCTTCCAGGAACAGCTCATGCAGATAGCCATAGACGCCGCTGGCTTCTCCCCTGTCGAAGCCGACGAGCTGCGCCAGGCGATGGCGGCGAAGCGCTCGATCGAGCGGATGGAGCGGCTACGGGGGCGCCTGATGGCCGGTCTGGCGCTCAATGGAATCGAAGGCGAAGCTGCCGAGAATATCTACGCGGCACTATCCGGATTCGCCAGTTTCGGCTTTCCAGAGTCCCACGCGGTGAGCTTCGCCTACCTCGTCTACAGCTCGGCATGGCTGCGGTACCACTACCCTGCCGCATACTGCGCGGCGATCCTGAACAGCCAGCCGATGGGATTCTGGAACGAGCAGTCTCTGGTTGCCGACGCGCGCCGCCACGGCGTCGAGATCCGACCGGTGGTGGTGAACCACTCTCGCGCTGAAGCCACCCTGGAATGGGACGAGGGTGCGACCCGCCCGGCGGTGCGGCTCGGGTTGGGATCGGTGCGGTCGATCGGCCCCGTCATCGCTGACACGATTGCGGTCTGTGGGCCGTACGCCACCATGGAGGAGTTGGTCCGGCGGACCGGGATCACCCGGAGCCAGCTCGAAGCACTCGCCACGGCCGGTGCACTGGTCGAGGTGGAGATCGGTGGTGCGCCCGGGTCGGGTACGAGCGCGGGCTCCCGGCGGGCCGCACTCTGGGCGGCAGGGCCGATCGCCGAATCTACTCCTGACCGCCTGCCCGGCCTGGTGGTCGGGGAAACTGCCCCCTCCCTACCGGAGATCAGCGGCGAGGAGGAGATCGAGGCCGACATCTGGGCCACCGGTCTCACCCTCGGCCCGACATCCATCGAGCTGGCACGCCCCCGGCTGGATGCGCTCGGGGTGACCCGGGCGGCAGACCTGGCCACCTACCCCTCGGAGGCCCGGGTCACCATCGCCGGTGCGGTCACCCACCGCCAGCACCCCGAGACCGCCAAGGGGGCTACTTTCCTCACCCTGGAGGACGAGACCGGGATCGCTCGGGTCACCTGCTCGGCCGGAGCGTGGGTTCACTACCGCGACGTCGCCGGCACCGCTCCAGCCCTGCTCGTCCGGGGTCGCTTGGAAAAGGTGGGGTCGCTCGCCACCAGCCTGCGCGCCGAGAAGATCGTGGCGCTTGACGTGGGGTCGGTGCCCGGCTCGCGGAACTTCCGGTGAAGCCTCCCGCGGCGGCGGTGATCGGGAGCCCGCTGGCCACGATCGCCCGTTCGATCGAGATGCAGCTCTTCACCATGGCGAATAGTGTCGGCGGTTGTGCAGGGGGGACTCGGGACGGCGGGCTGGACGCTCTCGGCAGCTTGTGCCGTCGCGGCGATCAGCGACTGGATAGCGGTTGCCGCCGGTGCCCGCCGACCGGAGGATCCCCTCCCCCGGCAGGTCGAATACGTCCTCAAGCCACTCGCCCTGGTCCTGCTGATTGCTGCCGTTTCCGTCTCCCACCCGGTCATTACCGCAACCCATACGGTCAGCTCGGCACGTCAATGGTTGTTCGTCGCAGCTCTCGGCTTCTCGCTCGCCGGCGATGTCCTTCTCATGGTGCCGGTCGATCTCTTCGAGGGTGGATTGGCTGCTTTTCTCCTGGCCCATGCCTTCTATATCGCCGGCCTCACCCGGGGCGGTGGAAGCATCTCTACCATCGCGCTCGCCAGTGGAGCCATTGCGGTGGTAGCAACACCGATCGCGACCACGATCATGCGGCGTGTCCTTCGCGAGCACGGACATGGTCTCTTCGCTGCCACCTCGGTCTACATGACAGCCCTGGTGATCATGGCCGGCGCGGCATGTGCGAGCGGCTCGGCGATCGCCGCAGCAGGAGGACTGGTGTTCCTTGCCTCCGATGCGACCCTGGCATGGGACCGTTTCGTCGGGCATCGGAAGTACGCACGGGTCGCCATTATGGTTACCTACCACCTGGCGCAAGGATTGCTCGCTGGGTCGCTCTTCGTTCGGTGACTAGCGCCCACACCTGGGGCGAGCAGGACCGCAGTGATCGACCCGTTCACCGGTTACACCCCATGGTTATCCTCCTTTCAATGATCACGGTCCGAGAGGTCATCCGTGTGCTGGAGAACGACGGATGGCACTAAGTCACTCAGCGCGGAAGCCATAGACAGTTCCGGCATCCGAGCAAGGCTGGTCGGGTGACGGTCGCAGGAAATCCAGGACAGAGCTGGCTCCCGGTACACTTGCAAATATCCTTCGCCAGGCTGGCTTGTCCAAGGAGGCGCGATGACGACCTGGACAGTTGTTACACGCGAACCTCCACTGGGTGTGGGCCAGCTATACGCGCATCCTGATGGGTTCGAGAAACCCTCTTTGGGGTTCCGATAAGTGGGTCGTAGTCGCGCTTATTCGAACCTCGATTACGTCCGGAACGAGCTGGTTGCCTTGAAACTGAGCTGAAGAATGACTAGAATATTGGTCATGACAGAGACGCTTTCGCTTGCCCACATCAAGGCCCATCTCTCTGAGGTCGTGGACCGGGTCGAGTACCAGCACGATCGCGTTGTCCTGACGCGCAATGGCCGACCGGCAGCGATCTTGGTGAGCCCCGACGATCTCGAGGCGCTCGAGGACACGCTCGACCTGTTGTCGGATCCCCAGGCGCTGAAAGAGATCAACCAGGCCCGCGGTGAGATTGCCGAAGGCCATATCCTGGATGCTGAAGCGCTGCGAGCCAAGTACCTCGCGCGTTGACGACCGGAGCATGGAGGCTCTCCATCGCCGCTTCGGCCGAGCGATCGCTTGACCGCCTGCTCCCGAAAATCGCCACGGCCATGGTCGAGTTCATGCTTGGACCATTACTCGAAGCGCCTCACCGGGTGGGCCATCCATTGCGGCGGGAGCTGACCGGCCTGTGGTCCGCCCGCCGGGGCGCTTACCGGATCGTGTACGAAATGAACGAGGCTGAACTGGTGGTCAACGTCGTACGTATCGACCACCGCGCAGATGTCTACCGACCAAGGTGAGGTAGCTCCGGGACATCATCAGTTCGAATAGCTACATGAAGTCCCGTCGGAGTCGAGTTCCGCCCGCCCTTCGACCTGCTGTTTGATGAGCCGAAGTTCGAATACGGGACTGTGGTGGAGACGATCGGACTCGAACCGACGACCCCCTGCTTGCAAAGCAGGTGCTCTACCAACTGAGCTACGTCCCCGGGGTCGGCGGACAACGCGGTGGGAAACCTCGCCCACGCCTTCGGCCGGGATACCTTCGAGTGAGATTCTAGTTGACGGCCCGGCAACCTCTCAGAGCCGCAGGCCGAACCCGTCCACCCTGGGAACCCGTGGGCGACGGTCCTACGCGCTCGGCAGCCCGGCCAGCGACGGCCAGCGAACCCGGGCCACCCATCCCAACCGCTCGAAAAGCCGGATCAGGCCGGCCGACGGGTCGATCATCCCCTTCAGAGCACCATGGCGGGCCCAGGTGGGATGAGCATGATGGACGTTGTGCCAACTCTCGCCCAACGAGACCAGCGCCAGTGCTCTCACGTTGGTGCTGCGGTCGCCGGTCTCGGCGGTTTGCTTGCCAAACATATGGCAGATCGAGTTCACCGACCATGTCACGTGGTGCAACAGACCCATCCTCACCAGTCCTGCCCAGGTGAGCGCGGAGATCCCACCCGCAAGCGAACCGGAAAGCAAGTACCCGATCCCGAACGGGAACGACAACGATACGAGTGCAATGACCGGAAAAAGTCGGTCGATTCGCCGTATATCGCGATCGCGCAGGAGATCGGGAGCATACCGGCGGGCGCTCGAGTGGTCGGAGACGAACAACCAGCCGACATGGGCGAAGGCGAGACCTTTGAGCAACGCGACTCCCCGGTCGCCGTAGCGGTGGGGAGTATGGGGATCACCGTCCCGGTCGCTGTAGATGTGGTGGCGCCGATGGGTGGCGACCCAGGAGGTGACGGAACCCTCGACAGCCATCGAACCCACCAGAGCGAGGACGATCTTCAACCAGCGGTGTGGTTGGAAACTTCCATGGGTGAACATCCGGTGATACCCGACAGTGATCCCGAATCCTGTGATCACGTAGAGAGACACTCCCATGAGGACGTCGCTCAGGTTCACGGCATGTCCCCACAGAAGGGGAAGGATCACCCCGATGGCCACCAGGGGACTGAGGATGATCGCCACTGTGATCACGTTCTGGCTTCGTCCTGCAGTGTCCGGCTTGCCTTCGCTCGTCAATGACGGATCGGCGCAGCGAAGGGGCTCCGTACTCATCACGCTCACACTCACCGGATTCCAGCCCCGCTTCGCGGTGTGGTCACCCGACCATCTCCCGTTCGACCCCTTCCCCGGGGCCGCCGGCGTGATCTCAGCGGTACATTCCGATCGCCCGACTTCTTCGGCTCCGGGCGCCGACGAGACTCCGCGACGTCCAAGCCTTCAGAGCGGATACCGAGGGACTTCCGAAGGTCCGCGGCGGTCGCTTCCTGGCCGGGGAGGACGAACGAGACAACCGAGCCCGATGCACCCGCCCGGGCGGTCCGGCCGGATCGGTGGACATACTCCTTCGAATCCGCCGGCAGGTCGTAATGCACCACGCATGCGATGTCATCGACGTGGATTCCGCGAGCAGCGACATCTGTGGCGACCAGGACCTGCGTGATGCCACGCCGGAATCCCGCAAGTGCACGCTCGCGCTGGACCTGTGAACGGTCGCCGTGGATGGCGGCCGCGCTGACTCCGGAACGCAGTAGCTGGGTGGTAAGTCGGTCCGCGCCCCGTTTGGTACGAACGAAAACCACGGTCGGTCCCTTGCTTTCGAGGACCTCGGTGCAGTGGGAGAGGCGATCTGTTAGGCCCACATTCCGGAATTCGTGGGTTACCCGCTTCAGCTCGTCGTCTCTAGCGGTGACCTCGTGACGAACCGGTTCGCGCTGGAATCGGCGAGTCAGGATATCCACTTCTCCGTCCAGAGTGGCGGAAAACACAAGGGTTTGGCGTGTCGACGGCGTGGCATCCAGGATCCTGGTCACCGCGGGGAGGAATCCCATGTCCACCATTCGATCGGCTTCGTCAACGACAACCATCTCCACGTCGCAGAGCCGCACACTTCCCCGTCCCATCAGATCTTCGAGACGGCCCGGGCACGCCACGGCCACGTCGACGCCCTTGTGCAGGGCATCGAGCTGCGCACCGAATCCGACTCCGCCGTAGAAGGCCTGCACCCGGAGGCCGCGACAAGCCAGGAGGGGAGCTATCTCTGCGGCGATCTGGGATGCCAGCTCGCGGGTCGGTGCCAGCACCAGTCCCCGAGGCCGGCCGCGAGTCGCCTTGTGGACCGTCGAGGCCATCGGGAGTGCGAATGCCAGGGTCTTGCCGGACCCGGTGGGTGCTTTGCCCGAGACGTCCCGCCCGGCGAGAGCGTCTGCGATGGTGCATGCCTGGATGGGTAGTGGCTGGGTGATGTTGCGCTTCTTCAGGACGTGGACGAGGTCGTCGAGCAGTCCCAGGTGCGCGAAAGAGGTCGAGGGCGCGTCAGCGCCCGTCGTAGGGGGATTCAACCGAATTTCTCCATTCTCTAGGTTGATCACTCGCAACCTGAGGAACGAAGTTCGTGGGGCTACCAGTGGCCCGCGACATCGCAGAAGTGCGGCGCGGGAGGTTGGGGTCAGTATAGACGCAATCCTGGTTCATGTCGCCCCGGCCATCGCGCCCGGGCGAGTTGCCGTGCAGGACTATTCCAGGAGTATTCTTATCTTCAAGGGCTGGGGGGCATCGGAGCCCCCAGTCTGATGCTCTCCGGCCCGTCTGCAGGCAGGGGCAGGGGTGGCAGCTGGCGAACTGGGCCTAGATTTGGCACCGATGGAGGAGAGCGCGAAGGTCCGGGTCGAGGAATGCGTTCGCCGTCATAGGGACGAGCTGGTCGACCTGAGCCACCGATTGCACGACCATCCCGAGCTGGGATTCGAGGAAACCCGTGCGGTGTCGTGGGTGGCCGAGCCCCTGGAACGCAGCGCCTTCGCCGTGGTCAAGGGGATCTGCAACCTGCCGACTGCTTTTATCGCCACCTCGGGTTCGGGCGCTCTGACCGTGGCGATCTGCGCCGAATACGACGCCCTGCCCGGGATGGGTCACGCCTGCGGGCACAACGTGATCGCGGCGGCGGCAGTCGGTGCCGGGATCGCCCTGGCCGAAGTCGCCGGCGACCTGGGAATCACGGTCAAGGTGTTGGGTACACCTGCCGAAGAGGGCGGGGGGGGGAAGATCATCATGCTGGAGGGCGGAGCATTCGATGGAATCCACGCGGCGCTCATGGTCCATCCCGGCCCGGTGGAACAGGTCCAGCTCGAATGCCTGGCCGCTTCCCATTTTGCCGTGCGATATACCGGCAAGGCAGCCCACGCATCGGGCCATCCCGAAGAGGGGATCAACGCGGCCGACGCGGTCACCGTGGCCCAGGTGGCCATCGGGCTGATCCGCCAGCATCTCCCCGAGGGGAGCCGGGTTCACGGAATCGTCCGGCGGGGAGGAGAAGCAGCCAATGTTGTGCCCGCGTTCGCCGAGGTGGAGTACTTCGTCCGGGCTCCCACCATCGCCCAGCTCGCCGAGGTGGAACCCCAGGTGATGCGCTGCTTCGAGGCGGGAGCCATAGCGACCGGAGCGGCATGGGAGGTCGTCCCGCTCGGCCCCGTCTATTCGGAGTTCCGTCCCGACCCGGACATGCAAGGGGCCTGGCGAAGGAATGCCGAGACACTCGGGAGGACCTTTCCCGACGCTCCCACCACACCGATGTCTACCGACATGGCCAACGTGTCGCTCGCCATCCCCGCTATTCACCCGATGCTCGGCATCGGATCGCTCCCGGCGGTCAATCACCAACCTGAGTTCGCCACCGCGGCAGTATCGGCCGAGGCCGACAAAGCGATTGTCGACGGGGCGATCGCGATGGCCTGGACCGCCATCGATCTCGCCACCAATCCGAAGGTACGCGAGCGCCTGCTCGCCGGGCAGCGCGGCGGCTGAGAGGGCAGGCGGTCACACACGCGCGGCGGCTGAGAGGGCAGGCCGGAAGAAGAGCGCGCCGGCGGAGGAAACCGCCTCCGGGCTGATCAGTCCGGGCGCGCAGCGAGGACCGTGTCGGCGAGCCGGGGCCACGCCTCCTTGGCCCAAGGACCGAACGGCTTGTCGGCCAACCCGCAACAACCCAGTCTGGCGACCGGGTCGACCCACAGAAAAGCTCCGGATTGCCCGAAGTGGCCGAATGTCTCCGGTGAATTGTGGTACCCGGTCCAGTGCGGTTGCTTGACACCCCGGATCTCGAAGCCGAGCCCCCAGTCGTTGGGATCGAAGCGACCGAACCCGGGAAGCACCCCTGCCAGGCCAGGAAAAGCCACCCGGGTGGCTTCGCCTATCGTCTCCGCCGCGAGCAGCCGCGGGCACAACAATTCCGAACCGAGCGCCACCAGGTCCCCCACGCTCCCCACCGCTCCCCAGGCGGGCGAACCCTCCAAGGTCACCCCGGCCATCCCCAGCGGCTCCAGCACCCCTTCGGCGAGGTAGTCGCCAAAAGCCATCCCCGCCCGTTCGGCGACCACGGTGGCCAGAATCTCGAATCCCCTATTCGAGTAAATCCGGCGGGTGCCCGGAGGGGCGGGCGGACGTCTCCGATCGTCCTTTTCCCCGAGTGGTGGGCGCGCGCTGGGCTCGTCTGGGGAAAGTCCCGAGGCGTGGCTGAGGAGATGGCGGACGGTGGACCCGGTGGGTCCCGCCGGTTCATCCAGACCCACCGTTCCCTCCTCGACGGCCACCAGTACCGCCACCGCGGTGAGCATCTTGGTCACCGAAGCCCAGGCAAAACGGTGGGTCGTGTCGCCGTTGGTACACGCACCGTCCGGGGTGATCACCCCTGCGGCTGCCCGGGAAACCGGCCACCCGTCGACGGCTCCGAGGGCCGGCGAATACCGTTCACGAACGCCCAAGGATCCCTTTCGGGACCGGGCGACCGGCCAGCCGCCGCCCGGCAGCCCAGACACGGAACGCCAGGTCGATCACTCCCGCCACAAGAAGCGCTTCGCACACGCCGACGACCGACAGCGGGGTGGACTCGCCGGTCGGCGAGCGCCCGGCAGCGGGAGTCCCAGTCATCGAAGGTCACTGTAGCGAGGAAGGTCCCGAGATCG
>JAKAWH010000158.1 GCA_021817065.1 Actinomycetes bacterium
TGAGCTCACATCGCCTGATTGCAGTGGAGTAGAAGGTTTCGAGTATCGCCCGGTCCCTAAGCCCGAAGGCGGTAGCGGTGTCGGGTAAGGCCATCACCGCTTCCACTTCCTCAACCGACAAGGTCGCTGGGGGAAGGCGGTGGACGGCCCGGGGAGATTCCAGCGCGTCGGCAGGATTGGTGGGCAGATAGCCGACTTTGCGCATCCAGCGGAAGAAGACCCGAACCGCCTGGAGACGGTGGGACTGGGTGGCAATCGCCAGAGGACGCCCGTTGGCCTTGACCGTGCCCGCCAGGTGGCGCCGGTAGGACTCCAGCATTTCGGGGGTGACATGGGCGGGGTCGACAATGCCCCGGGCTTCGAGATACCGGGTCAGCCAGGAAAGGCCGTGGCGATAGGCGGTTACCGAGCCTTTGGAGTAGTTGCGGACAGCCAAGTGGGAGGCGAACTCGCCGATCGCTGCGTCGAAGGGGGTCGTCGCAGATGTCGGATGCGTGCTCGTGTCGAAGGGGGTCGTCGCGAGCTCGTGACCGGGATGGGAAGTGGCGGACATGGTCACAACCCCCTCCGGCGACTCCCACCGGTCACCGACACGGCTACGTCGTAGCCATAGGGGTCGTTGGAATAGGGGTCGTCTTCGTCCCCATACGTGACATCCGGGCGAGTCGTCTTCGTCTGGGGTGATTTCTTGGCCTTGACCTGGGCAGATGACCCGTTTGCGTGCCCCCGACCGGACCCCGACTTGTGGCCGACCACCCCCCGACCACCCCCCGACCGGATCGCCTTTTCCCCCGGCCGGATGGGCTCTGTTTCACCTGACGGGCTATCCCTATGAACCTCCGTCCCCTCCGTCGTCCTATCCCCAACATGGGACGGGGCGCCTTTGCCCCCGCTCCGATGAACCACGGGATCGTCCCAGCAAAGCTGGTAGGAGACGGTGCGACCCACGTAGGTGGCGACCGCGTATTCCAGCTCCACCAATCGTGCCAGATGCACCTTCGCCTGGGTGTCGCCCAGCCCCAGGGCCTCTCGGGCAGCCCTCCGAGTGAAATGGCCGTTTCCCGCCCACGAGGCCAGGCGGGTGAGGAGGGAGGCGGTAGCCGGAGGCAAGTCCGCACAGTCTCGGATGATCACCCCTTTGGCCAGCCGGTCGGCGAGTGCCACATCGGCCGGGGTGGCCTCGATGTAGGAGATCGGCGAATCCTCGTTCTGGATCGTCCTCACCCGCCTTTGGAACTGGTGGAGGAGCGCGGAGGCGCAGATGAGGGACAGGTACTTGTCATGGTCCCGGCGTGACCTCGTGGTGGCGTCGGAGAAGGCGAGCTCTTCGACGCCCGGGATCACCACCGGCAGGGATTGAATAAGGCGCTGGGCCACATGGTGGCGGGCGATGACCGCCTCCCGGCCCGCCTTTTCGATGAGTCCCGCCTTCGAATAGGAGGCACGCTGGACTTCGTGGATCTTTCTCGTCTGGGAGACCGATTCGCAGACGCTTATGGCCACCAGGCGGGAAGCCAGTTCCTCGTCCACGTGTGGTGCAGTGGTGGTCATGAGGAGCGACACCGGACCGGCGACCTCGTAGCTCGACGTCACGAGTCTGCCGGTTTCCGGATCTTTGCCGGTGGAGGCAATGGCGAGTTTCCCCGAGGACACCAAGAGCTTGATCGCGTACGTGGCCTTGGCCGCCCCTTCCTCTTCGGCAACGCATAACACCTTGTGGGAGAGGTCGCCAGCACCGAGGTAGTAGAGGGCCTGGCCGGTCAGGGCCGAATAGGTGACCTGGTCTTCGGCAGGCACCAAGGATGCGACTCTGTCGGCCAGGGTGGACTTGCCCGCAGAAGGTGCCGACTGGACCATGACCGACAGGGGCTTGTCCAGTTTGCGGGAGACGAGGGCCAGGTAGAGGAGAAGGGCGTTGTCCTCTTCGCCCACGATGCCGAGTTCGCAAATGTCGGAGACGATCTGGCCCACCAGGTCGGGGGAGGTGAGCATTTCCATGGCCACATCACGTTCGGCTGCGCTCGGCTCGGGTGGACCAGACGGAGAGTCAGTCGCCGCCTTGTCGAGGGCTTGTTCGGTCGCAAGCAATGCTTGGTCGATCTCGGCGGCTACGGTGGCAACGGGCACGTGCAGTTCGTCCACCAATGCAGCTATGAACCCGGAGCGCTGGCGGGCAGAGTAGAGGTCGATGGTGTCAACGTGGAACCGGCCGGTCGTCGTATCGGTCACCATGACGTTGGCCTTCAGGGTCTCGTATCCCTTTGCCCGGGTCGCTCCCCGGATGCGCCAGGTGTGAGTGCCCGTATTCAGGCGGATCTCCGCGGGATCGGCTGGAGCCGACGGGTTGGAGGCACTACCGGACATCTCGGAAGAATCGGCTGGAGCCGACGAGTTGGCGATGCACCTCGCCGGCTGAGGCTGTACGAGGTGAACGTCCATCCCGGCCAGGGCGGGAGTCTCCCCGATATTCCCGGGGATCTTCTGAACCGCGACCTCGTTCTCCCGGGCGACCGTCTCGCAGGGCTCCTCGACCTCCTCACCCACGATGGTTGCGCCCAGCGCACCGGAGGTGGAGCTGGCAGGACCAACCGGAGCGCCAGTGAGCATGGAACATTCGAAAGTGGCCGGGACATCCGAACCGGTGAGGGCAAAGGGGCTGTGAGGGTCAACGGCAACCTCAGTATTTGCCGAAGGGCAAGACGCTCTGGTGGGGGCAGAGGGGCTGTGAGGGTCAACGGCAACGCCACCGCCACCGCCACGTGAGCAGAACCCATCGGCCACTCGTGCGGCCAGGGTGGAAAGCGGCCAGGTGTACACGGTGGCGAGCGGTCCACCTCCTCCCGAGAACAACTGAGCCGACTCCCGGTCCCCCTTCGACCCGGTCACGACCACCAACCGGCGGGACGATTGCCCGATCTCCTCGATCTCTCGATCCGTGAATCCCTCGGGTCGTCCCGGTGCCACCACGGCCTCGATGCCGGCCGAGACGAGGGTGAGAGCAACGGGGATGGTAAGGGCGATGACCAGATCGGCCGACCCCAACCCATTCGGGGTGAACAGGCCACCGGGCATATCGTGGAGCCACACCTCCCGGGGAGTGCCGGCAGGAAGCGAAGTGTAAATCCGGGTTCCCTGAAGGCCGACCATCTCTCCGTCCCCAGAGACGATCGGCACGGTCACACACCCCCGGAACCTCTCATGTCCCGAATCCAATGTCACCCCGAGTCCAGCCAATCGCTTGCGGATAGCCCTGCCCGAATCGCAGCTTGACCGGGGGAGGGACTTGCCGAAACTGCGATCGGCGAACCCGAGGCGAAATCGCTCGGCTACCGCCTCACTGATTGCACGGGTTTCCAGCCACGCTTTCGCCGGCTTGGAGGAGATGAGGGTCGAGGCGTAGTGCTCGACCATTGCCCCCAGGCACTCGGCGTCGGTCACGGACTCTGTCAGGTCTACTGGCGTCATAGGGACCTCCCTTCCGATTGTGCGCGACACGCGTAATTTGCGGGTCTGCTGTATTGCTCTACTATTCTAGCATTCCTGCCATCGCTACGCCCCCCACCGAGTGCAACACCTGACGGCGGTCACGCAATAATCCCCAACTACGGCCACTGAATTTGTAGCGCGCGCGGCCAGCAAACCTGCAGCGCGCGCGGCCATCGGAATGTTTCGCGCGTGGCCACAAAGATGCAGCGCGCGCGG